>JBKPHT010000112.1:0-22089 GCA_046730015.1 Actinomycetota bacterium
TTCCTCGACAAGCGGGAGCTCCAGTCGTCGAAGGCCTGCGAGCCCGACCGCCGCTACGCCGGCCGGCAGGAGCTGTGGATCGACTACGTCGCCGACACCGGCGACGGGTTCGAGGCCACCGCCACCGTGGCCTGCCAGGTCGCCCGGCGGGAGCTGGAGGTGGACGGGCACGACGAGCCGCTGCCCCGAGGCGACATCATGGTGCTCGGGGGCGACGAGGTGTACCCGGCGGCCAGCGCCGAGGGCTACGAGAACAGGTTGGAGGGGCCGTGGCGGGCAGCGCTGCCCTGGACCGTCCGCGACCACCCCACCGTCTACGCCATCCCGGGCAACCACGACTGGTATGACGGGCTGACCGGCTTCATGCGGCTGTTCGGCCAGGACGACCGCTGGCTGGGCGGCTGGCAGACCAACCAGACCCGCAGCTACTTCGCGGTCGCGCTGCCCCACGACTGGTGGCTGTGGGGCATCGACATCCAGTCGGACTCGCTGATCGACGAGCCCCAGCTCGACTTCTTCGGCCGGGTGGCGGCGGAGGCGGCCGGCGGACGGCTGATCCTGGCCACCGCGGTGCCCACCTGGACCGAGCTCGATCGCGACCCGCAGGCCTACCGGAACCTCGCGTACCTGGAGCGAACCCTCCTCCGGCCCAACGGCATCGAGTTGAAGCTCACCGTCGCCGGCGACCAGCACCACTACTCCCGGTACGAGCACCGGGGGGCGGACGACAGCGAGATCGGCCCCACCCACAAGATCACCGCCGGGGGCGGCGGCGCGTTCCTGCACCCGACCCACCAGCTCCCCCGGCGGGCGACGATCGGCATCACCCCCGACCGGCCCGACGACGTCGCCGACTACGCGGTGGTGGCCCGCTATCCGGACGCCCAGCGGTCGCGCCGGCTGTCGAGCCGGGCGCTGCTGCTGGCCGTCCGCAACCCCAGCTTCCTGGTGGTGCCGGGGCTGGCGAGCGTGGCCCTGCTGTGGACGATCCAGTTCGGCCTGCGGAGCCTCGGCGCCGACCCCGGGCAGAGCTTCGCCGACGCGGCGGCCGGCTGGGACTGGCTCGACCTGTTCGGCGGTCTGTTCCGCAACTCGTTCTCCGCGGTGTTCCTGCTGCTGGTGCTGCTCGGCCTGTGGGCCTTCGCCAAGACGCCGTCGTGGGCCGCCCGGGGCTGGCCGCGGCTGGGGGCCAAGACGGGTCTGGCCCTGGTCCACCTGGCGGCCCAGGTGGTGATGATGGCGACGGTGGCGCTGGCCGCCGTGACGGTGGCCGGATGGTTCGGGGACGGGTGGATCTTCGCGGTGGTGGCCAGCGCGGTCGCGTTCGGGCTTGGGGCGGTGGCGGGGGCGACGGTGATGGGCGCCTACCTGGCGCTGGCGGTCGCCATGCCGGGGCTGCACGCCCACGCCAACGAGGCGTTCGCGGCGGCCCGGATCACCGGCTACAAGAACTTCCTGCGGATGCACGTCGGCCCGGACGGGGCCCTGACCGTGCATGCGATCGGCATCGACCGGGCGGTGAAGCGGCGGCGGTGGCGGGCCGTCCGCGACGACGGCGGCGACCCGGAGGCGTCGTGGATCGAGCCGGTCGGCCCGGCGCCCCGGCCCCGGCTGATCGACCGGGTGCGGATCGACTGACCGGGTGCGGATCGACTGACCGGGCCGGTCAGCGCACCAGGCCCTCCCGCCAGGCGATGGCCACCGCGGAAGCCCGGTCGCCCACCTCGAGCTTGCGGTAGAGGTTGCGGGTGTGGGTGCGGACGGTTTCGGTCGACAACCCCATCTTGTCGGCCGCCACCCGCGGCGTGAGGCCCTCGCCGAGCAGCGCCAGCAGCTCCGCCTCGCGGCGGGTGAGGCCCAGGTGGGCGCCCGGCCAGTCGCCCAGGTCGATGGCCCTGGCGGCCAGCAGCGTCGCCTCGGTGGCCAGCCGGCGGTCGATGACGGTCTCGCCGTCGCGCAGCCGGACAAGCATGTCGACGAGGTCGTCGGGCGTCGACGACTTGAGCAGGTACCCCCGGACCCCCACCCGCAGGGCCTGGAGCATGAGCCGCAGGTCCTGGGCGTCGGTGAACACGGCCACCGCGAAGGCCGGCTCCTGGGCCAGCACCCGGGCGGCCGGGTCGATGCCGCCGGCGGCGCGGGAGAAGCTGTCGATGAGCAGGACGTCGGCGTGCTGGTCGACGTCGGCGGTCAGCTCGATGTCCGGCTCGCCGAGGGCCACGTCGACCACGACGACCCGGTCGTCGAACGGCGCGAGCATCGCCCGGAGGCCCTCGATGATGATCGGATCGTCGTTGGCCAGCACGACCCGCACGGGCGGGCGCGCGGAGTTGTCGGCCATCGTCTATCGACTTCCTTTCGTGGTCGCGTGGCCACCGGGGTACCCGGCCGGCCGGTGGCGCACACCCCCTCGACAAGGGGTATGCGGCGTTACCCGGAATGCGGTATTCGCACCCGCCGGTGGACGTGGCAGGATGCCCGAGGCGCCTGCGGCCTGCCAGGAGGATCACGCTGCACGTCTTCACTCACCGGGCGCTGGGGCCCGGTTCCGCCGGACACCGCTCTCGTGACTGAGGAACTCTCCGCCCCGCCCAGCATCCGTCGGTCGGCGACCGCCGACCCGTTCAGCGAGGCCGCGCCCGAGCTCGGCCCGGCACCGAAGTGGCGGCTGCTGCTCGTCGAGGACGACGACGGCGACGCGCTACTGGTGCGAGAGCTGCTGGCCGACGGGCTGCCCGGCGTCGAGGTCGAGCGGGTGACCCGGCTGGCCGACGCCCGCCGGGCGGCCCGCCACGTCGACTGCGTGCTGCTCGACCTCGGGCTGCCCGACGGGAAGGGCATCGACGGCGTCGAGCACCTGGTGAGCCACGCCCCGGACACCGCGGTCGTGGTGCTGACCGGCGCGGCCAGCGAGCGGATGGGCGTCGGCGCGGTCGCGGCCGGCGCTCAGGACTACCTGGTCAAGGGGCGGGTCGACGACCAGCTGCTGGCCCGCTCGGTCCGCTACGCGGTCGAGCGGCAGCGGGCCTCGCGCCTCACCCGCGACCTGTTCGAGGCCGAGCGCCGCCGGGCCGATGTCTCCCGGATGGAGCGGGCTCTCACGCCGCCGCTGCTGCTCCACTCCCCCGACGTCGAGGTGGCGGTCCGCTACCGGGCCGGGCGGGAGGGCGCCGAGCTGGGCGGCGACTTCTACGATGCGGTCGAGGCGGCGGACGGCGGCATCACGGTGATGATCGGCGACGTGGCGGGCCACGGGCCGGACGCCGCCGCGCTGGGAGCCCGGCTCCGTAGCGCGTGGCGGGCCCTGACGCTCGCCGGCCTTGAGCAGCCCCGGGCGCTAGAGACCCTCGACCGCTTCCTGCGGACCGAGGTGGAGAACCTGTCGTTCGCCTCGCTGGCCACCCTGTCGATCGCCCCGAACCGCCGGTCCGGCGTGCTGCTGCTGGCCGGCCACCCGCCGCCGATCTGCGTCGCCGCCCCGAGCCGGGCGCTGGGCGAGGGCGGGCACGGCCACCTGCTGGGGGTCATGCCGGACCCCGCGTGGACGCCGGTGCCCGTCACCCTCGGCCCGGGCGCCGATCTGCTGCTGTACACCGACGGCCTGATCGAGGGCCGGACCGCGCCCGACCGCAGCGACCGCCTCGGCATCGAGGGGCTGCTCGCCCTCGTCGACGACCTGGCCGAGCGGGGCGCGACCTCGACGGACCTGCTCGACGGGCTGCTGGCCGAGGTGCAGCGGCGCAACGGCGGACCCCTGACGGACGACGTGGCGCTGTGCCTGGCATCGATCCCGGCGGGGGCAGGAACGCCGCGTGGCTGACGACGACCGCGGCAGCAGGGCCTGGTCCCTCCGGACCAGGCTCATGGTGCTGCTCGCCGTGGTGGCGGTCGTGCTCGCCGGCACGCTGGCCACCCAGCTGGTGCTGCAGTCCCGCCAGCGCGACGTCCGGAACGACCTGCTCACCCGCGTCGACCCGTCCCGCGTGCGGCTGGGCGACCTGCGGGCGGCGCTGATCGACCAGGAGAGCGGCGTCCACGGCTTCGCGCTGACCGGCGACCAGGTGTTCCTCGAGCAGTACCGGCGGGGTCGCCAGGCCGCCGGCGCCGCCCGGGACCGGCTCGACGAGCTCGTCGGCGACCGGCCCGCCGTGGCCCGCGAGCTCGAGATGGTGGACGAGCGGGTGGACGCCTGGGAGACGGGCTACGCCGAGCCGGCGGTGGCCGCCGACGAGGCCGGCCTGCCGCAACCGCCGGCCCTCGCGCTCGAGGGCAAGGCGCTGGCCGACCGGATGCGGGCCGCGATCGACGACGTGGACGTCGAGCTCAACGCCCTGCGGGCCGCAGCCATCGACGACCTCGACGACGCCGCCCGCCGGGCCACGGCGGTGATGGTCGTGCAGGTCGTCGGCCTGGTGGCGTCGGGCGCCCTGTTCTTCGGCGCGCTGGTGCGGGTGGTCGTCGGGCCCATCGAGCGGCTCGGGAAGGACGCCCGGCTGGTGGCCGCGGGCGACCTGCACCACACGGTGCGGGGGGAGGGCTCGCCCGACCTGCGTCGCCTCGGCGCGGACGTCGACGGCATGCGGGTGCGGATCCTGGACGAGGTCGACCAGCTCAACGCGGCGTCGGCCGACCTGGTCCGCCAGGCCGAGGAGCTGGCCCGGTCGAACGCCGACCTGGAGCAGTTCGCCTACGTCGCCTCCCACGACCTGCAGGAGCCGCTGCGCAAGGTGTCCGGCTTCTGCCAGCTGCTGCAGATGCGCTACGCGGACCAGCTCGACGAGCGGGCCCAGGAGTACATCCACTTCGCGGTCGACGGCGCCAAGCGGATGCAGGACCTGATCAACGACCTGCTTCTGTTCTCGCGGGTGGGCCGGACGGCGGAGTCCTTCCAGCAGGTCGACCTCGACGCGGTGGCCCGCGACGTGATCGAGGTGCTGGGCCCGGCGATCGAGGAGGCCAACGCGACGGTCACGGTCGGCGACCTGCCCGAGGTGACCGGCGACCGTCGCCTGCTCGGCGCCACCCTGCAGAACCTCATCACCAACGCCCTGAAGTTCCGCAGCGAGGAGCCGCCGGAGGTCTCCGTGACCGCTACGCTCGCCGACGGCGCCGAACCCACGTCGGCGGGGAACGGCTCGGAGTGGGTCATCGCCGTGGCCGACAACGGCATCGGCATCGACCCCGACTACGGCGACCAGATCTTCACGATCTTCAAGCGCCTCCACCACCGGACCGAGTACGCCGGAACCGGCATCGGCCTCGCCCTGGCCAAGAAGATCGTGGAGTTCCACGGCGGCCGCATCTGGCTCGACCCGACCCCGCCGCCGGGGGCCACCTTCAAGATCGCACTACCCGCCACCGTTCCACCAGAGAGAGGCAGCTCCGATGCTGGCTGAAGCCGTCCGCCCGATCGAGGTCCTGCTCGTCGAAGACGACGAGGGCGACGTGCTCATGACGCGCGAGGCGCTGCACGAGGGCAAGGTCCTCAACCGTCTCGCCGTCGTGAACGACGGCGTGGAGGCGATCAACTACCTCCGCGGCCTCTCCGGCCACGAGGGCGCGGCGCGCCCCGACCTGATCCTCCTCGACCTGAACCTGCCCCGGCGCGACGGCCGCCAGGTGCTGGAGGAGGTGAAGGCCGACCCCGACCTGCGCCGCATCCCGATCGTGGTGCTCACGACATCGGAGGCCGAAGAGGACGTGCTCCGCAGCTACGACCTCCACGCCAACGCCTACGTCACCAAGCCGGTCGACTTCGACCGGTTCGTCGAGGTCATCCGCCAGATCGACGAGTTCTTCATCTCCGTGGTGCGGCTCCCCGGCACCTGACCGGGCAGACGCCCCCACCCGGCCCGCAGGCGGGAGGTCAGGGCCTGGCGGGCTCCGAAGCCGCGGTGGCGGGGGCGTGGCGGACGTCGCCGGGCCCCAGGTCGCGGGTCCAGGCCGCCATCTCGAGCAGGATGCCGTCGGGGTCCTGGAAGTAGACCGAGCGGACGAACACCCCGGGGTGCATCTTCTTGCTCAGCCCGTACTCGCTGTCGTCGTGGTTGGCGACCTCGGTGCAGTCGACGCCGGCGGCGACGAGCCGGTCGCGGTACTCCTCGATCCGCTCGGCGGGGACGGAGAACGCGACGTGGTTCATCGACCCGATGGCGCTGGTCAGCTCGCCCTGGTCGGGCCTGGTCCGCGGCGCGGAGACGCCGGGGACGGGCTCGGGGGCGTCGGGGAACCAGAAGAAGGCGAGGCAGTCGCCTCCGCCGCAGTCGAAGAAGAAGTGCTGGCCCATGCCGAGCGGCAGCTCGATGGTCTTGACCAGCGGCATGCCGAGCACGCCCGAGTAGAACTCGACGGTGCGGGCCATGTCGCGGCAGACCAGGGCCAGGTGGTTGATGCCCCGGAACTCGAACGGTCCTGTCGTCATCGCGCCTCCCGTGACACCCGCCACAATGGCAGACGCGGGGCCGGCCGGTCAGGTGGCGGGGTCGGTGCCGGACTCGACCCGTTCGAGGCCGACCGTCCGGGCCCAGATGCGGGTGACGGTCCGCGCCAGCTCGTCGATCCCGGCCTCGGGGTCGCCGCCGCTGGTGAGCAGGTGGTCGTAGGCCACGCGGACGTTCATCGTGTGCAGGGCCATGGCGGTCTGCCAGGGGTCGATGTCGTCGCAGATTCCCTCGGCCTGGAGCCGGCGGATCCACCGCTCGCCGCGCTTGACGTTGTTGATGACGGTCGACCGGCGGGCCTTGGCCACCTCGGTGTCACCGGGGGCCACCTGCTCGATCGACCGGACGATGCCGGGGTTGCGGACGCAGACCAGGAAGAACTGGCGGCTGGCGTACTCGATGTCGCGGATGAGGTCGCCCTCGGTGTTGTCGGGGTCGCGGCGGATGGCGGTCGACATCTCGTCGAGCACGCCGGCCGCGACCTCGCGGAAGATCTCTTCCTTGGAGTCGAAGTACGTGTAGAAGGTGCCGCTGGCCACGCCGGCCGCGGTGGTGATGTCGGTGATGCGGCTCTCGGCGAACGGGATCTCCTCGAACACCTGCTTGGCCGCCTCGACGAGCAGGGCGCGGGTGCGCAGACCGCGTGCGGTGAGGAGCCGCCCCCCGGCGGCCTGGCCCGCCCGCTGGCCACCGTCGGCGGCGGCCTCCCGGACCGGATCGACGTCGAGCGCCACGTCAGCAGGGTAGTGGGCGGGGGCGGGGCGGGAAGGGGTCCCCGCCCCCACGCCACGAACGGTCGTCACCGCTCGTCACCCGCCGGTCGCGACCGACGGCATGCAGCTGCGTTCACCGGCGGAACGTAGCCCTATATGAACCCGACGTCAACATCGACTTCCGGTGTCGTGACACCACTGCGTCCCGGTTGTTACGGTTCAACGTCAACCGGAACCCGGGCGCCCTGGGGAACGGGAGCTGGTCACCGCCGCCGAGGAGGAATCTTGGACGTCCGCACGCAGGCCGTCCGCCGCTGGGGCCCCATCGTCGTCGCGCTCGCCGTCCTCGCGCTGCCCGCCGGCGCCGGCGCGTCCCCGGCCGGACCGGGGCAGGAGGCCCCGTCCGACGGCGACCTGCCGACCGACTGGACGCTCGTCGAGGTCGCCCGGCTCAGCGACGACGGCGTGATCACCGTGCTCGAGGGCTTCGACCAGCAGATCCGCGACCAGCTCGACCAGCTCGCCATGGCCAGGTCGGCGGTCGAGACCGCCGACCAGAACCTGGCCGCCGCCGACGCCGCCGTGACCGAGGTCCAGTTCCTGATCGACGCGGAGACCGCCAAGAGCGACGCCGCGGTCATCGACGCGTTCACCAACCCGCCCTCGGCCAGCGCCCTCGACGTGCTCAGCGCCGAGACGCTCGGCGACGCCACCGTCAAGCAGCACATCCTCGACCTGTCGGCCGACCAGTCGGCCGATGACCTCACCGGCTACCAGAAGGCGCTCGACGAGCTCGAGACGCTGCAGGCGGCCCACGAGGAGGCCCTGAGCGCGGCCGAGACGGCCCGGTCCGACGCCGCGGCCGCGCTGGCCGACCTCGACGCCGCGGTGAGCGACCAGGCCCAGTTCGTGTCGGTCGTCAACGCCGCCCTCGCCCAGGGCGTCGCCGCCGACCCCGCGCAGGCGGAGGCCCTGGCCGCCCGCCAGGCGGAGATCGCGGCCTCGCTCGAGGCCGCCTCCGAGGCGAAGGCGATCGCCGACGCCGCGCGGGCGGCGGAGGAGCGCCGCCAGGCCCAGATCGCCGCCGGCCAGATCATCTGCCCGGTCGACGGCCCGGTGAGCTTCACCGACACGTGGGGTGCGGCCCGGTCCGGCGGCCGGACCCACAAGGGCGTCGACATGCTGGCCGCCCGGGGCACGCCCACCGTGGCCCCGGTGAGCGGACGGGTCGAGCACCGGGGCTCGAGCCTGGGCGGGCTCTCGTGGTGGGTCTTCGGCGACAACGGCAACACCTACTACGGGACCCACCTGTCGTCCTACGCCAACGTTGGCGCCGGCCACGTCGAGGCCGGCACGCTCATCGGCTACGTCGGCGACTCCGGCAACGCCGCCGGCACGCCGCACCTGCACTTCGAGATCCACCCCGGCGGCGGCGCGGCGGTCAACCCCTACCCGTACGTCCGCGCGGTCTGCTGACCCGCCGGGAGGCCGACCGCCTAACATCGGCGGGCCATGCTCGGTGACCTGCTCGCCCACCCCGGTGTGGAGGAGGTGTGCGAGCTGCGGGGCCGGTTCGGGCTGATGGCGTTCCACGGCGGCAGCCTCGAGCGGGGCACCGACACGATCGCGGCGGCCGCGGCCGAGCGGTCGGGCGCGTCGCTGTACGCCGTCCGCCAGCCGCCGGACCTGTCGTGGCACCTGCCGTCCGTGGCGTTCGACCCGGCGGCGTCGCCGGCGCTCGCCCGGTTCGTCGACCATGTCGATGCCGTGGTGGCGGTGCACGGCTACGGGCGCGACGACATGTGGACGACGCTGCTGGTCGGCGGGCAGAACCGGTGGCTGGCGGCCGGCCTGCGCCGGGAGCTGGAGGGTGCGCTGGGCGACGGGTTCACCGTGGTGGACGACCTGGAGGCGATCCCGGAGCGGCTCCGCGGCCAGCATCCCCGCAACCCGGTCAACCTGCCCCGGCTGGCGGGCGCCCAGCTGGAGTTGCCGCCCCGGGTCCGCCCCGGCACCGGCGCCCCCACCTTCCGTGTCGCCTACGAGACCGCGGTCGTCGACGCGCTGGCCGCGGTGGCCGCCGCCTGGCCGGGCGACGGGATGCAGCCGCGCTGACAGCCTCCGCCTCCCATGGGTGACCGGGCGTCATGCGATCGAGTGGGCCCCGGTCGTATGTTGCATGAGCGGTGATCCGGAACGGACTTACTTTGGCGTCAGATGAGGCGCAGTTCGTGGGCTCGGGCGATGGCCTCGGCGCGGTTTCTCGCCGCCAACTTGTGGAGTGTCCGCTGCCAATAGGTCTTCACGGTGTTGGCCGCGAGCCCGAGTCGTTGGGCGATCTCGCTGTTCGTGTGGCCGAGCGCCACGAGCCGCAGGATCTCGTCCTCACGCCGGGTGAGGCCCGGCCGCTGGCCGTTGCGGAGGACCGGCGCGGCCCCGGCCATGGCCGTCCGGATGCCGGCCACGACGTCGGTGAACGCGCCGTCGGTCACGACCACGCCGCTGGCCCCGTCACCGGCCCGCCGGTCGCTGCGGTGCCGGCCGACGACGACGATCCTCGCCGGGGGGTGCTCGGCCTGGATCTCGTCGATGGCGCCATCCACGTCGGCGCCTGGCTGCTCGACGTGGAGCAGCACGACGTCGGGCCGCACCCGCGCCACCAGCGCCCGCGCCGACGAGCCCACGGGCGCCTGGCCCACGACCTGGATCAGCGGCGCCCCGGCCGGCAGGGCGGGACCCGCGGCGGCGTCCGCTCCCCCGACGACGACGACCGCCACCCGGGTTCGGACGGGGCCGACCACCCGGGAACCGGCCGCTGGTGGGTCGGAGCCGGACGGTTCCCGCGTGCGGTGTGCACGGGTCGACCGCGAGTCGCAGCGTGCCATGTTCCCCTCCAACGCCATGCCCCCTGGCGAGCATACGCCCAAAGGATCCCCGGCGTTTGCTCTGGTAAGAACTTGTCGAGTCGAGATCTGAACTGTCTCCGATCGGGTGACAAGACAGGCTGCATTTCGAATAACGTCCTGAACAAGCAACAATAGGTCGGCCGGCATTAGCACAATGGCCTGACCCCGAGGTTGGAGGCCACGGTCAGAGGTCGCGGAAGACGTCGGCCACGCGGTGGGCCCGCGGCGGCGGCCACTCCGAGGCCGCATCGGCACCGACCACCTGCCGGGCCCGCAGCTCGGCGAGCGGGCCCAGCTCGTCGTACGCCTCGCCGAACAGCCGGCGGGCCTGGGCGAGCGGCCAGTCCGCCGGCAGCAGCTCGTCGGGGAGGCGGGGGTCGCCGAGCGCCAGCGCCCGCCACCGGGCGGTGACGACCGTCCGGGCGACGAGGGCGTCGGCCGCCCCGACCTCGCCCCGCCGGACCCGGTCCGTCAGCCCGGCCAGGTCGGCGACGAGCCGGTCGTAGTCCGCCCGGAGCGTCGCCAGGTCCCAGGCGCCGGTCAGGTCGGCGCCCGCGGCCCGCGGCACCTCCCGGACCCGGAGCACCGCGGCGTGGGCGACGCCCACGTCGGTCAGCGCCCGGTCGAGATCGGCGAGCGGGGCCCACGGCGTGATCCACAGGCCGTCGAACAGCGGGCCGAGCCCCAGCTGGCGCAGGCGCTGGCGGAGCGCGGGCCGCCGGTGGCGCTCGGACTCGGGGATCGAGAAGGCGACACAGGTCCACCGGCCGTCCCAGGTCCGCGGCTCGATGCCGAACCGCATGAGCTCCTGCGCGTGGGCGTGCGCCGGGCCGAGCAGCGCCGGGGCCAGCCGGTAAGCCGTGGTCCGCCCGCGCCGGGTGCCTTCCAGGCGACCGATGCGGGTGAGCCGGCTCAGCGCGGCCCGGGCGGCCGCCTCACCCACCGCGAACTGGGCGAGCAGCGCCACGAGCGCGGCGGACGGGACGAACGCGGTGACCGCGTACCAGTAGTCGCCCAGGAGTGTCGTCAGGAGGTGGGCGGCGGAGGCGTCGCCGAGCGGCCCCGGGGCTCCGGCCGAGCCGTGCCCGAGGACACCCTTCGACATCCGCTCCTCCGCGTGGCCGACTGACGCGCGCGACAGTAGCAAAGCGTCCACGACATGAAACCGACGTCACATCCGTCGCGTTCAGCCGGCGGCCGCCTCGCTGCTCAGGTCCGGCTCCTCGGCCGCACCGGTCGGGGCCGCCGCCCCCATGGGCCGGAGCACGGCCACCGCCAGGGCGATGGCGCCGACCACGGGAGAATCAACCCGGTACCTGGGCCACCCGCTGCGAGCGCCGCCGCACCACCGACTCGCAGGCCACCGGCGTCGACAGGCGGCCGCGCTCCGCGGTGAGCTCGACCAGGGCGTCGACGAAGGCCTCTCTCCGGGCGACCGGCAGGGCGGCCAGCACGTCGTCGTAGATGCGCTCGACGACGGCGTTGGCCTCGGCCACCGCCCGCAGGCCCGCGGGGGTGACGGCGATGATCCGGGCCCGACGGTCGGTGCTGGACGGGTGCCGCTCGGCCAGCCCCGCCCGCTCCAGCGCGTCGACCGTCACCACCATCGTGGTCTTGTCGAGCGCGCACTGCTCGGCGAGCTGGCTCTGGGTCTGGCGGCCGGCCAGCGCCGCCTTGAGCACCGCGTGGGACCGGGGCGTCACGCCGACTGACTCCAGGCCCGCGGTCAACTCGGTCATCAGTGCGTGGCCGGCCTGGGACAACATGAACATCAGGTCGGTCTCGAGGGCATCGGCGGGATCCGTGGCATCGGTGGCGTCGGCGGCCATGACCCCAGCGTACACCCGATACGAACGTCACGAGACTTTCCCGTAGCAGAACAGTTGCACACGCACCCACGATCTGAGGCGTGGGTAAGGCGTTCTCCCCATGCCCCGGCCCCCCGGCGCGGGCGACGATCATCGCCGCCCCGACCACAAGGAGGCTGCTCCGGGCCGTGCTCGCCAGGGCCGACCGGGAGGGCTCGCCCGCCTACCTCGAGGCGACGTCCCGCCGGAACCGGGCCCTGTACGAGCGGCACGGCTTCGTCACAATCGGCGAGCTCACCGTGGCCGACTGCCCGCCGCTGTACGCCATGTGGCGGCCGCCGGCCTGACGCCCGTCCCGTCAGGACCTCACGAGGCCCACGACGTTGCCCGACGGGTCGGCGAACTGGGCGAACGTCACCATGTCGGGGATCTCGGTGACTGGCACGACCGTCTTGCCGCCCCCGGCCTCGACCCGGTCGAGCGTCGCCTGCAGGTCGTCGACCTGGATGTAGAAGATGGCCTGGGCCGGGCCGTCGCCGATGCCACCGCCGATGCCGCCCTCGGCCGGCTCGACGGTGGCGTAGTCGATGCCACCGCCGACCTGCTGCGGGCTCCACCCGAACGTGTCCGCGTAGAAGGTGCGGAGCGAGCCGGCGTCGGGTGACGTGATCTCGAACCAGGTCACAGGGCTGTTCATGACGATCTCCTTCGTGTGTGGGAGGCTTTGGTCAGTGACAACGCACGGTAAGTCCAGACGAACCGTTAGTCAAGACGCACATTCGGCGGCGGGAGACCCGGCCGGCACCGCCGCGCTGGACGCGCTCGGCGACCGGACCCGGCGGGCGATCCTCGAGCGGCTCCGCCACGGCCCCCTCCCCGTCGGCGCCCTGGCCGACGGGATGACCGTCGGCCGGCCGGCGGTGTCCCAGCACCTCAAGGTGCTGAAGGACGCCGGCCTGGTCGTCGATCGGCGCCAGGGCACCCGCCGCCTCTACGAGCTCGATCCCAGCGGCCTCGAGGCCCTCCGGCGGTACGCCACCGACCTCTGGTCGTCGGCGCTCGGACGGTTCGGCGACGCGGTCGACGACCTCACCGCGGCCGACCGCCGCGACCGCGCGTGATCGCCCGGCACGGGGTCGTCGTGGCCGCCCCGCCGGCCGCCGCGTTCGACATGTTCACCACCGGGATCGACCGCTGGTGGCCGCGGCACGAGGGCTACGCCTACGGCGGCGACCGGGCCGCCGGCGTGACGCTGGAGCCGCGGGTCGGCGGGCGCTTCTACGAGCAGTTCGTCGACGCCGACGAGCTGACGGTGGGCGAGGTGATCGCCTGCGACCCGCCGGGGCGCATCGTCTTCACCTGGCGGGCGCCCGACTGGGACGCTGCCACCGAGGTCGAGGTCACCTTCGCGGCCGAGGGCGACGGCACCCGGGTGACCGTCGAGCACCGGTTCTTCGAGCGGCTCGGGCCCGCGGGCGAGGAGACCCGGCAGGGCTTCGCCGGCGGATGGCCGACGGTGATGGGCCACTTCGCCCGGCACGTCGACGCGGTGTGATCTCGGCCACGGGGGTCGCTCGGTACGCTGGGACCATGACGGTGAAGGTCGACCTGGCGGGCCTGGGCGAGCGCATCGACCAGTTCGGGCCCGGCGCGTTCCTCGTCACCGTGGGCGGGGACGGCCGGCCCCACGTGGTGTCGGTCCAGGTCGACCGGGACGGCGAGCGCCTGACGATGCCGGCCGGCCGCACGACCTGCGCCAACCTCGCCGCCCGGCCCGCCGCCACCCTGCTGTGGCCCGCGCCCGCCGGTGCGGACTACAGCCTGCTGGTCGACGGCACCGCCGACGACGTGTCACCTGGCGAGGCGTCCGGCGAGGGCCCGGTCACGATCGTGCCGGCGTCCGCGATCCTCCATCGGGTCGCCGACGCCACCGGCAGCGGTCCCACCTGCCTGCCCGTCACGCCCTGACGCCCCGGGCTTCCGGTCGACCGTCACGGAGGGGGTCGGCGGTCGCGTATCTTGCGGAGCCGGACGGTGCCGCGGGGCGGCCGTCACGCTGGTGGATGGGGGACGGGACGATGGGCTGGGGCACTCGGGGCGAGGGGACAACCGCCCGCCGCGCGCTGCGCCGTGCGGCCCCGGTCGTGGTGGCTGCGGCCGGGGCTGCCCTGATCGCCGGCGCCGCATCCCGCCGGGGCCGCCGCCCACCGGGTGTCGAGCCCGCCACGACCACGAAGCCCGCGGTCGCCGGGCCGGCGGAGCCGGTGGCTGAGCCCACGAGGCTGGCGATGCCAGCCGCCGAGCCCGCCAGGACGGTGGCCCAGCCCGCCAGGCCGGCGAAGCAGGCCGCCGAGCCCGCCAGACCGGCGGCACCGCTGGCCCAGCCCGACGGGCCTACGAAGCTGGCCGCCGAGCCCGCCCAGCCGGTCGAGGCGGTGACGCCGGCTCAGCGTGTCGCCCGTCCGGCCGAGCGCGTCGCTCCACCGCCCCCGGCGGTGCCTCGCCACCTCGGCCGGCAAGCCGGCGGGCGGCGGCGAGCGGTGTTCGCGGTGCTCGTGGCCGTGGTGGTGGCCGCCGCGGGGGTCGGGGTGGTGCTGGCCGGCGGGGGCGACGAGGGGCCCTCCACCGCCACGCCATCCGAGTCACCGGGCACCAGCGCCCGCCCGGAGCCGTCGACGACCGCCACCACCCGACCGCCCACGCCCCGCCAGGCGTTCGCGATGGCGGCGTCGCGCCTCGACGACGCCGGGTCGTTCACCTACCGGGGGACGGCCAGCGCCACCGACGTCAGCGTCGTCCGGCCGATGCTGTGGCTGGCCGTCGACTCCACCGTCGAAGGGGAGGTGTCCCTCGCCGCCGGACGGGTCCACGAGGTGGCGGTGGCCGCGGGAGGCCGGGCGGTCGAGACCGTCACCGACGGCGCCACCGTGTGGGGCCGCTCGGCCGACCGCCGCGACCGGCTGGACGACAGGGGCTACCAGCCGGTCCCCTCGCTGTCGGACGCCGAGGCGCCGACCAAGGGCGCGGCGCTCCTCCCCGCCTGGCTGGCCGCCGCTACCGACCACGCCGAGGCCGGCCGCGACGACCTCGGCCGGCGCCGGGTGGCGGCGACCGTCCCCGCCGACGTGTTCGGGGTGATCGAACGGGGCACCGACCCCGTGGCCGCCACGCTGGTCGTCACCGTCGACGCGGTCGGCGCGCCAGTGCGGGTCGAGATCACCTCGGTGCCGGGCGGGCCCCGCCTCGCCCTGGCCTACGACCTGGCCGGACTGGGCGCCGCGGTCACGATCACGCCGCCGCCGGCTGCGGCACCGCCCGCGTCGACTGCGTCGCCCGGCTGACCCGGCCGATCAGGCGACCGGCACCTCGCCGGCGGGCTCGGGTCGCCGTGCCGGCAGGATCGGCTCGTCGGGGTCGCCGCCGGGTCCCGCGATCGCCCGGACCTGGCCCAGGCGGACGACCTCGCCGCACTCCGGGCAGACGTGCTCGAGCCGGGGGTGGCCGCCGCAGCCCCGGTGGACGACCTCGACCGGCGGCCCCTCGGGCGCGGCCCACCGGTCGCCCCACTCCCGCAGGGCGCTCAGCACCGGCCACAGCGACCGACCCTTGTCGGTGAGCACGTACTCGTGGCGGAGCGGCCGGTCCTGGTAGGGCCGGCGCTCGACCACGCCGTGGGTCACGAGGTGGTCGAGCCGCTCGGTGAGCACGTTGCGAGAGATGCCCAGGCGGCGCTGGATGTCGTCGAAGCGGTGCACCCCGAGGAAGAGGTCGCGCACGACGAGGAACGTCCACCACTCGCCCACCACCTCGAGGGTCTGGGCGACCGAGCACCGCATGTCGTCGAAGCTCTTCCGTCGCACGCCACCCAGCGTAGTTAGTTGCTTGATAGAACTCAACGCCCGTAGGGTGCGTTGCACAACAGAACCCACTCGAAGGGTCAGCCCATGCCCCATCCCGTCCCGGTCGCCGACGACCGCCACGCCCGGCGGACACTCGCGCTGTCGGGCCTGGCCGTGTTCGTCACCTTCCTCGACACGACGGTGCTGTTCGTCGCCTTCCCCGACATCAGCCAGACCTTCTCGTCGGCCACCCCCGCGGCGCTGTCGTGGGTGCTCAACGCCTACACGATCACGTTCGCCGCCCTGCTCGTGCCGGCCGGCAAGCTGGCCGACCGCGTCGGCCACAAGCGGGTCTTCCTCGCCGGATCGGCCGTCTTCACCCTCGCCTCGGCGGCGTGCGCGCTGGCTCCGACGGTCGAGATGCTGGTCGTCTTCCGGGTCGTCCAGGCGGTCGGCGCCGCCGCGCTCATCCCGTCGTCGCTGGCGCTGGTGCTCCGGGCGTTCCCGCCGGCCCGGATCCCGTCGGCCGTGGCCGTCTGGGGCGCGATGGGGGCGCTCGCCGGCGCGGTCGGGCCGACCATCGGGGCGTCGCTCATCGAGGTGGCCGACTGGCGCTGGGTGTTCCTCATCAACGTGCCCACCGGCCTCCTCACCGTCGGCGCCGGACGCCCGACGCTCCGGGAGTCGACCGACCCGGGCACCCGCCTCCCGGCCCTCGCCGGCGTCGTCGCCATCGCCGGCTCCGCCGCCCTGGCCTCGCTGGCCGTCGTGCAGAGCAACTCATGGGGCTGGCTCGACCCCCGGACGGTCGCCGCCCTGGCCGGTGGGGCCCTGCTGTTCGTCGCCTTCGTCGCCCACCAGCGGCGGACCCCCGCGCCGGCCCTCGACCTGTCGCTGTTCTCGATCCGCAACTACGCCTGGGCCAACGCCGCCACGTTCGCCTTCGGCGTCGCCTTCACGTCGATGTTCTTCGGCTCGTACCTGCTGCTGACCGAGCTGTGGGGCTGGTCGGTGCTGGAGGCCGGGCTCGGCATCAGCCCCGGCCCCCTGCTCGTCGGCCTGCTCGCCCCCCGGCTCGGCCGGCTGGCCGGCCGCGTCGGCCAACGCCCGCTGCTCGTCGCCGGCGGCCTCGTCTACGCCGCCGGCGGGCTGGCCAGGCTGGCGCTCACCGGGCTGGAGTCCCACTACCTGACCGACTACCTGCCGGCCCAGATCCTCACCGGCGTCGGGGTGGCGCTGTGCTTCCCCCAGCTGTCGAGCACGACCGCTCAGGCGCTCCCGCCCAACCGGCTCGGCGTCGGCGGGGCCGCCAACCAGGCGATCCGCCAGTTCGGCGGGACGCTGGGCGTTGCCGTCGCCATCGCGTTCCTGTCCGGAGCGGCGAGCCCCGGATCGCTGCTCGACGGGTTCGACCGCATCGCCCTGCTGGTCGTGGCCGGCGGCCTGGCCACCAGCGTGCTCACCCTCCCCCTGCGGACCCGCCCAGCGGGGACGCCGGCGGCGGAGGTCGCCGTGCCCGGCCCCGCCGACGGCCCGGTCGCGCCGGTGCCCGCGCCCGCGCCGACGGTGCCGTAACCCCACCCGCCGACTGGCGTCCCTCACCGCGCCAGGACGCGGTCACAGACGCCGAACCGGCGGAGGCGGCAGGCGGCACTCGCGGGGCCAGTGGTTGCGAGCTCTGCCGCCGTGCGGACGTCCCGTCCCCTCCGCCCCCTGCAGAGCTCGCTTCGCCCCCCTGGACGGCCACACCTTAGCGATCGGTCACGGTGTCGTCCGGCCCGGCCTGCGGTACAACACCTCATCGCCACCACCGTGCCCGCCGCCCCCGCCCCGGCCCCCGCGCCCGAGATCACCCCGTGGACCCGGCGCCTGGCGCCCGTGCGCGAGTTCGTCGCCACCGAGAACGCCAGCGCCGTGGTCCTGCTGGCCGCCACGGTCGCCGCCCTCGTCTGGGCCAACTCCCCCTGGCAGGCGAGCTACGAGCGTGTCTGGACCACCGAGCTGGCCATCGACCTCGGCCACCGCTCCCTCTCCCTCGACCTGCGCCACTGGATCAACGACGGGCTGATGGCGTTCTTCTTCTTCGTCGTCGGGCTGGAGATCCGGCGCGAGTTCGACATGGGCGAGCTGCGGGAGCGCCGGCGGGTCGCCATCCCGGTCCTCGCCGCCGTCGGCGGCATGATCGCCCCCGCCCTCATCTACCTGGCGATCAACGCCGGCGAGCCGTCGGTCCGGGGCTGGGGCATCGTCATGGGCACCGACACCGCGTTCGCCCTCGGCGTGCTCACCCTGGTCGGCGGCGCCACCCCCCGGCTGCGGACGTTCCTGCTCACGCTGGTGATCGTCGACGACATCGTCGCCCTGGCGGTCATCGCGCTCGTCTACACCGACGCCGTCGAGGCCATGTCCTTGGCCGTCGCGGTCGGGCTGTTCGCCGTCGTGATCGTCATGCGCCAGGCCAAGGTCCGCCACGGCGTCCCCTACTTCCTGGTCGGCGCCGGCATCTGGGGCGCGATGCTGGCGTCGGGCGTCCACGCCACGATTGCCGGCGTCGCGATGGGGCTGCTCGCCACCGCCTACCCGCCCAGCCGCGACGCCTTGTCCCGGGCGGGCGCGGTCTGGCGTCTGTTCCGGGAGGAGCCCACCCCGCAGTACGCCCGCTCGGCCAGCCGGACGTTGGCCACCGCGATCTCGCCCAACGAGCGGCTGCAGCACCTGTTCCACCCGTGGACCAGCTACCTCGTCGTCCCGCTGTTCGCGCTGGCCAACGCCGGGGTGACGTTCGAGGCGGACGTCATCCGACACGCCATGTCCGAGCCGATCCTCGTCGGCGTCGTCGTCGGGCTGGTGGTCGGCAAGCCGCTCGGCATCCTCGGGGCGACGTGGCTGGTGTCCCGCCCGTGGTTCCTCGGCCTGCCTCGGACCGTCCCGTGGCCCCAGCTCGTCGGCGGGGCCACGGTGGCCGGCATCGGGTTCACCGTCTCGCTGCTCATCGCCGACATCACCTTCGAGGGCCGGGCGCTGGAGGAGGCCAAGCTCGGCATCCTCGCCGCCTCGGTCATCGCCACGGCCGCCGGCTGGGCCGTGTTCAGGATCGTCCATCGGCTGCCCGCGGCGGCCCGGGCCGACGGCGGCGGGCGGTTGGCACCGCCCATCGTCGACCTGTCCGACCCCGTCGACCCCGAGGTCGACCACCTGCGGGGCCCGGTCGACGCCCCCGTCACGCTGGTCGAGTACGGCGACTTCGAGTGCCCCTACTGCGGTCGGGCCGAGCCGGTGGTGCGCCAGCTCGCCGCCGAGTTCGGTAACGACCTCACGTTCGTCTTTCGCCACCTGCCGCTGACCGAGGTGCACGAGCACGCCCAGCTCGCCGCCGAGGCGGCCGAGGCGGCCGCCGCCCAGGGGCGGTTCTGGCCGATGCACGACCTGCTGATGCAGCGCCAGGACTCCCTGACCCTCGGGGACCTGTACGGCTACGCCGGCGAGCTCGGCCTCGACATGGCCCGGTTCCGGGACGACCTCCGCACCGGCCGCCACACGCTGCGGGTCGCCCGCGACGTCGAGAGCGCGGACGCCAGCGGCGCCGCCGGCACCCCGGCGTTCTTCGTCAACGGCCAACGCCACCAGGGCGCCCACGACATCGCCGCCCTCGCCGCGGCGATCGAGCGCGAGCTCACCCCGGGGGCGTAGGGCCGGCGGACCAGCCCGGCCACGCCCCGGTGCGGGCGGCGTAGGCGGCGGCCTCGGGGAGGAGCCAGGCCCGGGCCCGGTGGTGGCCGTGGCGGACGGCCGTGGCGCTGACCTCGCCCAGGTGGTCGGGCAGGTGGAGGAGCTCGGCGCCGTGGCCGGCGATCTCGGGCCCGTGGCCGTCCCGGGGGGCGACCAGCACCCGGGGCAGGCGGGCGACCGCCTCGTCGCGGGCGGCGACAGAGCCGTACCAGGCGGGGTCGAGGACCTGGGCCCACTTGTCGGCGCCCATGATCACCGCGTCGTACCCCGCGGCTGCGTCGGCGATCAGCCGCGTGTCGGTGACCACGACGCCGAGCCACGGCCGGGTGGCCGCCACCGCGGCCAGCACCTCACGGCGGGCCTCGACGGGCGGCATCGCCAGGTCCTCCTTGCCCAGCGCCACCGTCGACAGCACCAGGTCGACCCGGTCGAGCCCGGCCTGGCGCCGGGCCGCGTCGGCCACCGCGAGGTGGGCGATGGTCGGCGGGTTGAACGATCCGGGGTAACAGCCGACGGCACGCTGCTCCACGCGGCAGAGTATGCCGGGCATGGACAACATGACCCGCCTCGAGGCGATCGTGGCCCGGCTCCCGGAGGCCGTCCGGGTGGACATCGAGGCCTGGGACGGCGAGCCGACGTTCCGGGTGAACGGCAAGAACTTCGTGTTCGCCAGCCACGACGCCGGCTCGCTGACCGTGAAGCTCCCCAAGGAGGAGGCGGCCGCGGTGGTCGCCACCGACGACGGCGCCAGCCCGTCGGGGTACGGCCTGGGCCGCCACGGCTGGGTGTCGGTGACCGTCGGGGACGACGCCGGCGACGACCGGTGGGAGCAGGTCGAGGAGTGGGTCCGCACCTCGTACACCCTCGTCGCGCCCAAGCGGCTCGCCCGCCAGGTGCTGGACGAGGACGCGCCCCCGGCGGGCTGAGCCGGGGGCCGTGCCGTGACCCCGTCGACCACCGCCCGGCTGCTGGTTGCCTGCCCCGACCGCCCCGGCATCATCGCCGCCACCACCGCGTTCGTCGCCGAGCACGGCGGCAACGTGGTCGACCTCCAACAACACACCGACCACACCGACGAGGCCTTCTTCCAGCGGGTGGAGTTCGAGGTCGACGACCTCGACCTGGGCCGGGACGAGGTCGGGCCGGCGTTCCGGCCGGTGGCCGAACGCTTCGCCATGCGGTGGGTGCTGGGCTGGTCGGACGCGGTCCCGCGGGTGGGGCTGCTGGCCTCGAAGGAGCCGCACTGCGTCCACGACCTGCTGCACCGCTGGCGGGAGGGCGAGCTGAACGTCGACATCGGCGTGCTGATCAGCAATCACCCCGACCACGCGGACGCGGCGGACTGGTTCGACGTCGAGCACCACCACCTGCCGATCGTCGGTGGCGACAAGGCGGGCCAGGAGGAGCGGGTCCGCCAGGTCCTGCGCCGCCATCGGGTCGACCTGGTGGTGCTGGCCCGCTACATGCAGATCCTGTCGGCCGGGTTCTGCGACGAGTGGTCCGGCCGGATCATCAACATCCACCACTCGTTCCTCCCCTCGTTCCAGGGCGCCCGGCCCTACCACCAGGCCCACGAGCGGGGCGTGAAGCTGATCGGCGTCACCGCCCACTACGCCACCGCGGTGCTCGACGACGGGCCGATCATCGACCAGGACGTGATCCGGGTGAGCCACCGGGACGACGTCGACGACCTGCGGCGGAAGGGCCGCGACCTCGAGGTGGTGGTGCTCGCCCGGGCCGTCCGGGCCCACATCGAGCACCGGGTGCTGGTCTACGGGCGCAAGACGGTCGTGTTCGACTGAGCGCGGACGCCGGCGCCCGCAGCCGGCGCGTGCCGGAGCAGCTCGCCGAGCGCGGCGGCGGCCGCCTCGCGGTGCTCCTTGCGCCAGGGCGGGCCGAGGTCCCTGCCCCAGGCCCGGAGGACCGCGTCGACGTCGGCGCGGCCGAGGCCGAGGGCGGCCCGGGCCGCGACGTCGGACTCGCCCCGCAGGTGGCGGGCGACGGCGAGGCCCAGCTCGGCGGCGGCCTCCGCCAGCGCGTCGCGGAACAGCGCGCCCTCCGCCGCGTGCATGAGGGTGTGGGACGCGAGCACGTCGGCGACGCCGGCCGGCAGGTCGGACCCGTCGGCCCGCAGGGTGAGCGCCACGACCTCGTGCTCGCCGGCGACGTCGTCGCGGAGGGCGCGCAGCGCCGCCGCCGCGCCCGCGGTCGCGGCGCGGGTGACGCGCTCGACGAGGGCCTCGGCGGCGGCGGCGTCCAGCCCGTCGGCGGCGTGGTAGGGCTGCCGGGGCACGTCGGGACCGAGCAGCTCGCAGCGGCGCCGGTCGATGACGGCGGCACCGGCGGTGCCGGCACCGACGGTGACCAGCTCGGCCCATCCGCTGTGGTCGGCGGCGCCGATGACGGCCGGTCGCGGTCGCGCTGCCATGCCGCCAGCATGCCCCGTGGGGCGCGCGCCGGGGCCATTGCCGGTTGATTACCGTGCTGGGCCGTGACGGCCGGATGGTACCCAGATCCCAGCGGCGGTCCGGACCAGCGGTGGTGGGACGGATCGCAGTGGACGGACAGCATTCGCCCGGCCGCGGCGGCGGCCGCGGGGCCCGCCGCGGCGCCGGCGTTCGGCCCACCGCCGGGCCCTCCCCCCGGCACGATGC
>JBKPHT010000113.1:0-3456 GCA_046730015.1 Actinomycetota bacterium
CCTCGAGGTCGTACTCGGCGCCGCGGATGGCGGCCGCACCGAGCAACACGGCCACCTGCAGGCCGCTGAGCACCAGGGCGACGACGAGGTTGCCGGCCACGATCAAGGGCCGGGACACGGGCGCGGCCAGCAGGTCGCGCAGGCCGCCGCCGAGCCGGTCGACGACCACCCCGAGGCCGGACTGCATGGAGCTGAGCGGCACGAGCAGCCCGATCGTGGCCACGGCCACGAAGGTCATGTAGTCGACGCCGCCGACCGCGGTGCCGAACGTGTCGGCCAGGGCGGGCACGACCACCATCGCGAACAGCAACGGTGCCATCAGCGGGATGATCAGCTCGCGGGGGGTGCGCGCGCTAATGGCGAAGCGGCGGCGGGCAAGGGTGCTCACGGCGGCCACGCCGCCCGTGCGGGACCGGGGCCGGGCGGCCGTCGGAGTGTCTACTGCCACGGTGCTGGTGACGGTTGTCATTGGTTCTCCTTGATCGAAGTTCGGGATGGGTCGCGGTCGGGCGGCGGCGCCGCCGCGCCGACGCCCAACCGGTCAGGCGGCGAGCGACTCGCCGGGGTGCTGGAGGTAGACGTCGGCGAGGGTGGGGGGACGGGCGGAGATGGCGGTGACGGCCAACCCCAGGTCGCTGATGGTCGCGATCGCCTCGCGTGCCGGTCGGTCGTGCACCGGCACCCGGAGGGTGGCGCCGACGGCGAACGCGTCGTCGCCGGCGAGACCCTGGGTCCGCAGCGACGACACGGCGGTCGACACGTCGCCATCGAGGCGCAGCTCGACGAGCTCGCGGCCCATGTGGGCCAGCAGCGCGGCCGGGCTGTCGAGGGCGACGATGCGGCCCTGGTGCACGATGGCGACGCGATCGCAGAGCTGTTCGGCCTCGTCGAGGTAGTGGGTGGTGAGCAGGATGGTCATGCCCCCCGAGGCCCGCAGACCGGCGATCAGGTCGAGCAGCTCGAAGCGGAAGCGGGGGTCGAGGCCCACCGTGGGCTCGTCGAGGAACAGCACCTCGGGCTCCGAGAGGAGCGCGCGGGCGATCTCGAGCCGGCGGCGCTGACCGCCGCTGTAGCTGTCGACGGGCCGGTCGATCACCTCGCCGAGTCCGAAGGGGTCGACGACCGCGGCGATGCGCTCCCGGGTGCCGGCGGTGTCAAGGCCCCACAGCCGGGCGTGGACCTCGAGGTTGCGGCGCCCGGTGAGGCCCCGGTCGACGACCGGTTCCTGGAACACGACCGCGCTGGCCTGACGGGCCCCGATCGGGTCGAGGGCGACGTCGAAGCCCGCCACCTCGGCGCGGCCGGCGGTGGGGGCGATGGTGGTCGTGAGCATGCCGACCGTCGTCGACTTGCCCGCGCCGTTGGGGCCGAGCAGCCCGAACACCTCGCCGGGAGGGACGGTGAAGTCGATGCCCTTCACCGCCTCGACGCCGCCGGGATAGGTCTTGGCCAGGTCCTCGACCCGGATCGCAGATGCGTGATTGGTGGTCATGCCAGCGACCGTACGGACGGGCCCTGCGATGGTCATCACACGAAGGTGGGCGTCCGGGTGGGCTCTTCGCCGAGCACGAGACTGCTACCGCGCTCGGCTCTCATGGGTCGAGGCGACGGACCGAGATCAGCGGCAGGCAAAGGTCGCGGACCTTGGCGAGGAGGCCGTGCAACGCGGCCTGGTCGGTCACCGGGCCCGCGATCATCGTGACACCGTCGGGTTCGGACGTGATCTGCATCCCGTCGAACCAGGCCGACCACTGTTCGTCGAGGATCCCCTCGACACGGATCTCGTATCTCACCATCACAGCCCACTGCGCCGGCGCGGACGAGTCGTCACCCACAAGTGGGTCCTTGGGGGTAGTTCCTGCCGGGCTGCCAGCGACTCGTTCCAGGCCGAAGGCAGTAGCGTCGTGCTCTGGCGCTTCGGCGGTGAGCAGGTGGAGGGCGATGGCCGACACGCCCGACAAGACCCCCGAGCACGTAACCAACCGCCGGCCTGACCTGCTGGCAACCAAGCTCCGCGTGCCGCGACCCTCGCCGGGTTTCGTGGCCCGCCCACGGCTCGTTGGCCTACTCGACGACGGGTCGACGCGGGAGCTGACGTTGGTCTCCGCGCCGGCCGGATTCGGCAAGACCTCACTCCTCGCCGACTGGAGCCAACGAGGCGAGCGGCTCGTCGGCTGGCTGTCGCTGGACGCCGGCGACAACGACCCAGTGCGATTCTGGCGCCACACGCTCGCCGCGCTCGATCGCGTGAGGCCCGGGCTTGCCGAGCGCGTGTCCCCCCTACTCGCTCCGCCGGCGCCAGCCTCCTTCGAGGGTGTGGCCACCGCGGTGGTCAACGAGCTGGCCGCCGAAGACGGCGACGCGCTCCTTGTCCTCGACGACTACCACGTGATCGACGCTCGACCCGTGCATGCCTCGCTGCAGTTCCTCCTCGAGCACCAGCCGCCGGGCCTGCACGTGGTTCTCGCCGCCCGTGCCGACCCGCCGTTACCGCTCGCCCGGCTGCGCGTCCGTGGCCAGCTCACCGAGCTGCGCGCTGCCGACCTGGTGTTCACATCGGAGGAAGCGGAGGCGCTGCTGCGCGAGGCCGCCGGGCTGGACCTGCGCGGGGACGCGGTGGCGGCGCTGGTGGCACGTACCGAGGGATGGGCCGCCGGTCTCCAACTGGCGGCGATCTCGCTGCCCGCTCAACCAGACGTCGCCGGGTTCGTCGAGTCGTTCTCGGGCAGCCACCGCCACGTCCTCGACTACCTGACCGAGGAGGTGCTCGAGCAGCAACCCGAGCCGGTGCGAGAGTTCCTGCTCGAGACGTCGGTGCTGGACCGCCTGTCGGGACCGCTGTGCGATGCCGTCACCGGCCGCACCGACGGGCAGGCGATGCTGGAGGCGATCGAGCGGGCGAACCTGTTCCTGGTGCCCTTGGACGAGGTACGGGATTGGTGGCGTTACCACCACCTCTTCGCTGATTTGCTGCGCGCTCGCGTGCACCAGCAACGGCCCGACAGGCTGCGAGAGCTGCACCGCAACGCCGCCATCTGGCACGAGGAACACGGGCTGGTCGACGACGCCCTACGGCACATGTTGGCAGCGCAGGACACCACCGGGGCGGCGCGGCTCGTCGAAGAACACATCGAAGCCCTCTACGTGAGCAGCGAGGAAGCGACGGCACAGCGGTGGCTCGCGGCCTTGCCCCCCGAGCTGGTCGACTCCCGGCCCCGCCTGCTGCTGGCGCAGGTCCGAGCCGCCCTGCTCGGCGGCGACGTGCAACGGGGCCAGGATCTCCTGAAGGCCGCCGAGCGCGCGTTCGCCCACGCCGCCGACGAGCCGCACGAGCCATCGGTCGGCAGGGCCGCCAGCAGGGCGAACCTCCCCGCCCGCCTCGCCCTCGCCCACGCCCGCATCGCGTACCTACGCGGCGACCCCGACAAGACGACCGAGCACGCGTCACGAATCCTC
>JBKPHT010000114.1:0-3215 GCA_046730015.1 Actinomycetota bacterium
TCGCGGTGCCGAGCGTGGCCGCCGGCCTCGCCGGCGCCGCCGCTCTTCGGCTGCTCGTCCCCCCGACCGCCGGGACGGCCCCCGGCGCCACCCTCACCGCCCCCGCGGCCTCCGCCCCCACCTCCCCCGGGGGGCGGGGGACGCGGCGGGCGTTCCTCGGCCTCGCCGCCGGGGTCGCCGGAGCCGCCGCCCTGGCCGGGGCGGGAGGCCGGGCTCTCCGCAGCCGGTTCAGCGCAGCCGAGTCGCGGGCGAACGTCCGGCTGCCCCGCCCGGCCCGGCCCCTTCCGGCCATCCCTGCGGCCGCCGAGGCCGGCATCGGGGGCGTGGCGCCGTTCATCACCCCCAACGCCGACTTCTACCGCATCGACACGGCGCTCAGCGTCCCCCAGAAGCGGGCCGAGGACTGGACGCTCGGGGTGACCGGCATGGTGGCCGAGCCGTACGAGCTGACCTTCGCCGAGCTGCTCGACCAGGAGCTGGTCGAGGCCGACATCACGATGACCTGCGTCTCCAACCCGATCAGCGGCGACCTCGTGGGCAACGCCCGGTGGCTCGGCGTGCTCACCCGCGACCTCCTCGCCGGCGCGCGCCCGTCCCGGCGGGCCGACCAGCTCGTCGGGCGGTCGGTCGACGGCTACACCTGCGGGCTCCCGCTGGCCGCCGCCTACGACCGGCCGTCGCTCGTGGCCGTCGGCATGAACGGCGAGCCGCTGCCGCTCCGCCACGGCTTCCCGGCCCGGCTGGTGACGCCCGGCATCTACGGCTACGCCGGGTCGACGAAGTGGCTGACCGAGCTGGAGGTCACGACCTTCGCCGCCTTCGACCAGTACTGGGTGCCCCGCGGCTACGCCGAGCAGGCGCCGATCAAGCCGATGGCCCGCATCGACACCCCGCGCAGCCTCGAGCGGGTCGCCGCGGGGCCGGTGGCCGTCGGTGGCGTGGCCTGGGCCCAGACCCGCGGCATCGAGGCCGTCGAGATCCGGGTCGACGACGGGCCGTTCCGCCCGGTCGATATGGCCGCCGCGGTCGGCGACGACGCCTGGCGGCAGTGGCGGTTCGACTGGGACGCCACCCCCGGCCGCCACACGCTGACCGTCCGGGCGGTCGACGGCACCGGCGAGACCCAGACCGCCGAGCGGTCCGAGACCCTGCCCGACGGCGCCAGCGGCTGGATGTCGCTGGTCGTCACGGTCGAGGAGGACCAGTGACGTCCGTGGCGGCGCCCGGCCGCCGACCCGATCTCGCCCACCGCGGGCGAGCCCCCCAACCCCGTCCCGGAAGGACCAGATCCATGCTCCGCACCCGTGCTGCCAAGGCGCTCGCCGCGCTGTTCGCCCTGACCCTGCTGGCCGCGGCCTGCTCGGACGGCGGCGATGACGACGCGAGCGCCACCACGACCACCGAGCCGTCCGGCGCCGCCGACGCGCCGGCGGGCGCCGCCGCGGTCGACCCGGCCACCATCTGCGATCCCGACGCCCTGGTCGACGCCGTCGAGTCGGGCCCCGACGAGGGCACCCTCGCCGGCATGACCGACGACCCGGTGGCCACCGCCGCGTCGAGCAACCCGGTGCTGACCACCCTGGTCACCGCCGTCGGCGAGGCCGGGCTGGTCGACACCCTCAACTCGGCCGAGGCCCTCACGGTGTTCGCCCCGACCGACTGCGCGTTCGCCGCGCTCGACCCGGCGACGCTTGACGCCGCCCTGGCCGACCCGACCGGGCTGCTCACCCAGGTGCTCGGCTTCCACGTCGTCGCCGGCGAGGAGCTGTCGGCCGCCGACCTGGCCGGCCTGACCGAGGTCGAGACCTTCACCGGCGCCACCCTGCCGATCTCGGCGGAGGGCGACACCATCACCGTCGGCGGCGGTCAGGCCACCGTGGTCGTCCCGGACATCCAGACCGCGAACGCCACGGTGCACCTGATCGACAACGTGATGGTCCCCCCGGCGGGTTGACCCCCGTCTCTGGCGAGCCGCCCGTCGTTCAGTCCAGGCTGAACGGCGGGTACTCGTCGGTGAGCAGCGTGTAGTACGCGGCGACGCGCGTGCTCCACCGGAAGACGCCGACGACGAAATTCTGCAGCCCCTCCGGCCAGTGGCCGGTGAACAGCACGGCGAAGAAGGCGACGATCGCGGCGAAGAATGCCGCGATGCCCAGCAGGGCCAGCACGATCACGTGCGGGATGACGAGAATGAACCGGAAGGCCGTCGTCAGCCGGTTGCGGTTCTCGAGCTCGGGGACGACCGTCGTCCGCACACCCGGGTCGTCGCCCGGGTCGGCGGCGACCGTCTCGAACGAGAAGGGCGGGTACTCCTCGCGCATGAAGTAGACGTAGACGTTGAACCTGTTGGTGTACCGGATGTACAGCGCCTGCAGGTTGGCCATGCCCTCCGGCAGCTTGCCGGTGAACAGGATGGCGAACCACGAGATCAAGGCCACGACGCCCGACACGATCCCGAGGATGTAGAGCACGATCGCGTGCGGGATGGCGAGCAGCCAGTGCACGAGCGGGCGCCAGTTGGCGATCCGATCGGGCGTGTCCACCTCGAGGGTGGCGGGGTAGGCGGGTACCAGCGGACCTGTCGGCTCCACGGCAACTCCTGGTGTCTTTGGGCGCTCCCCTCACGGTGCGCCAGATGCCGGGAACTTACAGAAGATGCAACGCGCGGTGGGGTTACAGGTGCGCGACGCCTGGGCGTCGCGCTACTCCTGCACGAGCTCGATCAGCGTGCCGAACGCGCCCTTGGGGTGGACGAACGCGACCGTGGTGCCCCGGCTGCCCGGCCGCGGCGCCTCGTCGATGACGCGGCCGCCCTGCGCCTTCACGGCGTCGAGGGCGGCGGCGCAGTCGTCGACCCGGTAGCCGACGTGGTGCAGACCCTCGCCCTTGCGCTCGAGGTACTTCGCCACCGGCGAGTCGTCCCGGGTGGGGGTGAGCAGCTGGACATAGCTGTCGGCCACCTTGAGCAGCGCCTCCTCGACGCCGTCGGACTCGACGACCTCGCGGTGGTCGACCTCGGCGCCGAACGTGTCGCGGTAGTAGGCGATGGCCGCCTCGAGGTCGTTGACGGCGACGGCGACGTGGTCGATCTCGGTCAGCAGCACGCCGTCAACCTAGCCTGCGCCGCCGGGAGGAGGTCCGGGCATGACGGTCGGGGTCGGGTTCTACGGGGCCGGGTTCATCAGCCGGTTCCACGCCGCCGCGCTGGCCACGAG
>JBKPHT010000115.1:0-13991 GCA_046730015.1 Actinomycetota bacterium
GCGCCAGGCCCGCCGGTCCAGCGGCGGAGCCCGGGCCGGCCCGCCGGGCATCCCGGACGCTGGTGGGGGCAGCTGCCGCAGCCGCCGTCCTTCTGGTCGCGGGCGCATGGACGGTGCGGGCCCGCACGGCCGACGCCCCCGGCACCGACCGGGCGGCGGACGCCTCGACCGGCGCCGCAGCGACCCCACCACCGGAGTGCCCGCCGCCGGTTCCCCCGGCGCCGGCGGCGGACGTGGACGGCGACGGCTGCCCCGAGGGCCTGGTCGTCGAGGGCGGCACCGTGACGGCAGGGCCGGCGCAGTTCACCCTGGGCGCGCCGGGCGACCTGGTGGCCGTGGGCGACTGGGACTGCGACGGCGGCGTGTCCCCCGCCCTGCTCCGGCCGGCGACCGGCGACGTGTTCGTGTTCGCCGGCTGGGCGCCTCAGGGCGAGCCGGTGACGGTCACGTCGAGCCGCCGGGTGGAGGGCGGGGTCGACATCCGGGCCGAGGCCGGCGCGCCCGGGTGCGACCGCCTGCTGGTGGACGTGGGCGCCGGCGGGTCCACGACGGTCGAGGTGCCGGGGTGATGCGGTCCCGGATCGCCTCCGCCGTCCGCCTGGCGCTGTGGACGGCCGGGCTCGTCGTCGTCGCCCGTGTGCTCCGGGCCACCGGGCCCGGGCCGCTCGGCCTGCCGGTCGAGTCGGTCGACGCCCTGTGGGCCTGGGTCGAGCGGGCCTCGTCGGTCGACGCAGTCCTCGCCGCCCTGCGGACGGCCGCCGTGCTGGCGACCTGGTACCTGCTCGCCACGACGATCCTGGTGGTCGTCGCCGGCGTCGTGCGGGCGGACCCGCTGACGGCGGCGGTGCAGCGCGTGACGCCCGGGCTGGTCCGCCGGCTAGCCGCCGGCGGTGGCGGCGTGGGTCTGCTCGTGGGCGGGGCCGTGGCGTCGCTCCCGGGCCCGGACCCCGCGCGGCCGCGTACCGAGATCGCGGCCCCGGCGGGGCCGGAGGCGGAGGTGGCGACGATGACCCGCGCAGGACCGGCCGGCCCGAGCCCGAGCCCGGCACCCGGTCGGGCGACGATGACCCGGGTCGACGCACCGCCGCCGGCGGCGACGATGACCCGGGTCGACCCGGCCTCGGGCCCGCCCGCCTCGGGACCCGCCCCCCCGGCCACGCCGGCGAGGTGGTCGCCCTCGCCCGGTCCCGCGCCGCCGGTCGGCGAGCCGACGAGCTGGGTGGTCGAGCCCGGCGACTCCTTCTGGTCGATCGCCGAGGACGTGGTCGGCGGCGAGCGGGGGCGGGCGGTCGACCGCTACTGGCGGGCGCTGGTCGAGGCGAACCGGTCCCGCCTCGTCGATCCCGCCAACCCCGACCTGCTGGTCCCCGGCCAGGAGCTCACGTTGCCGGACCCCGAGCCCCCCGATCCGTGACGCGGCGGCTCTCTGGCGGACGCTCGTGGCCCTCCGGGACGCTCGTGTCCACAGTTCTCAGCCACCTGTCGGTGGCGCGGGCGAACCGCCACTCCCGCTCCCCCACCTCGGCCTGGTCGAGCGCCTCGGCGACGGCGGCGTCGAGCGCCGACTGCCCCTCCGGGACGACCCCGTCGACGATCCCGAGGTCGACCATGTCGGCCGACGTCAGGCGCAACGAGTCGGCCACGGTAGCCGCCTTGGTCAGGTCACGCTCGAGGATGGCCGCCGCCCCCTCGGGGGCGATCACCGAGAACACGCCGTGCTCGGCGATGAGCAGCCGGTCGGCGTAGCTGAGCGCCAACGCGCCCCCGCTGCCGCCCTCGCCCACGCATACCGACACGATGGGCGTCGGGCACTCGGCGAAGGCGAGGAAGGTCCGGGCGATCTCCTGGGCCAGCCCGTCGGCCTCCGAGGCAGGCGACGGGTCGGCGCCCGGGGTGTCGACCAGCGTGACGACCGGCAGGCCGAGGCGCCCGGCCAGGGCCACCGCCCGCTGGGCGAGCCGGAAACCGGCCGGTCGGGGGCGGCCGGCGCCGTGGTACCGGTCGGTCGCCACCACGACGCACCGGCGCCCGGCCACTGTCGCCAGGCCGGCCCGGACGACCGGATCGGTCCCCCGTAGCTCCAGCCACGAGGTGCACAGCCGGGCCGCCCGGTCGATGCCCGTCGGGCGGCCGACCGCCCGCGCCCACAGGACCTCGCCCCACGCGCCCTCAGCCGCCGGCCCGGTCGCGGTGGGCAGCGGCCGGGTGGGCAGGCCGCGGTCGAGCCGGCCGAGGGCCACGTCGACCCAGTCGGCCGCCTCGTCCGGCGCCACGACAGCGTCGATCAGACCGTGCTCGTACGCCGATGCGGCCGTGTGGGACGTCGCCGGCAGCGTGATCCCGAGCGCCCCCTCGGCGACCCGGGGCCCGGCGAACCCGATCACCGCCCGCTCGATCGCGGCCCGGACGTCGACAAGCGACCCGTACGACGCCAGGACTCCGCCGGTCGTCGGCGAGCCGTACACGGCCAACGACAGCAGGCCCGCCCTGGCATGGCGGCCGGCGGCCGAGGCGGTCCGGGCCAGCTGGGCGAGGGCGATCATGCCCTCCTGCAGCCGGGCGCCGCCCGTCCGGGTCGACAGGACCATCGGCAGGCCCAGGTGGCGGGCCCGGTCGTAGGCCCGGACCACCCGCTCGCCCGCCGCCGCGCCCATGCTGCCGCCAAGCACGTCGAAGCAGCCGTCGATGTACGCGTAGTGCTCGGTCCTCCCGGTGCGGACGGCCTCCCCGCTCTCCGGCAGGGCGCGCTGCCGCTCGTCGTACCCGGGGAAGCGGAGGGGGTCGCCTGCGTACACGTTGGCGTCCCACTCCTGGATCGAGGGGTGGAGCGGCATGGTCGGGGAGTCTCCCACCGGGGTGTCGCGACCTCCAGATCGTGTTGACCCCCGGTCAGGGGTCAGCGGAGCCGCAGCGCGACCTCGTTGGCGAGCAGCCGGCCTCGGACGGTGAGCACCGCCCGGTCGTCCGCCCCGACCTCGACCAGGTCGCCCAGCTCCTCCACCGGGAGCGCGCCCGCCGGCACGCCGGAACGGGTGCGGACTGCGAGCTGCAGGGCCTCGAGCCGGCGCTCGCCGGCGTCCAGCCGCTCCCCGGCGGCCTCGGGTGACCGGCCGGCCGCCACGGCGTCGATGTAGCGGTCCGGGGTGTGGACGTTCCAGAACCGCCGCCCGTCCCGGTGGGAGTGCCCGGCGCACCCGAAGGCCTGGTACTCGCCCATCGACCAGTAGAGCTGGTTGTGGCGGCACTCGTGCCCGGGCCGGGCCCAGTTGGAGATCTCGTACCAGGCCAGGCCGGCGTCCTCCAGCGCTGACGCGGCCATCAGGTACTTCTCGGCCTGGTCGTCGTCGTCGGGGTGGCGCGCGGCGTCGGCGGCGAGCGGGGTGCCCGGCTCGACGGTCAGCGCGTAGGCGCTGACGTGGGGCGGCTCGAGGGCGAGGGCGCCGTCCAGGGTCCGCCGCCAGTCGTCGAGCGACTCGCCGCTGCCCCCGTAGATCAGGTCGACGTTGAAGGTCGTGATGCCCGCGTCCCGGACGATGGCCACCGCCCGGCGGACGTTGGCCGGGTCGTGGGTCCGGCCCAGGGCCACGAGCACATGGTCGACCATCGACTGCACGCCCAGGCTGATCCGGGTCACGCCGCCGGCGACGTATGCGGCCATGAGCTCGGCGGTCACGGTGTCAGGGTTGCACTCGACGGTGACCTCGCAATCCGGGGCCCGGGGGATGCCGTTCAGCACCGCGACGAGGCCCTCGGGCGCGACGAGCGAGGGCGTGCCGCCGCCAACGAACACGCTCGTGGCCGCCGGCAGGCCGGCGGCCACGGAACGATCGACGTCGGTGCGGCACGCCTCCAGGTACGCGCGCTGTAGGTGGTGGCGGTCGGTCCAGGTCGCGAACGCGCAGTAGTCGCACCGGGCGGCGCAGAACGGCACGTGGACGTACACCCCGAAGGGTGCCACCGGTCCGGTCGCGCGCCGCGGGTCCGTTACCGCCCCGCTCTCACCGGACCAGACAGAGCCCGAGGCTGTCGAGCCGGGCGGGCACCTGGTCGGGGTGGCAGTCGAGGATGCAGGCGACGGCGCGCAGGTCCTCGCGCCGGATCGTCAGCATGCGTCCGTTGTAGTCGCCGCGCTGCACCTGGATCATCCGCAGGTAGCGGGCGAGCATCTCACCCTCCTGCCCGCCCAGCTGCTCGACGGCGCCCAGGTCGATGGTGACGGGACGGTCGTCGCGGCGCGAGCCCCGCAGGCGCTCGGTGAGGTCGACGACGTGCTCGTCGCCGGACGCCGAGCGGATGCCCAGCTCGTCGTCGCTCGGCAACATCTGGTCGACCGGCACCCGGTAGAACCGGGCCAGCCGCTGGAGCCGCGGTACCGAGATGGCCCGCTCCCCCCGCTCGTAGGCGCCCAGCACAGAGGCCTTGAACTCGTGCTCCGAGGCCGCCTCGACGTCTTGTAGAGATAGATGCTTCTGGCGTCGGATCGAGCGGAGCCGGGCTCCGACCTTGGCCGCGTAGCCGCTCTCGCGCTCGACCTCGAGATCGCTGTCCATGGTGTTCCTCCCTTGGCCGTTCCCCAGAAGTACGGCCAGACCCATGCGGTCACCCCCGAGATCGGCTCGGAGGTGACGATTGCCTACTCTATGCACTGATCGAGGGCGCCGACAATCACTGCGCGTGCGCCCACGCGCGACGCCATTGCGCCAGATGGCACGAAACGCGAGTTCCCTAGCTGCGTGGCGCGTCGACACTCCGTGATTCTGCCACGATTTCCGCACGAATCGCAGTCAGAACGGCACCAATCGTGATTGCTGCCGTTTCTGCGCGAAGGACCAACGTAGCAATGCGGATGGCAGGCAATCCGGCCGCACGCTCTCCGGGCGCCCACCCGCCCTCCGGGCCGACGAGCACCGTCGGGTGGGCGAGGCTCGGAGGGTCGCCGTCACGGTCGGCCAGGGCCGCCCCCGGCAGCGTGGACGCCACCGCGAACGACGCCAGCGGGTCGACCACCGGCAGCCACGTCCGACGCGACTGCATGGCCGCCTGGCGCGCGATCTCGGTCAGCCGGGCGACCTGACGGCCGGCCTTGGCGCTCTCCCAGCGGACCACCGACCGCTCGGCCGTGAACGGCACCATCCGGTCGACGCCCAGCTCGGTCAGCTTCTGCACCGTGAGCTCCGGCCGGTCACCCTTCGCCAGCGCGAACGCGACGGTCACTGGCGGCGAGGGCCGTGGGTCGGCGACCACGTCGCCGGTCGGCTCCACATCGGGGCCGTCGGTGAGCCGGCCAGGACGCCATCGACCGGCGCCGTCGCCCACGGTCACCTCGGCCCCCGGGCCGAGCCGCAGCACCCGGGCCAGGTGGTGGTGGTCATCGTCGGCGAGCCGGGGCGCGTCGAGGTCGACCACGAAGACGTGCGCCCGCGCGGTGAACGGCGTGACCGCCGCGCCCACGGCCGCTACTTGAACGCGGAGCGGAGCTTGGAGATCAGCCCGCTCACCGAGGGCGCAACCGGCTCGCCCCGAAGCTCGGCCAGCTGCCGGACGACGTCCTCCTCCTCCTCCGAGAGGTCGGTCGGGACGTCGACCACCACGTCGATGAGCAGGTCGCCGCGGCTGCGCCGTTCGAGGTGGGGCACGCCCCGGCCCCGGAGCCGGAACGTGGTGCCCGACGGCGTCCCCCGGGGCACGTCGATCTCCTCCGTGCCGTCGAGGGTCTCGAACTCGATCGTGGTGCCCAGCGTGGCCTGGGTGAACGGCAGGTGCAGGGTCGAATGCAGGTCGACGCCGTCGCGCTCGAACCGGGGGTCGTCCGCCACCCGCAGGTGGACGTACAGGTCGCCCGCCGCGCCGCCACGCGGACCAGCGGCGCCCCGGCCGCTCAGCCGGAGGGTGGAGCCGGTGTCGACCCCGGCGGGGATGTCGACCGTGTAGGTCCGCTCCTCGACCCTCCGACCCTCGCCCCGGCACTCCGGGCACGGGTTGGTGATGATCTGCCCCGACCCGGAGCAGCGGGCGCATGGGGTCGACGTGACCATCTGGCCGATCAGCGATTGGCGGACCCGCTGGACCTGGCCCGACCCCTGGCACTCGTAGCAGGTGACCGGCTGGGTGCCCTCGGCCGCCCCGGAGGCGCCGCACGACGCGCAGGGCACCGCGGTCCGCACCGACACCGCGTGCTCACAGCCGAACACAGCCTCGGTGAAATCCAGGTCGGCGACGACCTCCAGGTCGGAGCCGCGGGGTGGGCCGGCGTGCGTCCGGCCCCGGCCCCCGAACGGACTTCCACCGCCGAAGAAGGCCTCGAACACGTCGCCGATGCCGCCGAAGCCGAACCCGTCGGCCGCCGCCGCGCCGCCGCCGTCGACGCCGTCGGGCCCGAACGTGTCGTAGCGGCGCCGCTTCTCGGGGTCGGACAGCACCTCGTACGCGTGCGCCACCTGCTTGAACCGGGCCTCGGACTCCGGGTCGCCGTGCCCCGTGTCGGGGTGGAGCTGGCGCGCCAGCTGCCGGAAGGCGCGCTTGATCTCTTCCTGGGTGGCGTTCCGGGAGACGCCGAGCAGCTCGTAGTAATCGGTGGCCACCTGTCGCTCAGTCCTCGCTCAGCCCTCGGTCAGACGGTTGGAGAGGCGGTGGCTGACCACGGCCACGGCCGCCAGCGCCTGGGGATAGTTCATCCGGGTGGGGCCGAGCACGCCGATCGTCCCGGCCCGCTCCCCCTCGATGTCGTACGGCGCGACCACCAGCGCGCACTCGGCCAGCGGGGCGACGCCGGTCTCCGTGCCAATGGCAACGTGCAACCCCCGGTCGATCACGTCGCGGAGCAGTGACACGACGACGAACTGCTGCTCGAGGATGCCGAGCACCTCGCGCACGGTCTCGATGGCGTCGAAGGCCTGGGCCATCCGGGCCGCGCCGCCGACGTAGACGTGCTCAGGGTCGCCGGCATCGTGGACCCGGAGTGCGTCGAGAGCTCGGGCCACCACCGCGTCGGTCGCACGGTCGCCCGTCGGCGGGACGATCGCGCGGGCGTCGCGGGCCACACCGGTCAAATGGGCGGTCAGGTGGGCGCTGGCGGCCGCCAGGCGCTCGTCGCCCGTGGCGGCCAGCAGGTCGAGCGTGTGCTTGTCGACCGTGCCGTCGCTGAACACCGTGACGACAAGGGCGGCCGTCGCCGACAGCCCGACCACCTGCACCGACCGCACCGAGGCCTCGGCCGGGCCCGGCGCCACCACGACGCTGGTGAGGTTGGTGAGGCTGGACAGCAGCCGGCTGGTCTCCGACAGCATCTGCTCAACCTCGCCGTGGGCCCGGTCGAAGAAAGCCCGGACCTCCTCGGCCGAACGGCCCGGGAGGCGGGGCTGGCGCAGGTGGTCGACGAAGAAGCGGTAGCCCTTCTCGGTCGGCACCCGGCCGGCCGACGTGTGAGGCTGGCGCAGGAACCCGTCGGCCTCGAGGGCCGCCATCTCGTTGCGGACGGTCGCCGACGACACGTCGACACCGCGGGACTGGGCCACGTGGCCCGACCCCACCGGCTGCGCCGTGTCGATGTACTCCTCCACCACGGCCCGGAGGATGGCCGCCTTGCGTTCGTCGAGCATCGTCCTCACCCCGTGGACACGTCGCCCTGCGCTCCGAGGTCCCCGGTAGCACTCGATACTACCGAGTGCTAGCGACCGGGCGGCCTTCGGTCGGGGCACCCGAGCCGCCCCGGGTGCTTGACTGGCGCGATGCCGAGGTGGCGACGCGATGAGCCCCGGACCACTGGGCGCCCGCCCTCGGCCAACGGGGCCTCATCCTTCCACCTGCGGTGGGGCGGCCTGCCCCCCGGCGCGGCGCTGGTCGAGGTCGCGGTCACCCTCGAGGTCGTCACCCGCCCCGTGGCCGCGCAGCTGTACTTCTGGGCGCTCCAGGCGGGGTTCGCCGGGCCCGGTGGCGGCCGGCTGGGCGCCGCCCACCTCGGACTGCAGTGGTACCCGCCCCACCCGGGGTCGACCGCGGTCAACTGGGGCGGCTACGCCGCCACCGGAGGCATCCTCGACGGCACCGAGTCCGCCCTGCCCAGTGCCACCGGGAACCCCAACACCCGCGACCTGACCTGGGAGGCCGGCCGCCCGTACCGGCTCGCCATCGGCCCGGGAGCCCGGCCCGGGTGGTGGCGGGGCACGGTCGACGGCGTGGCCGTCCGGGAGCTGCACGGCGGCGGCGACCGCCTCGTCGACCCGATCATGTGGGCGGAGGTCTTCGCCCGCTGCGACGACCCGACGGTGACGGTCCGCTGGTCGGAGCTCACCGCCCGCACCGCGGCCGGCGAGGTGGTCGAGCCCGACCATGTCGGCGTCACTTACCAGGCAACCGCCGACGGGGGCTGCGACAACACCACGGTGGGCCGCGACGACCGTGGCGTGATCCAGGTCACCGGCGTCGAGCGGCTGGTGCCCCCGGGCGCGGTCCTGCGGTTGCGGTGAGGCCCGTCGCCGGGCGGGTCAGTCGTCGAGCCGGAGGGCGCTGATGAAGGCCTCCTGGGGCACCTCGACGCGACCGATGTTCTTCATCCGCTTCTTGCCCTCCTTCTGGCGCTCCAGCAGCTTGCGCTTGCGGGTGATGTCGCCGCCGTAGCACTTGGCCAGCACGTCCTTGCGCTTGGCCTTGACGGTCTCCCGGGAGATGATCCGGCCCCCGATCGCCGCCTGGATCGGCACGTCGAACATCTGCCGGGGGATGAGCTCCCGCAGCTTCTCGGCCATCCGCCGCCCGTAGTCGTGGGCCTTGTCCTTGTGGATGATCGTGCTGAAGGCGTCGGCCGCCACCCCGTTGAGCAGGACGTCGACCTTCACCAGGTCGGACGCCGCGTAGCCCGCCGGTTCGTAGTCGAGGCTGGCGTAGCCCTGGGTTCGGGACTTCATCTGGTCGAAGAAGTCACGCACCACCTCGGCCAGCGGCAGCCGGTACACGAGCTCCATCCGCTCCGGCGACAGATACTCGAGCCGGGACATCTCGCCCCGGCGCGACTGGCACAGGTCCATCAACGTGCCCGTGTAGTCGGTCGGCGTCAGGATCGTGCAGGTGAGGAAGGGCTCCTCGATCCGGTCGATCGATGCGGCCGAGGGCAGTGCAGACGGGTTGTCGATCTCGATCATCTCGCCGGTGACTGTGTGCACCCGGTAGGCGACCGACGGGGCGGTGGCGATCAGGCTGAGGTCGAACTCCCGCTCCAACCGCTCTCGGACGATCTCCATGTGCAACAGGCCCAGGAAGCCGCAGCGGAACCCGAAGCCCAACGCGCCCGACGTCTCGGGCTCGTAGGTGAAGCTGGCGTCGTTGAGGCGGAGCTTCTCCAGCGCCTCCCGCAGGTCGCTGAACTGGTCGCCGTCGACCGGGTAGAGGCCGCAGAACACCATCGGCTTGGGGTCCTGGTAGCCGGACAGCGGCTCGGCGGCCGGGCGGGCGGCCTCGGTCACCGTCTCGCCCGAGCGGGCCTCGGCCACGTCCTTGATGCCAGCGATCAGATAGCCCGTCTCCCCCGGCCCCAGGACCGCGACCGGCACGTTGTCCGGCGACCGGACCCCGATCTCGTCGGCGTCATGCACCGCCCCGGCCTGCATGAACCGCAGGCGGCTGCCCGTCTTCAGCGCGCCGTTGACGACTCGGACCGAGGAGACCACGCCCCGGTAGGGGTCGTAGTGGGAGTCGAAGATCAGCGCCTGGAGCGGCCCGTCGGGGTCGCCCGCCGGGGGCGGCACCCGCTCGATGACGGCGTCGAGCAGATCGCTGACCCCCTCGCCGGTCTTGGCGCTGATGCGGAGGATCTGGTCGGCGGGGATGCCCAGCACCTTCTCGATCTCGGCCGCGTAGCGGTCGGGGTCGGCGGCCGGCAGGTCGATCTTGTTGAGGGCAGCGACGATCTCGAGGTCGTTCGCCAGAGCCAGGTAGCAGTTGGCCAGCGTCTGGGCCTCGATGCCCTGGGCGGCGTCGACGACCAGGATCACCCCCTCGCAGGCGGCCAACGACCGGGACACCTCGTAGCCGAAGTCGACGTGGCCGGGCGTGTCGATGAGGTCGATCACGTGGTCGCGGTAACCGAGCCGGACGGACTGGAGCTTGATCGTGATTCCCCGCTCACGCTCGAGGTCCATCGAGTCGAGGTACTGGGCCCGCATGTCGCGGGGGTCGACCGCGCCGGTCAGCTCGAGCAGACGGTCGGCCAGGGTCGACTTGCCGTGGTCGATGTGGGCGATGATCGAGACGTTGCGGATGCGGTCGAGATCCATAGGGGGAGACACGCAAGTCTAGGGGTCTGCCTCCCCGGGCCCCCGAGTGGCGGGACCGGATCGCGGCCGAGGTGACAGTGCGGCGGCGGGGCCGCTAGCCTGTCCCGGCTGTTTTCGTTGAGGAGAGAAGCCCCTGTGGCGAACATCAAGAGCCAGATCAAGCGCAACCGCCAGAACCTCGTGCGCCACGAGCGCAACAAGGCGGTCCGCTCCGAGCTCAAGACCCGTAGCAAGTCGGCGGTGGCCGCCGCCGAGTCCGGCGCGGACGACGCCGACGAGCGCCTCCGTCAGGCCCTCAAGCGCATAGACATGGCGGCCGCGAAGGGCGTCATCCACAAGAACCAGGCCGCCCGCCGCAAGTCGCGGCTGGTGGCCAAGGTCAACCGGGCGGCCGCCGAGGCCTGACCCGGGCCCGGGCAGGCGCCCGGAGGCCTGCCCCGCCGACCCGCACCGGATGCCGGGCCCGAGGCCCGGCATCGTCGCGTCCGGGCGCGAGGCTCCGGTCGCTCGGTCGCCCGCTGCACAGTTGCCGTCGGTCAGCGGGCGAGCCGGGCGAGGCGGGCCACCAGCACCTCGAGGACCAGCCCGTCGGGCCACGCCTTGGCGCCGCGCAGGTCGAGGTCGGCCGCGGCCAGGAGGTCGATGGCCTGGACCACCCGGTCGTGACCGAGCCTCCGGGCCTGGGTGAGCGCCTTGCGGGCCGGGAACGTGGAGCCCTTCATCCCGAGGAGCTGGGCGGCGTCCTTCTCACCGGTTACCGCCGCGCCGTCGAGCATGAGCATGCGGGCGTAGTGGCCGTGGAGCGTGGCCATGATCTGGAGGCCGTGCCGGCCGCCGCCGACGGTCATCCGGTGCAGCTTGGCGAGGGCGCCGCTGATGTCGCCCTTGTCGAGGGCGTCGGTGAGCTCCCAGGGCGGGACGCCGCCGGCCTCGCCCAGGTACGGCTCGACGTCGGCGACCCCCAGGCGGGCTCCTGGCCCGAAGCTGCCGGAGAGCGTGCCGAGGAGGCCGACCAGCCGCTGGGGATCGTCGCCGAGCCAGGCCACCACCCGGTCGACGGTCGCCCGGTCCAGCCGCAGCCCGGACGCCGAGACCTGCTCCTCGACCCACGCGGCCACCTTCCGGCCGGGGCTGGTGTCGAGCTGCACGCCGCCCGACGACTTCACGGCGTCGAGCAGTGACTTGGGGATGCGGCCGCCGGTCCACACCAGCACGAGCGAGGTGGTGGGCAACGGGTCGGCCAGGTAGGCGACGAGCGGCGCCACCTGCTCGGCCCGCGTGAACATCTCGACGCCGCGCCCGACGACCACCCGCCGGTCGGTCAGGAACGGCGGCGTCTGGGCGGCGTCGACCAGCGGGACGAGGGACGGCTCCGCGCCGTCCACCGGCCTGAACCGCTCGGGCCCCACCTCCTCGATCGCGAGTCCGGGGTCGAGGTCCCCCAGCAGGGCGTGGACCAGCTCATGGACCGCGTCCCGCAGGATGACCTCGTCGTCGCCCTTCACGAAGTGGACCGGCGCGTCGAGGCGTGCCCCGGTCACGGCCGGCTCCGCTGGCGGGCGCCGAGCACCGCCGCCATGACCTCGACGACCCGCCGGGTTCGCCGGGGATCGGAGGTGACCACGAGGCGGCAGCCACCGGTGATCGCCGCGGTCTCCCGGGCGACGGCGGCCGGCCCCGACCACCCGCTGACGTCGACCGCCAGCGGCCAGCCGCGGCCCGCCGCGGCGTCGAGGGCAACCGCGAGGTCGGCCAGGTCGTCGTCGGCGGCGGCCACCAGCACGGCCGTGTGCGACTCCGTGGGCTGCCGGGCCGGCGCATCGTCGTCGTCGCTGGCCGGCTCAGTGGTGAGCTCGACCGGGACGAGCACGACCTGGGCGCCGGCCGCCCGGGCGGCCGCGACCTCCTCCCGGGACCCGGCCCGTACGGCCACCGGCGGGCCCTCGCCTCGGGCGGCGCGGGCGGCCACCAGGCCGACCAGCCGTCCGGGCAGGGGCACGTCGACGAGGTCGGCACCCGCCGCCGCCAACGACGCCGCCGTTGCGACCACCTCGCCCTCGCGCCCGAACCGGGGCGGCCGGACCATTCCCACCACGAGCGCCCGGGTCGACAGGTCGACGGGGGCGCCGGCCAGATCCCACCCGACCTCGACGGTCGGCACGGGGAGCACCGGCGAGGAGGACGGGACGGCCACGGTCGGAGGATAGGTGCCCCGTGGTGCGCCCCGGTTCGTGCGGCGGCCGCCGTGGTCGCCGCCGCCATCGCCGTCGCCGGCGCCGGCACCGCCGCCGCGAGGCCATGGGGGTCGGTCTGCCGTTCCCGAGGCGATGGTGGTCGGCCCCCGGTCCCTATCGCCTCGAGATGCGGCGAGCGACCGCTATCGCCTCGGGATGTTCGGCTGGTCGGGTCGGCGGCCGTCTCCGCGCGACCGGGGGCGACCGTGAGGTCGAGGCGGTCGACCGTGACCGACTGGACCGTGAGGCGGAGGCCGCCCACATCGAGGACCGTCCCGGGGGGTGGGATCGCCACGTCGAGGCCACCGACATCGCCCAGCGGCATGGCCGGGGCCAGGATTACCGCCGCCGGCCAGCGGGACCGGAGCACCGCCGCCACCTCGGCCGCGGCGCCGGCGGAGGTGCGGAGGACGATCACGTCGAGCCGCATGACCCGCCGGGTCCGCAGCCCGTACAGGACCGCCGACGCGCGGGCGCGGCCATCGACCTGCACCACCGCGGCGCCACCGGCCTGCCACAGCGTCGCCCCCGGGCCCAGCGGCGTCGGTCCCGGACCGGTGGGCACGGGGGCGGGCACCAGGGCGGTCAGGGTGGCGACCACCGCCATCGTGGCCGCACCGGTGACAAGCAGGCGTCCCTGGCGGATCGCGCCCGCGGTCGACCGGTTGGCTGGCCACCAGCCAGCGCCCGCCGAGGACGCCCCAGGATCGGCCGGAGACGCATCGGCAGCCGGCGGGCCGGCCACCGAAGCGGGCGGCTCCATGGCGAGCGACGGTGGGGCCGGCGCCGTCGCCCGGAGGCGGGATCTGCCCGCCAGGATTGCGGCGGCGGCCAGGGCGAGAGCTGCGAGGTGACCGACGCGGAGGTCGCCAAGGGGCCATCGGGCTGCGGCTGTGGCCACGCCGTCGAGCCAGGTCAGCATCGCCCGCGTCGGCAGGTGCAGCAGCCAGGCCACCCTGCCGCCCGCCACCCCTGCCACCAGGCCGGCGGTCAGGCCCCAGACCATGATCGGTCCGGCGACCGGTACCGCCACCACGTTGGCCGGCAGGGACGCCAGCGGGACCGAGCCGAACACCGCCACCAGCAGCGGCGACACCGCCGCCTGGGCGGCCAGTGTGACGGCCAGGGGCGCCGTCAGCCACCTCGGGCCCGGCAGGACGTCGGCCAGCGGGCCCGCCCCGACGACGATGCCGGCCGCGCCGGCCACCGACAGGCGGAAGCCGAGGGACGTGACCAGCAGCGGGTCGACTAGCACCACGCCCGTGACGCCGAGCGCCAGGGTCCGCAGGGTCGACACCGGGCGGCCCAGGGCCGTCCCCACCGCGGCGACGCCCGCCATGGCCGTGGCCCGCAGCACCGACGGCTCGGCCCGGGTCAGGAGCGCGAAGCCCGCCAGCACGGCCAGCGTCGCCGCCAGGCGGGGCCCGAACCGCAGCCGGGTCAGCACCGGGGTGGCGACGACGAGGGCAAAGGCGACGTTCTGGCCGGA
>JBKPHT010000116.1:0-10976 GCA_046730015.1 Actinomycetota bacterium
GAGCAGGGCGGCGTCGCCCGCGGTCGCGCCCCGCTCGGCGGCGAGCCGCCGACGGCGCCAGCGCCCGATGGCGAGGTTGGTGGTCACCCGCGCCACCCAGGCCTCGTCGTGGCCTCGGACGGTACGCCAGCGGCCGTACGCTCGGGCCAGCGCCTCCTGGGCCAGGTCCTCGGCTTCGGACCGGTCGCCGACCAGCCGGAACGCCACCCGGTAGCTCAGGTCGGCCAGCGGCCCGAACCGGTCCTCGAACCGCGGGTCATCCCCCGTCGTGTGTCGCATGCACCCCGTTCAACGCGCGTCCCCACCGCCAGGTTGACACGCACCGGGCGGTGGGTCACGTGCCGTCGGTGGACCAGTGCCAGGCCTCGGCCGGCAGGTTGTAGAGGCCGTAACGGGCCGCGTTGGCCTGGAGCCAGCGGAAGCAGGCGCTGCCCCCGACGACCGACGAGCCGCCGCAGGTGAAGTCGATGGCCAGGCCGGTCTCGTGGTTGGACGTGCCCGGCCTGGCCGTCGGCGGCGAGCACGACGAGGCGGGGGCCTCGTAAATGGCGTAGTTCGAGGTGCCGCAATGGGCCCGGCGGAGCGCGATCTGGGCGGCGGGGTCGCGGTAGCCGCCGCCGCACATGTCGAGCCCGTCGGCCGAGGCGGCGGACAGCAGCGCCGACACGTCCCCGGCGATCGATCCGGCGACCGTGATCGACCCGCCGCCCGGGCAGGCCACGGTGGCCAGGCCGCTGGCGGCCGCCCCGGCCGGGCTCGATCTGGACGCGCCGGACCGGCTCGACGAGCGGGCCGAGTCGGCGGCCGCCGCCCGGGCCGCGGCATCGGCCATCGCTTGCTGGAGGGCGGCCTCGGCCTCGCGCGCCTGGCGGGCGGCCACGACCTCGCCGATGCGGCCTGCGATCTCGGCCTGGCGGGCCCGGAGGGCCTCGGCCGCGGCCGGGTCGACGCTGGCAAGCGCCTCGGCCTCGGACAGGTTGGCGGCCATCGCGTCCTGCACCGCGATGACGAACAGCGACTCCCGCGACTGGGCCGAGGCCAGGTCGGTGACGGCGGCCTCGGCGTCGGCGGCGCGGGCCTCGGCGGCCTCGGTGGCTGTGTCCTCGGCGTCCTTCTGCACCTCGAGGTCGGCCTTGGCGGTGGCGAGCTGGTCCAGGACGTCGGCGGAGGCGTCGCTCTGGGCCGTCAGGATCGAGTGTGTGACGGTGGCATCGCCCACGGTGTCGGCGCTCAGGACGTCGAGGGCGCTGGCCGACGGCGGGTTGACGAACGCGTCGACGACGACGGCGTCGCTCTGGTCGTCGAGGTCTGCGATGCGGCCCTCGGTGGCGGCGACGGCAGCGACGGCGGCGTCGAGCTCGGACTGCGCGGTGGCCTGGGCGGCCCGGGCGGCGGTGAGCTTGTCGACCTCGGCCTGCACCGCGGCGTCCAGGCCATCGAGAGTGGCCACGATGTCGTTCGAGTCCTCCTCGAGCACGTCGACGGCGGTGCCCCCGGCCGGGCCGCCGCCGGCGGCGCCACCCGCGTCGTCGCCTTGGCCCGCGTCGTCACGTTGTGTGGCCGGAACCTCCTGCCCGGGAAGGGCGCCGGCCGGCTGGGCTACCAGCACCGGGGCCGTGGCGAGAAGACAGGCCACGACCAGGCGGGTGGCCGACGAGCGGCGGCGGCTCCTGTTCACGCGGGGTCCCCAGACTCGAGCGGAAGATCGGTCGCCCCGGCCGACGGCGGAGGGCGTCACCGGACTGTAATTAAACCGTTGCTGCGTCGTCACATCCTGGCGGGTGGCCACCACGACCCCGGTGTGACCCTCCGTGGTCGGGCACCAGGTGGTGTCGGGGGCCTCGGGGAAGGTCCGGGCCATGGGGCAGACTGCCGGGCATGCCTGAGGTCCTCTCCGAGATCGCTGACGGCGTGGCCGTCCTCACCCTCGACGCCCCCGATCGCCGTAACGCCCTGACGCTCGGGATGGTCGACGAGATCACCGCAGCCGTCGACGCCGCCGAGGCCGACCCGGGCGTCGGCGCCCTTGTCGTCACCGGCACCGCGCCGGCCTTCTGCGCCGGCGCTGACCTGTCCCACCTCGGCGCCAGCCAGCGGGAGGGGCTGCGGCGGATCTACGAGGGCTTCCTCCGCATCGGCCGCTCACCGCTGCCCAGCATCGCCGCCGTCAACGGCGCCGCGGTCGGCGCCGGCGTCAACCTCGCCCTCGTCTGCGATGTGATCGTGGCCGGCGAGTCGGCCCGGTTCGACACCCGGTTCCTCCAGCTCGGGCTCCACCCCGGCGGCGGCCACACCTGGATGCTGCAACGCCGGGTGGGCCCGCAGGCCGCGGCCGCCATGGTCCTGTTCGGCGAGGTGCTCGACGGCGCCGCCGCCGCCCACCACGGCCTGGCCTGGTCCTGCGTCCCCGACACCGACCTGGTCGCCACCGCCCGCGCCATGGCCGCCAAAGCCGCCGCCGCGCCCCGCGACCTGGTCGAGCGGACCTCCCGGACCCTGGTCGACGTCCGCACCCTCGACGACCACGTGGCCGCAGTCGAGCGAGAGCTCGAGCCCCAGGTCTGGTCGATCAACCAGCCCGCCTTCCAGGAGCGGCTCGCCGCCCTCCAGGCCCGGATCAGCGGGGGACGAAGGTGAGGGTGTCCGCGATCTGACGGGTCAGCTCGTCGTGGGTGGCGGCGTCGTCGGACGCCACGGTGACCTCCCACAGCACGTCGTCGGGACCGGCGACCATGATCGTGGTCACCGCGGACGACCCGCCCGCCGGGTCGGCGCCGCCAACCGTGAACGGCACGAGCACGGTCGGGTACTCCGTGCCGTCCACCACCTCGATGGCCGCCGGATCGGCCTGGGCCTGCGCCGCCGCGGACGCGGCCTCGGCCTGGAGCCCGGCCAGGTCCGTGATGCCGGATTGGGGCCGGGCCCGGACCTCCACGTCGCTGATGCCCCCAGCCGCGTCCTGGCCGGCGGCGTAGAAGATGCCGCCGCCCGCCGCCGCGGCGTGGGCGAGGTCGGAGAAGCCGGGCACCGCCGGCGACGCCCCCGCCAGCGTGGCCAGGCCCTCGGGCGACAGCAGCACGGCCTCCCACCCCGGCGGAACGGCCAGGCCGAAGCGGAGGTCGGCCAGCGGCACCGGCTGCCATCCCTCGGGCGCGTCCACGGCGACGCCGCCGGTGTTCACGGTCGTCGACGTCGCACCGGCCCCCGCCGAGCCGCCGTTGCCTCCGTTGCCACCGCTGCCGCCGTCGTCTCCGCCGGAGCATCCGGCCACCGCCGCCACCGCGACCAGGACGGCCACGGCCACGCACGCCAGCCGGGCGGTCACCCGCCGGTCGGTCACCCCAGCCATTGGCGTGTCAGCTCGTCGCGGCGGTCGTTCCACTCCTCGACGGTCATGGCGTAACGGATGTGGTCCTCCCAGGCCCCGTTGATCTCGAGGTAGCGCTGGGCGATGCCCTCGTCGCGCAGCTTCAGCTTCTCGACCACCCGGCGGCTCCGGTGGTTGCGGGGAATGATCGAGATCTGGATCCGGTGCAGCCGCACCTGATCGAACGCGAACCGGGCCACCAACACCACCGCCTCGGGCATGTAGCCCTGGCCGGCCTGGGCCCGGTCGATCCAGTACCCGACGTAAGCCGACTGGAACGGGCCCCGCTGCACCGAGGACAGGTTGATCTCCCCGCAGAACCGCTCGGCCCGCCGGCCGACAGGCGGGTCGGGCACGAAGATGCCGAACCCGAACCCGGTGCCGAGCTGACGCTCGCGCTCGCGGGCGCTGCACCGCATAGCGAACGCCTCGGCCGACTCGACCACGTCGGGGAGGTTGGGGTTGCGGGCCGGCTCCCAGGGCGTGAGCCAGTCGTCGTTGCGGCGGCGGACCTCCTGCCAGGCGGGGAAGTCGGTGGCCACGAGCGACCGCAGGGTCACGCGCCGGCCGGACAGCGTGGTCATCGGGCGCCGATCACCTCTCCCAGGGCGCCGAGCAGGAGCGCGACATTGCGGGGCCGGGCGGTGTGACCCATGCAGCCGATGCGCCACACCCGCCCCACGAACTCGCCGAGCCCGCCACCGATCTCGATGTCGTAGCGGTCGAGCAACGTGGTCCGGGCCTTGGCGTCGTCGACGCCCTCGGGCACCCACGCAGTCGTCAGCTCGGGCAGCCGGTGGCCCTCGGCGGCGAACAGCTCGAGGCCGAGGTCGGCCAGACCCTCGTGCAGCCGGCGACCGCAGTCGGCGTGGCGGGCGATCGCGGCGTCGAGGCCCTCGTCGAGGATCGCGCCCAATCCGGCGTGCAGCGACCGGACCATCGCCACCGGAGCGGTGTGGTGGTAGACGCGCGCGCCCGTGGCGGGCCCGGTGTAGCGGCCGATCATCCGCAGGTCGAGGTACCAGCTCGGGCAGCGCTCGACCAGGCGCTCCCGGGCCCGGTCGCTCAGGGTCAGCGGAGCCAGACCGGGCGGCACCCCGAGGCACTTCTGGGTGCCGGCGTAGGCCACGTCGACGCCCCAGCCGTCGATGTCGACCTCGATGCCGCCGACGCTGGTGACGCAGTCGACCAGCAGCAGCGCATCCCCCTTGCCCGCACCGAGCGGGGCGATGTCGGACCGGGCACCGGTCGACGTCTCGGCGTGCACCACCGCGATGATGGCCGGAGCCGGGTGGGCGGCCAGGAGCCGCTCCGGGTCGACCGGCTGGCCCCACGGCGTCTCGACGGCGACCACGTCCGCGCCGCAGCGGGCGGCGACGTCACACATCCGGGCACCGAAGACGCCGTTGACCCCGACCACGACGGGGGCGCCGGGCCGGACCAGGTTGACGAACGCGGCCTCCATGCCGGCCGAGCCCGTGCCCGAGATCGGCAGGGTCATCGGGTTGCCTGTCCGCAGCACGGTCCGCAGCCGCTCGCAGGTCTCGTCGAGGATGCCGACGAACTCCGGGTCGAGGTGACCGAGCATCGGGTGCGCCAGGGCTTCGACCGCTTCGGGGTACGGGTTGCAGGGCCCAGGCCCCATCAGGACGCGCTCGGTCAGAGGCATGCGGCCCTGACCGTACCGGGGCGTGCAGGGCCGAATCAGTTCCAGGCGATCCACCGGGTGTCCAGAGGCTCCCCGGAGGGATGGTTCCAGCCGGGGTCGGGCAGCCCCAGGGCCGTGGCGGCCTCGGCCGGCGGTGTCCCGGGAGCCGGAGGCCGAGGTCGGGCGGGGACCAGTTCGCGGCCGTGACCGTCGAAGAACCTGAGCCCGTCGCTGCGGGTGGGGTCGCCCTCCACCCGGAGCAGGCCCTTGTGGACCATCCGGTGATGCGCCGGGCACAGCGCCACCAGGTTGCCCGGGTCGGTGCTGCCGCCCCGCGACCAGTGCCGGAGATGGTGGATGTGGAGCCACCGGTGATGACCACAGCCCGGCACCCGGCAGGACTGGTCGCGGTGCTCGATCGCGACCCGGAGCAGCGGACCGACGGTGCGCGCCCGCCTCCCCCGGGCGACCGGGACGCCGTGGCGGCTCAACAGGACGCGGACGGAGGCGTCGCAGGAGAGGTGCTCGGCGATGCTCGGCGGCAGCACGGGACCGAGGTGAAGCCGGGGCGGTGCGTCGCCGTCAGCATCGAGGTGGACGATCACCTGGGTGCGCTCGGACGGCGGGCGGCCGCCACCGGTGTCGGACTCCAGGTCGGTGAGGGCGGACTCGGCGAGCCGCACCAGGGCGTCGGCCCAGGAGACACCGTGGAGCTCGGGGTGGGCGTCCTGGTCGCGATTCGGATGGCGCCGGCGGTACTCGACCTGGCGGGCGTACGTGAGGGCCCGCTCGACGAGGGCACCCTCATCGCCGGGCATCCGGATCGAGCACCAGAAGCCGCCATCGTCGCCGTAGCCCATCGTCACCTGGCGCCGGGTGCCGACGTCGGCCGGCGGCCGCCGCGGAGCGGCAGCCGTGTCGACACCGGGGTCGGACTCGGCACCGGGGTCGGACTCGGCGACGGGGTCGGTGCCTACCGGAGCGGGCCGGGGGACGCTGGGCAGCACCCGGCGCAGCTGGGGAACCGTCAGCGATACCGCCAGCGCGGCGACCTGGCTGTCGTGCGCGCGATCGGTGTGGCGGACCACGACGGCGGTCTGATCCTCGGACAGCGATCCGGCCTGGAACGCCTGGCGGGTCTGGGGCAGATCGCCCAGGCCCCGGGCAAGCGCCACCAGGCGGCGCGCCCGGCTTGGTGAGACCCCGCACTTCCAGGTGACCCAGTGCTCGGGCGAGCGGATGCCCCAGCCTTCCCACGCTCCGGTCCGCAGGGCCTCGGCGATGAGGTCGACCATCTCGGCGGTGCAGACGTTGACCAGTCCCACCACCTCGGCCAGCCGGTCGTCCAGCGGGCGGACCCCGGGCGGCTCCTTCGTGGTTTTTGGTTGCACCTCGGTAAGCGACATGCTGCTACACTACCGAACATGTGTTCCCACCGCAAACTACAGCAGGCTGAGTGCGAGTCCGTCGAGGATGTCGGACTCCGACACGAGCATCTCGTCGAACCCGAGCCGGCGGAAGAGCGCGACCAGCACGCAGCAGCCGCCGACGATGACGTCGGCCCGCGCCTCCTCCAATCCCGGGTTGTGCACGCGGTCGGCCCGGGACTCGGTGGCGAGGGTGCGGAACACGTCCTCAGCCGCGGCGCGGGTGAGGTGGAAGTGGTGCATCCGATCACGGTCGTAGCTGGCGAGGCCGATCTCGACCGCGGCGACCGTCGAGACGGTGCCGGCCAGCCCGACCAGCGTCCGGGCCTCGACGACGGCGGGGAGCTCGCGCACGACGTCCTCGATGTACGCGTCCGTGAGGCTGATGCAGGCGGCGAGCTCCTCGGGCAGCGGCGGGTCGTGCTCGATGAACTTCTCGGTGAGCCGGACGCACCCGACATCGACCGACATGACCCCCTCGGCGGCCCCCGTGCCGACGATGAACTCGGTCGACCCGCCGCCGATGTCGACGACCAGGAACGGGCCGAGCGCCGGGTCGAGCTCGCCGGTGGCGCCGATGAACGCCAGCCGGCCCTCCTCGTCGCCGGTCAACAGCTCGGGGCGGGCGCCGATAACCGCTTCGGTCGCGTCGAACAGGGCGTCGCGGTTGGCGGCGTCCCGGGCCGCGGAGGTGGCGGCGATCCGCACGCGGTCGACGCCGTGCCGGTCGAGCAGCTCGCGGTAGCCGCGGAGGCACGCGACGGTCCGCTCGACGGCCTCGTCGGCCAGCCGGCCGGACGCGCCGACCCCTTGGCCCAGGCGGGTGATCGTGTTGTGCCGCTCCAGCACGGCGAGGCGCCCATCGCGGGGCTCCGCCACCAGGATGCGGGTGGAGTTCGTCCCCATGTCGAGAGCGGCGACGGCGGTCATGGCCCGGAAGCTATCGGGGCCGGCTCCGCGATCCGGTCAGCCACCCACCGCCCGACCGGGTCGTCCCCGCCGGCGAGGTGCCAGGCGTAGTGGGCGTGCAGGCACTTGACCCCCACCCGCGTGCCGCCGACGCCCCCCGAGGGGCGGGGTCCGGTGTGCCCCGGCGGCAGCGCGGCGTCCCGCTCGGCCGCGTAGCGGGAATGGGCGGCCGCCAGCTCGGCGGGATCCACTTGGGCCTCGGCCGCGTCGACGCCGCCGGCGCTCTCAAGCCGCGACACGAGCGTCCGCTCGGGCTCACCGACCAGCCACCACCGGGTGGGCATGGGTGTGCCGTCGTCGAGCAGCGGAGCGTTGCGGATCACCAGCGGCGACCCGTCCGCGTGCCGAACCACCACCTCGTAGTCGCCCCGGGGTCGCCGGCCGAGCAGGCGCTCGACCGCCGCGTGGTCGTCGTCGAGCGGACCGACCGTCAGGCCCCCTCGGGGGACCACCGGACCCGGTGGACCCGCCACGGCTGGGACAAGCCCTTGAGGTCGACCTCCTCGCCGGGGTCGAAGGCCAGGTCGCCGCCCGCCTGGGTGAGATCGCGGGTGAGGCCCGACACGAGGATCTCGCCCGGCTCCGCCCGGCCGGCGATGCGGACGGCGACGACCACGTTCTGGCCGAACACGTCGCCGTCGACGTCGACGATCTCGCCCGTGTGGAGGCCGATGCGGACCGTCACCGGATGGTCGGGATGGTCGTCGCTGTAGGCGGCGAGGGCCCGCTGGACGTCCACCGCGGCGAGGATCGCCTGGCGGGCGCTGGAGAACACGACGAGGAACCCGTCGCCCTGGGCCTTGACCTCGGTGCCACCGCGGCGGGCGATGTGCTCCCGGACGAGCGTGTTGTGCTCGCGCAGCACGTCGACCCAACGGCGGTCGCCCAGCCGCTCGGCCAGCCCGGTCGACCCGGCGACGTCGGTGACCATCATCGTGAGCGTGCCGCTCGGCCCCGGGGCGGTGTTTGCGGCCTCGTCGGCAACCGTGTCGGTGTCGGTGTCGGCGTCGGCGTCGGTGTCGGTGTCGGAACCCCGGGAGCGGTACCAGTCGCTCCGGCGACCATGGTCGTGCCGGTGGACGTGGTCGCGCCGGCGTGGGTCGTCGCGCCGCCGGGAGCGCTCGAACGGCGGTGGCAGCGGAGGGATCAGGTCGTCGAGCTGGGGCAGCATGAGCTCGGGCATGGCGATGAGACTGTCCAGTGCGGTGGCGGTCCCGTCGGCGTCGGCGTCGGCGTGCTGGTCGCGGTGGCGGTCGCGGTCACGGTCGCGGTCGTGGTCGCGCTGCCGGTCGCGGTAGCGGTGGGGCTTGGCGGTGAAGACCGTCACGCCGCCCCACAGGCCGCGGGCGTGGATCCGGACGAGGGGCGAGCCCGGGGGCGTGGGCGCGGCGCGGGTGACGTCCGTCGAGCCGCCCATCAGCACCATGCCGTCGAGCTCCACCCGCATGCCGGCCGGCACGCCCACGTTGACCCCGCCCATGATGGCCCAGGCCGTGATGTCGACCACCGGGCTGTCGAACTCGGCGTCGCGGAGGTCGAGGTGGACGCCGCCCCAGAACGCGAAGGCGGTGACATTGCGGGGGACCCGCCAGCGGCCGCGGGCGTTGGACCCGCTCATGATCGCGACGAACCGACGGCGGAGCCGCTCACCCCCCACCGGTCCGCTCGCCGGTGATGCGGGCGCGCCGAACGGCTCGGTCCCGTCGGAGGCGGGCGCCGCCCGTCGAGCCGGCCCGCTGGACGCGGCGAACGCGCCGGGTTTGCTCGACTTGCTCGATCCGCCCGAGCCGCCCGATCCGCTCGATCCGGCGAACCGGTCGGGCACGAGGGGCGGCGCGGGCGGTGGCGGGGACGGGGACGGGGCCACTCCGGCGGGCAGGCCGTCGAGTACGCGGGCGAGCTCGGCGCGGGTGCGGGCGGCGTAGACCTCGCCGACGAGCTCCTCGAACTCGTCCAGGCCGAGGCGGCCCGCGCCGGTGTGGCCGCGCAGCAGGTCCACGACCGCGGAGCGGTCCTCGTCGCCGATCCGTTCGTCCCCCCGGTCGACCATGACCGGAAGTCTCGCGCCTCGCCGTAGCCGGGTCCGCACGCTCTTGTCTGAGACTTACGTCACCGGGGTCGACCCGTCTACCTACTGGTCGGTAGGCTGTAGGTCCATGATGCCCGCCGCCGCACTGCTCTCCGAGCTCGAGCCGGTCACCGCCCGGCTGCTCGACCGCCACCTGGCCCAGTCCAAGGAGTGGTTCCCGCACCAGCTCGTGCCCTACAGCCAGGGCCGGGACTTCGAGCCGGACTACGAGTGGTCGCCGGACGACGCCTCCCTGCCGGCCGACGTGCGGTCGAGCCTGTTCGTCAACCTTCTCACGGAGGACAACCTCCCGTACTACTTCCGGACGATCGAGGCGATGTTCGGCCGGGACTCGGCGTGGGGCGAGTGGAGCCGGCGGTGGACGGCCGAGGAGGGCCGCCACTCGATCGTCATCCGCGACTACCTGACCGTCACCCGCGCCCTCGACCCGGTCGGGCTGGAGCGCGCGCGGATGGCCCAGGTGAGCTGCGGCCAGGTGCCCGAGCCCGGGACCCCGCAGGAGGGGCTCGTCTACGTCGCGCTGCAGGAGCTGGCCACCCGCATCGCCCATCACAACACCGGCAAGCTGATCGCCGATCCGGTCGGCTACGACGTGATGAAGCGGGTCGCGTCTGACGAGAACCGCCACCACCTCTTCTACCGGGACCTCTGCACCGCCGCCCTCGAGATCGACCCGTCGGGGATGGTCGTCGCCATCGAGCAGCAGGTCCGGGAGTTCGAGATGCCGGGCACCGGCATCGTCGACTTCGAGACCCACGCCCGCGCGATCGCCAAGGCGGGCATCTACGACTTCCAGATCCACCACGCGCAGATCCTCGTGCCGGTCGTCCTCCGGCAGTGGGGGGTCGAGGACCTGACCGGGCTCGACGACGAGGCCGAGCAGGCCCGCGACGCTCTGGTCAAGCGGATCGAGCGGATCGGCAAGGCCGGCCGCCGCCAGGCCGCTCGCCGCGAGTCTGCGACCGCGGTGGCCGAGGCCGAGGCCCGGCGCATCCCCGAGCCCGTCTGACCCTCACGGCCGGACACCCCCCGGGGCCGCACGCCCCCGGCCGGGCTCAGCCGCCGGCCGGCGCGGTCGTGGTCGTCGCGGCCGGGTCCGGGTCCGGGTCGCCGGCCCGCGGGGCGGGCAGGATGCCGTAGGACTCCTCGCCCGGCATGACCAGGCCCAGGTCTTCGCGCGCCTTCTGCTCGATCGTGTCGTCGTCCCGCAGGTCGCGGGCCCGCTCCTCCAGGCGCTCGTTCTCCTCCTGGAAGACCTCCAGCTGCTCGCGGGCCCGGTCGGTGGCAGCCCGCTGGTTGAGGTAGGTCCGCACCGGGAACACCGAGTAGACGACCACGACCGCCAGCGCGGCCGACCCCACCCGGGTGCCGAGCCGGCGGAGCCGCTGGTTGCGACGCTCCCGGGCCTCCTCGTCGCCCGGCAGCAGGCGGTCGAAGCTGAGCGACGCCACCGCGCCGAGCACCCGCCCCCGGCGG
>JBKPHT010000117.1:0-17887 GCA_046730015.1 Actinomycetota bacterium
GCGATTCGGCCCGTGATCCGGCCGTCAGGCCGATCCGATCGGCAGGGTCGTGCGTCCGGTCAGTCTCGGGGCAGCGCCAGCAGGCCGTCCACGGCCTCGGTGAGGTCGGCGCCTGTCACGTCGGGCGGGTCGAACGTCGGCGGATAGGTCCCCTCGAGGCGGGCCACCCACCCGCCCACCAGCCCGGCCCGGACCGCGCCGTGTACGTCCCAGGCGTGGACGGCCACCAGCGCCAGTTCCCGGGGCTCCACGCCGAGTGTCGCGGCCGCGTGCAGATAGGGGGTGGGCGCCGGCTTCCACACGCCGACCTCGTCGACGCTGATCACCCGGCCGACCAGCCCCCTGAGCCCCGCGGCCTGAAGGAGCCCCCCGATGGTCTCGGCCGAACCGTTGGCCAGGGCAGCCACCGGGACGGCCTCATCCGCGAGACGCTCCAGCGCGGGACGGGCGTCGCCATGGGGGGCGAGCGAGGCGAACGCAGCGAGCACACGTCGCCGAGCGGGCTCGCCGAGACCAGGGGCAGTGGCGGCGAGGGCCTCGCGGGCGACGTGGCCGAACGGTGCGTAACTGTGGGACGCCGCGAGGGCGAAGCCGTCACGCAGCAGCCGGCTGAAAAACACCTCCAGCGCCCGCGGTCCGGCTCCTTCCTCCTCCAGGGCGCGGCCAACCGCCTCGAGGGAGAACAGCGTCTCGATCACATCGAAGGCCACGGCCCGTGGGCGCCGAGCCGCTCGCATACCGCGGTTCTACCGCACTGGCGGGTCCGGGGGGTGACCGACCTGTCGTTCGGCCACCCCCGGGTCGTCGGGTCAGGGCGTGCGGCTGATGTTGATGCGGGCGACCGGTTCGGCCCAGCCATAGACGGCTGGGTCGAGGTCGCCGACGCCGGTGATCCCGTCGTGAGGACGGATCAGCGCGCCCTCGGGGTCACGCACGAACGGGTTGTTGCAGCACGGCCCCGGGATGAAGCCGGCCAGCTCGTTGTTGCGTTCACTGCCCGCGTCGTAGGCGATGGACTCGAGGGTGGTTCCCTGGCCGGGGATGCGCAGCGAGTCGAGACCCGTGAAGGCGTCGTTGGTGTTCACCAGCATGGTGACCAGGCTCAGCAGTGAGCCATGGCCCCGTGTCTGCACGTCGAACGTGCGGGAGTCGCCCGGAGGGATGGGCCCGCCCGGCACGGTGAACACCTCGGCGACACCGGGAACCTGGAGTAGGGCATCCTCGAGCGGGGCGTTGTTCGCGTCCTCGGCGATGGCCGCCACGCCGTGGCTGGCGATGCTGCCCTCGCTCCACACGTCCGCCCGCGCCGAGTGGATGGCCACCAGTGGTGGTGACAGCGGCTGGGAGCCGGCCGGTGTGAGGTTCTCGACGGTCACCTGCCACGTTCGTGCTCCCCCGCCGTCGGCGGAGGCAGCGCCGGCGGGCACCGCGACGGCGGCGCCGAGCAGTAGCACGCCCAATGCGAACAGGAAGCGTTTCATGGCCCCTCCTTCACCCTGAGGCGGACCACGACCTGTGATCCAGCGTCGTGGCCCGGCGAGCGTAAGCACCCGACCGCTCGACCAGTCCACGGACCCAGCAGGAGTTCACCGGTTCATAAGAACCGCCTAATCCCGATTCATCACGTCGGGATTAGGACCGGCACACCGAGCCTCAGCCGGGATGCCCGGGGAGGAATGGATCCGTGGCCCCGCCGGGTTCCCACCGCGTGCGAGCGCTCGTCGCGATGATCGTGGTGCTCGCGGCCGCGTTGAGCATGCCCGGCAGCGAGCGGGCCACCCCGGCGGACGAGCCGCTGATGGTGACCGCCACGACGCCCCTCGTCGAGGACTACCCCGATGCGATCACCCGGCGGCTGCGCCGGATGGCGACCGAGCCACGGCCGGTCGAGCCCTCGGCCATACCGCCCCGCCACCTCGATGCCGAGACGTTCCCCGTCAGCCTCGTCCCGCGTGACCAGATCGTCTGGGGTGGGGTCGCACCCGACGCGATCCCGGCCATCGACCATCCCGTCTTCGAGCCGGCCTCGTCCGTCGACTGGCTCGACGATCGCGAGGCCGTGCTCGTGCTGCAGCTCGATGCCGAGCCCCGCGCGTACCCGATCCAGGTGCTCATGTGGCACGAGATCGTCAACGACCAGGTCGACGGGCGACCGGTCGCCGTCACCTACTGCCCGTTGTGCAACTCCGGCGTGGCGTTCGATCGCATGGTGGACGGCCGCACGCTCGACTTCGGCACGTCCGGGTCCCTCTACCAGTCGGCGCTCGTGATGTACGACCGCCAGTCGGAGTCCCTGTGGACGCACTTCGACGGCCGAGCGGTCGTCGGCACGCTCGCCGGCGCCGAGCTGGCGATGCTGCCGATGTCGACGGTCGCCTGGGGCGATTTCCGCCAGGCCCATCCCGACGGCGCGGTGCTCTCGAGGGACACGGGCTACGTCCGACCCTACGGCCGCAACGCCTACCGGGGGTACGACCAGGGCGACGGCCCGCTCGCCGGGTTCTTCTCCGGCGAGGTCGATCCCCGACAGGCGGGCATGGCGCGCGTGGTCGGGTTCGGCGACGGCGACGCCGCGGTGGCGGTGCTCACCGAGCATCTCGCCCGTGTCGGGGTCCTCCACCTGGACCTCGACGGGCGCCCGGTGGTCGCCTGGCACGTGCCCGGGACCGCGTCGGCGCTGCAACGCGAGCGGGTGGCCGAGGGCGACGACGTCGGCGCCACCGGCGTGTTCTTCACCGACGGCTCGACGTTCACGCGGGAGGGAGCGGGGTTCGTGGACGACGAGACGGGCACGACGTGGAACGTGCTGGGCGAGGCCGTCCGAGGTCCGAGACAGGGCGAACGCCTCGAGCCGGTCACGCACCTCGACACGTTCTGGTTCGCGTGGTCCACCTATCGACCGGAGACCGCGCTCATCGGGTGAGCGCCGCTCTGACCCCGAGACTGGCGGCGGGAAGGTTCGGCAGCGGTCGACGGGTTTCCGGACCATGAACGCATCGGGCGACGCGCGGCCCTCGGCGCGGCGCGGGCTGTGGTTGGCGTTGGCGGTGGCGTTGTCGTTGGTGGCGGCCGCGTGCGGGGGCGACGACGCGGGGAGCGCTGCCGGCAGGCCGCCGGGCCAGCGGGCCGACGGGGTGGACGAGGCCGTCGGCGATCTGCCGTCGAGCGAGGTCGAGATGGCCGACGGGACGGTGGTGGCGCTGAGGGACGTCCTCGACGGCCGGCCCCTCGTCGTGAACTTCTTCGCCTCGTGGTGTGCGCCGTGCCGGGCGGAGATGCCGGACTTCGCGACGGTGCACGGCGACATGGATGACCGTGTGGGCTTCCTCGGCCTCGCGATGCAGGACACGGAGGACGCCGCGGCGGAGCTGGTCGAGCTCACGGGGATCGGCTATCCGTGGGGCCTCGACCCGTCCGGCGACATCTTCGCCGAGTTGGGCGGGTTCGCCATGCCCACGACCGTCTACGTCACGGCCGAGGGCGAGATCGCCAGCACCGACAGCGGCGCGATCTCCGAGTCGCAGCTCCGCGACCGCTTGGCCGACCTCTTCGGGGTGACGGCGTGACGCTGACGCCGCCTCGCTCGGGGGACGGGGCCTGCGGTGGGTGACGTTCCCGTCGCGTTCGCCTTCTCGGCCGGGCTCGTCGCCATGGTGAACCCGTGCGGCTTCGCCATGTTGCCGGCGTACCTCTCCTACTTCATGGGCATCGACGACGCCGAGGAGGCAGGCGGGCGGAGCGTGCGCGTGGCCCGGGGGCTCGCCGTCGGCGCCGTGGTGTCGGCCGGGTTCCTGGTCGTGTTCGGCGCGAGCGGTGCGCTGGTCAACGCGGGGTTCCGCTCGATCATCGACTACGTACCCTGGGCTGCGCTGGTGATCGGCGTGGCGCTCACCCTCCTCGGCCTGGCGATGCTCGTCTTCGGCGTCCAGTTCAACGTGGCCCTGCCGCACCTCGAGCGCGGCGGGTCCGACCGGGGCGACCGATCGATGTTCCTGTTCGGGGTCTCCTACGCGGTGGCGTCCCTATCGTGCGCGTTGCCGGTGTTCCTCGCGGTCACCGGCGCGGCGAGCGCCACGCCGACCTTCCTGTCCGGGGTGCTGACCTACGTGGTGTACGGCCTGGGCATGGCCAGCTTGCTGATGGTGCTCACGATCGCCCTGGCGGTCGCCAAGGGGGCGCTGGTGCGCCGCCTCCGGCGTGTGCTCCCGTGCGTCGGGCGCCTGTCGGGGGCGATCCTCGTGCTGTCGGGCGCCTACATCACCATCTACTGGGCCACGAACCTGCGCGATCCCCTCGCTGCGCGGGGCGCGGCGTTCCGGGCGGTCGAGCGGTTCCAGACCTGGCTCACCGACCAGCTCGGCAGCCGCCCCGAGGTGTGGGCGACGGTGTTCGGCCTGGTGCTCGCGGCCGCGGCGGCCTACGTCGGGTGGTCCCGACGCACCGGTGGGGTGGCCGCCCGGGGGACGCCCCGCGACGAGGCGGCCCGCTCCGTCGGCCGATGACAGGGCTCCGGCGCTGCGTCAGGGGACGATGCGCGTGTCGGGCAGGAACGAGCCCCAGGCGAACCAGAAGGTGTCCACGTGCACGACCGGCTTCAGCGTCGTCCCCGCGAGGGGGCCGTCGACCGCCTGACCGAGCACGTTCCAGCTGCTGCCGGTCTGGTCGTCGACGAAGCCGTCGTCGGTCGACTGGAACGACAGCGTCCGGCCATCGGCGACGGGTATGAACACGCCGGACGCGCCCACGTCCTTGCCTTCGGCGACGGTCGCGCTGTCGAGCGCCGAGGCGGTGCCGGGTTCGTGCCAGGCGACCAGGTCGGTGCCGCCGACGTCGACCTCGAGCACGCCCTGTTCGGTGAGCGCGTCCAGGCGCACGGCCACGGCGTCGCCGTCGCGCTCGATGCCGATGACCCGTTCCTTGGCGGCCAGCCGGTCATCGACGTCGCCGTCGAACAGGAACGCCGGGGAGGCGACGTCGTCGTAGCCGGGGTACGGGTTGCGGCCGTAGTCGCGGTCGTGGCCGGTGGCGCGGCTGAGCACGAGCCCGTCGGGATGCGCCGCGCGCCAGTCGGCCCACGACACGATGGCCACCGGGTACACGTCGAGCTCCTCGCCGGCGAGCTGGCCGACGATGGCCTGCGCGGTGAAGTGGCTCCACAGCGATTCGGTCTGGCGGTCGTACATGACCAGCGCCGAGTTGTAGAGCAGGCCCGACGTGCCGAAGTCGAGGACCCGGTCGCCCAGCCGGCGGTCGTACGCGATGGCGGTGTTGCACAGCGGGCAGTAGGTCGCCGCGACGGGCACGCCGTCGACGGTGTCGTTGACGATCTCGTGCCAGGTCATGATCTGCATCGGGTAGGCGCGGGCGTCGTCGCCGATCTGCAGAGCCATGACCGGCTCGACGTCGTCGAGGAAGTCGACCTGGTCGGCCTGCATGAACCGGGGCTCGTCGATGGCGGGGATCCCATCGGGCGGCGGCCCGCCCGACCGAAGCTCGTCGGGGTCGACGAGCGGGTCGGGGAAGCTCTCGTCGTCGGGGTTCTCGAGGGCGGACGGCACCTCCTCGCCGGGGCTGGGCTCGACCTGGTCGATGGTGGTACCGGTTGCCTCGGACCCGGCCTCGCTCCGGTCGGAGGACGCCGCGCCCGAGCCTGTCTCGCCGTCGTCACCGCCGCAGGCTGCGGCGAGCAGCCCCAGCCCGACGATGCCAGCGACCAACCGGACCCTCATGGCAGACCTCTCACGCGGCGTGCGAGACGGGAACCCGGCAGTTCACCCCGGACATTCCCCGCGATTGCCCGGTGGCCCGACCGGCCGCGCCGGGCCCAGGCGCGCTCAGCGGCTCAGGACGCGCAGCAGCTGCCGCCGGTGGGGCTGACGACCAGGTTGGCGAACTGCTCGCTGTCGCCGGTCTTGACGTACCACTCCCAGCGGGCGTCGTCGGGACCGGTGAGCCAGGTCTCGGTCTTCCTGGCGTAGCAGCACTAGGTGTCGTCGACTCCGGGGCTCGAGGTCTGCCTCGGTGAGCCGGGCCTCGGCGGCGACCACCTCGTCGGCGGTCTCGGTCTCGACGCCCAGGTGGTTGATGGTGCCGCAGCATCCCCACGCTCGTGGTGTTCGAACCGAGTGGTAGCAAGGCGCGCCGCCATGTCGGTGGGCTCCCGGTCCGGGCGCTGAGCCAGCTCCTCGCCGAGATCTCGGGCGACGGAGCCGACACCTAGTCCTCATGACCTCCCGCCGATTCCCCTGCGGTACGGCTCGACGGTCACGCCCCGCCAGAACGCGACGTAGCCGGTGATCCGCCGGGCGAGCGGCCACGGTCGCGGGTAGGTCCACGCGGCGTCCGGGTTCACGCCGCCCCGGGTGCGGACGTGGAAGTAGGTGGCCTTGCCCTTCCACCAGCACCGTGACGTGGTGTGGCTCGGGATCAGGGCGTTCCAGTCGACGCTGTCGGGCGGGAAGTAGTGATGGCCCTCGACGCGGATCGTGTCGGTGCTGTGGGCGATGATCTCGCCGTTCCACATCGCGATCATGACGGGTTGGGCCTCCCCGGCCGAGGTTGGTCAGTGGAGGGTGCGCAGAGCGAACCAGGCGAAGGTCAGGGTTGCGAGGCCGGCCACGAACCACCGCAGGTCCCGGTTGTGGCGCAGGGCGACGAGCGCCCCGGTGGCGGCGGCCGCGGTGACGACCGCTTGGGCCAGCGCTCCGGCGTCCGTGCGGGGCAGTAGCAGGTCGACCACGTCAGCTCGGATCGGCATGGTGGCCGTCGCGTCCCGGTGGGTCGGGCGGCGGCCCTTCTGCGGCGAGTCGCTGGCCGAAGCTGCGCAGACGGGCCAACGTTGTCTCGGGCAGCGCGGGGGCCCGTCGAGCGAGCGACGCCTTGATCTCCCGGTAGATGCCGGCGTCGAGGCCGCAACGCCGGCAGTCTTCCAGGTGCTCGGCGACCTTCGCGGTGGCGTGCTCGTCGGTCTCGCCGTCGAGGTACCGCTGCAGCAGCTTGCCGACCTCGCGACAGGTAAGGGGCCGGTCGGCGACGCTGTGCCGGCGCCAGGGGCTCATTGGCGTGCCTCCGTTCGCTCGCTCATGTGTTGCTCCGGGGAACGAGGCCGGCTGCGGTGAGCCGGGTGCGGATGCGATGGCGGGCGCGGTGCAGGCGGCTCATGACCGTGCCGACCGGCACGCCGAGCGCGTCCGCGGCGTCCTGGTAGCTGAGCCCGTCGATGTCGACGAGCTCGACGACGTGGCGGAACCGGGCGGGGAGACGGCCGAGCGCGTCCTCGACGGTGGCGTCGAACGCCTGGCCCACGACGATGGCCTCCGCGCTGGGGATCGCGTCACGCCCCTCCTCGAGGCGTTGCCCGGCATCGGGGTTGCGCAGGAGGGAGGGTCGCCGTCGACGGACCCGGTTGACCTGGGCGTTGCGCAGGATGGTCAGCAGCCACGCCCGCGGGTGGCTGCCGTCGAAGTCACCGATCGCCCGGTACGCCCGCAGCAGCGTGTCCTGGACGAGGTCCTCCGCATCGGCGGCGTTCCGGGTGCGCGACAGGGCGACCCGGAGCAGCACCTCGACCTCAGGCAGGACGTAGCGCGTGAACGCCTCGTCATCGGACAGGGCGCGCTGGCCTGGGCTGGCTCCCACGATCTGGGAACCCTGCCTCCGCCGGGCACATTCCACAACTCCGTGCGGAACAGATCTGGCCGGGTGCCGGGTTCCTGTGGCGATGCTGCACACCGCTCATGGCCGGATGCGCCGGGCTGTCGACACCTACGTCGACGGCGAGCTGCCGTCGAGCCGGGCGGCGCTGGTCGAGGCCCACCTGGACGAGTGCTGGGGGTGCAGCGGCTATGCCGACACCGTGGGTCTGATGAAGCGGTCGCTGCGGCGGCTGGCCCAGCGCCGGCCCAGCGACCTCGCGGTGGCCCGGTTGCGGCGCTGGGCCCAGGCGCGCACCTCCTGAGGCAACCGAGTGGTCAAGCGCGGCTCGCGGTCGGTGGTCCGGCCGGCTGCACCAGCTCGGCCTCACAGGCGCGGTGGGCGAAGACGGGGTCGACGGGAGTATGGAGTCGCTGCACTCGGCGACCCGTACTGACGTGGGCGAGGCAGCCCCAGCGGTCGGGACTCAGGTCGCGAGGTCGCGGAGGGCGTCCTCGACGCCGCGGTGCATGGTCGGGTAGGCGTACATCATCCGGCGGAGCTCGTCGGTGGTGACCTCGGCGTGCACGGCGAGGGTGAGCAGGCCGAGGACCTCGCCGCCGGTCGGTGCCATGGCGGTGGCGCCGACGAGCACCCCGCGCCGGGCGTCCTCGACGAGCTTGATCACGCCGTCGTTGCCGGCCTTGTGGATCCAGCCCCTCGCGGTCTGGGGCACGCGAGTGGCGCCCACTCGCACGTCGATGCCCTCCGCGCGAGCCTGGGCCTCGGTGAGGCCGACGGCACCGACCTCGGGGTCGGTGAAGGTGACCCGGGGCACGGCCCGGTAGTCGGCGGGCGGATGGTCCTGGCCCAGGATGTCGGCCACGGCGATCGGCGACTGGTACATGGCCACATGGGTGAACGCGCCCTTACCGGTGATGTCGCCGACCGCCCACACGCCGGCGGCCACGCGGAGGTGGTCGTCGACGGGCACCCACGGCTGCGACTCGTCGACGCCGACCGCGCCGAGGCCGGCGGCTGCCAGGTCGGCCCGCCGTCCGGTCGCCACCAGGATCTGGGCGGCCGCCAGCGTGGTGCCGTCGGCCAGCTCGGCGACGACCCGGGCGCCGTCGCGGCGCACCGCGGTGACGGTCGCGCCAGTGTGCACAGCGATGCCCTCGCGGGCGAACACCTCGGCCAGCAGCTCGCCGGCCTCGGGCTCGTCGCCGGGGAGGAGCCGCTCCAGCGCCTCGACCACCGTGACCTCGACCCCGAACCGGGCGAACACCTGGGCCAGCTCGGCCCCGACCGCACCGCCGCCCAGCACGAGCAGCGACGACGGGAGCTCCTTGGCCTCGATGGCCTCGCGGTTGGTCCAGTACGGCACCTCGCCGAGCCCGGGGACGGGCGGGATCGACGCGTGGGTGCCCGTGGCGACGACGACGCCGCGCCGGGCATCGACCATCCGGTCACCGACGGCGACCCGAAGGCCGGAGCCGCGCCCACCACCGCTCGGGCCCGGTTCCACGATGCGCCCCTCGCCGCGCAGGAACCGGCCGCCCTTGCCCTCGAACCGCTCGACGGCCACGCGGTCGTCCCAGTCGTCGGTGGCCTCGTCACGGATGCGCTGGGCCACGGGCGCCCAGTCGGGCCGGACGGTGGCGTCGCCGGCCATGCCCGGGATCCGGCGCGCCTCGGCCAGCAGGTCGGCGGCTCTGATCATCATCTTCGATGGGATGCACCCCCAGTACGGACACTCACCGCCGACCAGCTCGCGGTCGACCCCGACCACGTCGAGACCGGCCTCGCCCAGGCGCCCGGCGACGTCCTCGCCGTCCGGGCCCGTGCCGATCACCACCACGTCGGCCTGCAGGATCTCGATCATGTGACCTCCTCGCTGTCGGTCTCGGGCACGGGCGGCCCGGTCTCGGCGCCCCGCGTGCCCCGAGCACGCACGACGATCACGGCAGTCGCCGCGAGCAGCGTGACCACGCTCACCCACTCGTTCACCCGCACACCCCACAGCTCGGTGGCGGGGTCGATCCGCAGCGACTCCACCCAGAGCCGCCCGGCGGCGTAGCCCGCCACGTAGCCCGCGAACAGCTGGCCGGGTCGCGGCCGCCAGCGTCGCTCGATCGCCACCAACACGGCCGCCAGGGCCAGGTTCCACAGCGCCTCGTAGAGGAATGTCGGATGGAATGTCGCGACATCCGCATAGCCGACGGGCCGGTGGGCGGGGTCGATCTCGAGCCCCCACGGCAGCGTGGTGGGGCCACCGAACAGCTCCTGGTTGAACCAGTTGCCCAGGCGCCCGATCGCCTGGGCGACCGGGATGGCCGGAGCCACCACGTCGAGCAGCGTCGCCACCGGCAGGCCGCGCCGCCGCGCCGCCCACGCCCCGACCAGCACGCCGGCCACCAGCCCACCGGGGATCCCCAGGCCGCCCTCCCAGACGGCCGGCACGTGCCACCACCGTCCCTCGAAGCGGTGCCAGTCCGTGATCACGTGGTAGAGGCGGGCGCCCACCAGGCCCGCGGGAACCGCCCACAGCGCCAACGCGGCGATGTCGTCGCCGTTGCCGCCGCTGGCAACCCAACGCCGGCGGGCGATGTCGGCGGCGACGACGACGCCGATGGCGATCATCAGCCCGTAGGCCCGCAGGTCGAGCGGGCCGAGACCGATGCTGTTGTCGCCCGGGCTGGGAATCGACAGCACGATCATCGGCATACCGGCCCGTGGCCCCTGGCGCTGGCCCCGTGCCCGCACGCCGGAGCGGTCCATCCTCCGTGGGGAAGGGTGTCGGAGGCCGTTGTCATGTGCACGCCCCGAAACCCCGCACCGTCGCCACAGCATTCCAACTGGCCAACTGGGCGACGACTCCCGACTGCCGGCGACGCCCTCGACGACCGGAGGTCGAGCACGCACAGAGCGCGCTGGTGGAATGTTGGTACGGCGACGAGGGTTCCGTGCTCGTGGCCTGCCACCCCAGCGGCGCCGACCCGTGGTCACCCGCCCCACGGGAGCCGGCGACGCAGCCCCCGAGCCGGTGACCGCCAGCCGGCGGGCCCGGCCGTCGCCCTACGGCGCCGGGGTGGCAGGCTGGACCGTGCACCCGTGGGACCACTGCCTGGCCGACTTCCACGACCAGCGGCCTGGCATCACCGAGGATGTCCTCGCCCTCACCTCTGCCGCCGACGGCCGTACCCCCACGAGTGGGCTCGCCGACGCCCCCCGGCCGGCGGACTCACCGTCGACGGGCGGTGCGGCAGCGGGCCACTTGCCGCGCTCACGGCGCGCTGGATCGGCCTGGACCGCAGCCCCGCCGAGCTCGCCCGTGCGACACGGGTCGCGCCCCGCCGGCTGGTGCTCGCCGACGCGGCGCGCCTGTCGATGTGGCCGGGAACGGCCGACGCCGTGGTCTGCTCGATGACCCTCATGCTGCTCGACGATCCTCGTGCGGCGGCGGCCGAGATGGCCGGGTTGATGCGCGACGGCGGCCTCCTCGCGGCATTGCTGCCGGCGGCAGGGCCGCTGACGCTCCGGGATCGGTCTCGGTACGTCCGCTTGCTGGCTGCGCTCCGGCTCCGGCGGCTGCCCTTCCGCCACGCCGACGTGCTCGCCGATCCCCGACCGCTGCTCGCTGGCGCCGGGCTCAGGGTCGTGAGCGCCGACCGGCGCTGCTTCGCGTACCCGATCGCCCGAGCCCGGTGACGCCCGGCGGCTCTTCAGCTCGCTGTACCTCCCCGGCCTCGACCCCGGGCGGCACCGCGCCGCGCGGCGCGTCACCCGGCGGTGGACCGGTTCCCGCATCGGCGTCCCGCTGCTGCTTGTGGTGGCCACCACGCACGGCTGACGCTGGAGCGGCCTCAACCGGTCGGCGCGAAGATCCGGATCTCGACGGCGCCGACGTTGCCGCCCGACGACGTCTCGACGTCGAAGCGCAGCAGCCGGCCGGTGGCGTCGACCTGGCTGGGACGGGGTGACGCGGGCGTCCCGGCCTGGAACGGGCCGAGGGGTTGCCCGCCGTCGACGGCGACGGTGTAGCTGTCGGTGACGGCGCTCCCGTCGGCCATCGACCGGGTCACGAACTCGATCCCAGCGATCCGTTGCGATGCGCCCAGGTCGACCGTGATCGAGCCGTCGTCGCCGTCACCGGCGGTGGACCACTCGGTGCCCGTGTCGCCGTCGATGGCCCGCTCGGCGGCGAAGGTGTCCGAGAACTCGGAGCTGACCTCGGCCACGGTGGCGCCGATGGCCAGGTTGTCGCCTTGCCCTAAGGGCGGCGTGGGGGACGCGGCGTCGTCGGACGCGTCGATGGTGAAGGAGGCGACATCGGAGCGGTAGAGGGTGCCGTCAGCCGTCGTGCCCTGGAGCACGTAGCTGTAGGAGACGCCCGGTTCGACGTCGGGGAGGATGACGTCGTGGTCGGTGATGCCGGTGCCGTTCATCGCCAGGCTGTTGTTGAACCGCCCGAACGACTCGTCCTCGCCCCACACCACGGCGCAGATCATCGGCTCGGTCGTGGCCAACCGCAGGACGGCGCGGGTGGGGTCGGACGGGTCGGGCCCGACCGCCACGTCGCCGTCCTGCACCTCGGCGAACGGACGGACCTCCGTGGCGTCGCCGTCGCCGCCTCCGCACGCCGCGGCGACCACGAGGAAGGCGACGACGACCGCCGTCATCGCGCCACGCCGTATCCGCTTCCTTCGCACGATCGAAGCCTCCCGTACGCCGCCCCACGGACGCCAAGTGCGACCGGCCGCAGGCCGACAGCGTGTCTCAGCCGGAACCCGCTGGCGGCCTACGGTCATTCCGTGCCGCTCCTGCCCACCCCGGGAATCCGGGGTCGACCCGCCGGGTTTGCCAGCCGACAACACGGAACCGCGAGTTCGACCTCGTCGTGGTCGGCGGTGGAGCGGCCGGCCTTACCGCCGCTCGGGCCGCCCGCCGGGCCGGCGCGCGCACGGCGCTCGTCCAGGACGGACCGGTGGGCGGTGACTGCACGTTCACCGGTTGCGTGCCCTCCAAGTCCCTGCTCGCCGCGGCGGCCCGGGGCGAGACCTTCACCGAGGCGATGGCCGCGGTGCGCGCCACGGTCGCGCGGATCGCGGCGACCGAGGATGACGACGCACTGCGCCGCGAGGGGGTCGAGGCCGTGCACGGCTGGGCGGTGCTGCGCTCGCCGACCAAGATCGACGTCGACGGGGTGAGGATTCGTGGGCGGCGCGTCGTCCTGGCCGTCGGGGCGGGCCGGCGATACCAGACATCGCCGGCCTCGACGGGGTTGCGGTGCTCACCAACGAGAACGTGTTCGATCTGGACCGACTGCCGGGGCGGCTCGCGGTGTTGGGCGGAGGGCCGATCGGGGTCGAGCTCGCCCCAGGCGTTCGCTCGACTGGGATCGGCGGTGACCGTCGTCGAGGCCGAGCCACGGCTGCTCCCGGGTGAGGAGCCCGAGGCGTCCGAAGTGGTGACCGGGGCACTCCGCCGGGACGGCGCCAGCCTGTGCACCGGCGACCAGGTCACCGAGGTCGTACTCCGCGGCAGGTCCGGAGCCGCCCGGCTGCGGCTGAAGTCTGGGATGACTGTCGACGCCGGCCGGGTCCTCGTGGCGACCGGACGTCGGCCCGCAACGGCCGGGCTCGGGCTGGAGACCGTGGGTGTGGCCGTCGACGAGCGCGGCTACGTTCGCACCGATGCGACCCTGGCGGCCTCGGTCCCGGGGATCTGGGCGATCGGCGACGTCACCGGTCGCATGCCCTTCACCCACGCGGCCGACTGCATGGCGGTGAGTTGATCCACGAGCCCGCCCTGGCCATGCACACCCGCATGTTCACCGGCCGGCTCGCGCAGGCCACCCACGCGTATCCGACCTGGTCCGCCATCCAGCAGGCGGCAGCTCAGTTCTTCTTCGAACAACACGGCCGATCAGCCCGCCCGGCCCGCCCCTCGCCGGACCATGCCTGATCCCGGCCCGCTCACATGGTCTCCGCCTCCTGCGGCTTGGTCGCGACGACCAGCAGGTACCCGGCATCACCTCGTTCGACGGCGTCTGCGGCGCGACCGGCCAACTCGATGCCGCGGCGCAGGTCGAGCGTGCGGAGCGCGGGAAGGTCGGCCAGCCGCAGGGCGCGGAGCCGGCTCCTGACCTGCTCGATCGTGGCGGCCAGGGCGTCGTCATGCTGTTCGACGTGGGTCACCTCCAGCACCGCGCCCTCGATGAGGGCACGCTGCTCGGCGATGGGCCGAGCGTCGGCCAGGCACGCGATCCGGCCGGCCAGGCCCCGCAACTCGGCGTCGAGCCGGTCCGGCTCCAACCAGACGTCGGTGATGCCGACCCGCGCGCCCGGACGGAGCACGCGCGCCATCTCCCCGAGCACGGCGGGCTTGCTGGGGAAGGTGCACAGGGCGCATTCGCAGATCACGGCGTCGAAGCGTTCGGCGCCGAAGGCGAGGCGCTCGGCGTCGCCGACCTCGAAGCGCACCTGATCATCGAGTCCGAGTTCGTCGGCGCGGGCGCGTGCGGTGGTGACCTGCGCCGGCCCGAGGTCCACGCCCGTGACGTGGACGCCGTACTCGTCGGCGAGCAGCACTGGCGACGTACCGGTGCCGGACGCGACGTCGAGCAGCCGCTCACCAACGCGGAGCTGCATCGTGTCGGCGAGGCGGCGGGTGAGGTCCGCGCCTCCGGGGTGATAGCTGTCGCCCAGCAGTGTGCCGACGAGGTCATGACCGTACGCGGCGGCGCAGCACGCCTTGAGGGTCTCCGGATCGCCCGGGTCGGAGGCCAGGAGCGCCGGGAACCCATCGGCCAGGGTCATCGGAGCGTCCGCCCAAGGTTGACCTGCACGGGGTTGCGGCCACCGGCCCGCGCAGGATCGCCGACGGTGCGGGAACCGTGTCGGGTGGGGACGAGCAGCTCGGCCAGCTCGGTGGCGTTGGGGACGACGGTGGGCACCGGAGCTCCGGACAGCTGCTGGCGCACCTGTTCCCGGTAGCCGACCGAGTTGTAGGCGCAGAACGGGATGAGCCGACCGTCGGGGGTGATTTCCTCGACGCAGCACTTCATGAGCTGGCGGACGTTGAGGGTGTACGGGTCCTGGAAGTCCTGGATCACGATCATGAACGCCTTGGCGGCCAGGTCGTCGAGCGCGTCCGGGAGGTCGATGCCGCAGGCCACGCAGTTGGCCAGCGCGTCAGCGGCCGCCGCCTGGTCGAGGTCGGCGGGCAGCGCGACGGAGCTGAGCGCGGAGCGCAGGCGGACGAGCATCGTCTCGGACCCTGCGACCGACGAGGCGCTCCACAGGCCCTCCAGCACGGTGCGGAGATCGGGGTCGGGCAGCACCCGGTTGGCCAGGTAGTCGAGGGCGCTCTCCATGGGCAGCAGGCGGGGAATGGGCAGCACATCCTCGTCGTCGGCCAGCAGGTAGGTGATCGACCGGCAGGTCGGGGCGCAGCACGGCACCGGGAAGAAGTCGGTCAGCCGGAACCACTCGGGGCGCTGGGCGACCAACCCGTGGATGACGTCGGCGTTGGTCAACCGGGTGCGCGGATCGAACGTCACGTGCCGCCCCGCGTGGGTGACCGGCTGGAACACCGCCCCCCGGACCGCGGGGTGCGCGATGCCGTGCGCCACGATGTCGCCCAGCTCGTGGTCGTTCACGCCCCGCTCGACCGCGGCGACCAGCATGACCGGCACCCCGGCCGCCGCACACTTCTCGAGCGCCTGCGCCTTGGCCGCACGCAGGTCGCGGCCCCGCAAGGCCAGGTGGGTGAGCTCCTGCAGGCCGTCGAACTGCAGGTACACCTTCACGCCCCGCTCGGCAAGCTGGCCGGCGAAGCGGCGGTCGTGAGCCAGGCGAATGCCGTTGGTGTTGAGCACGACGTGGCCGATCCCCTTGTCCCGGGCCATGGCGAGGAAGTCGAGGATCTGGGGGTGGATCGACGGCTCGCCGCCGGAGAACATGACCACCTCGGGTTCGCCCTCGGCGGCCACGAACGCGTCGAGCCCTGCCTCGACCTGCTCGGCGGTGAGGGAGAACCCGTCCGGGTGGTGGCCCGAGTCGGCGAAGCACACCGGGCAGTCGAGGTTGCACGCGGTGTTGACCTCGATGATCCCCAGGCACGCGTGCTGCTTGTGGTCGGGGCACAGGCCGCAGTCCAGGGGGCAGCCGTCGTGGACCTCGGTCTGGGTCTGCAGCGGCAGGGTGCCGGGCTTGTTGAACCGGGCGATGTCCAGGTACATGCCGGCGTCGGCGTAGACCAGCGCCTCGAAGCTGCCGTGCTCCGCGCAGCGCTTACGCAGGTAGACCCGGTTGTCGCGGACGTTCACCTCGCCGTCCACGACCGCCTTGCACACGGGGCAGATGCTCTTGGTGTACTCCAGGAACACCTCGTGACGGTCGACGCGCACCGACGCCATCGCGGTCTCCTCCCCGGTGATCCGACCGGCCGGGAACCCCCTACCCCGGCCGACGCATTCCCACCCGCCGGAATCGCCGCGCCCGCCGCCGGGTTCCTGAGGCGTGCCAGTCGACTCGCCCTCGCATCGCGTCCACGTCATCGAGTAGCACAGTCTCGTGGCCGTCGCCCGCGCCCTTCTCGGGATTCTCCTGGTCGCCATGGCGGTGGGCCAGCTCAGCGACCTCGGCGGGTTCGTCGACATCGTCGCCACGTACCAGATCGGCGGCGACGTCATGGCCTGGGTGCTCGCGGTCGGCCTGATCGTCGCCGAGCTCGCATCCGGCCTCGGACTGCTCGTCCCGACCCAGCCCGCCCGTCGCCGGCAGGCGGCCACGGCGGCGCTCGTCGTGGCGGCTGCCTGGACGACGCTTGCCGTCCAGGCCTTCGCCCGCGGTCTCGTCGTGCCGAACTGCGGCTGCTTCGGCGTACACCTCGGCCAGGAGCTGCGGTGGTGGGTGCTGCTCGAAGACGCCGAGTTCCTCGTGCTCGCGCTCTGGGTCCGCCACCCCGAGGTCAATCGGCGGTCGCGGTCGGCGATGGACGCACGCTCGGTTCCGAGTCGGTGATGCCGGCGAGCCGGCCGCCGCGGCAGGGGTGATCCACTCGCCCTGCCGATCGGGCTTGCCCCACCCAGGCTCGGTGGGCGAAGACGGGATCAACCGGGGTGTGGAACGGGTGGTTCGTGTAGTTGCTGAGCGTCTTCACCCCGATGGCCGAGACGGCCTGCAGGATGTCTCGCTCTCCGCAGCCCGCCGACACGAAGGCCTCGCGGGATGGGTTTGGCTCAGAATGAAGGAAGCCCCGGCGTGGCTCCCGGGGCTTCTAACCAGGTTTTTCTCGTGGCACCCCCAACGGGATTCGAACCCGTGTCGCCACCTTGAGAGTGTGCGCTGAGGTCAGGACGGCTGACCTGCGCCGATCATGAGCAGGACGACCGGTCCGAGTTGACGCGTGAGTTGCTTCTCGTGTTCAGAGGACGGCTGTCGTTCTGGCACGATCTGGCACGCCGGACCCCCTGCGCGTCATGCACTCCAGACCGCCCGACGCCGTCCGCCATCGTCCTTGCTGACCTGAGGATATGGGGTCAGATGTTCAGACTCGTCCCGGCCGAGTCGGCCGAGTCACGATCTGGTTAGGCTCCGCTGCTGGCTCCCCCATCCCGCGCCCCACGCTCCACCGCTCTGCATCCCGAGGTCTGGCCGGACGAACACGAGTGGCGTCGGGCGGACGGGCCGGCAGGTAGCGGACCCATCGCGAACAACGACGACCGGCGGCGGCAGGAACGGCCCGCGGGGTAGTCGCGGGATGCCACCCACCTTGAAGTCCAGCCCGGCGCCCCTCCTGCCATGAGCGCGCACCGGGCGCTACTACGCAGGCGGACCGAGGCCGTCACCGAGCGAGCGACGAACTTCACCAACCTCGGTCAGCGCCTGGGCTGCGAGTCGTCTCGACCTCACGGTGCAGATAGCGAAGGCGACCACCAGCGCTGCGACGACGAGGACGACTCCGACAGGAAGGAGCCACTCCGAGGAGCTGCTCTCTGGGAGGAGCGGCTTCGGGGCCTCGGACTGGGCGATCAACAGCCACGCCACCGTGAGAGTCTGTCACGGCGCGGTGAAGAGCCAAACTCCAACAGGCATCTGGCGAGGATCGACCCCCTGCTTGCAAACCGTGCGGCTCCGCCTTGCCAGTCCCCATGACCTGGGCCGGAGCGTGCCCTGGGTGGCCTACAGATGCCTCGGCGGGTCCGGCCGTGTGGCCCAGATGTGGCCCGAACCGTTGCACTCCACGG
>JBKPHT010000118.1:0-4820 GCA_046730015.1 Actinomycetota bacterium
GTAGAGCAGTTCGTCGCCATCGGGGTGCATCTCGCCGTCGTGGGGTGGGTCGCCAGCGATCTGCGGTGCGCCGATCGTGAACCCGTCGATGCGCTGGGGTGGCCGGCCTGCAACCTGGTCCACGAGCCGTGCCCGCCCGTCCGCACGATCGAGGCCAACCACCTCGCGCGTCAGGTCGATCCGTCGACCTGGTCGTATCTCTTGCGTCGTGCTCATGTCGGCTCCTCGGTTCGGTTGCCTGCTCGCCTCTCGGAGGGTTGTTCCCCGGTCGTCCTCGCGAGTTCGCGAACTGGGCCGATGCTGCGGGGAACAACCCGACGAGTCGAGGCACGACGCCGCCGCCAACCACCCGCTACCGCATCGCCCGGTCGGATCGACGGACACGCGGGCCGGCGCCGTCCGTGTTGCACGGGTGCGGCGACGGCGTTACGCGTCAGCGGTCGAGGTGGCGGGCCCGACCGTGCCGCGTCACTGGTGGACCGCGGCGAGCTGGTCGGCCTGCTGGGCAGGGTCAGGTCGTGGCGTCGACGGCGGTCTCGATGATGTTGGTGACGGCGTTCGGTCGGGTGACGAGTGAGAGGTGACCGGCGTTGACGGTGGAGATCTGCGCGCCCGCGTTGGTGGACATCGCCTGCTGTTGGGCGGGCGTGATGACACGGTCGGCAGTGCCGATCAGCGACCACGAGGGGATCGTCTCCCATGCCGGGGGTCCGGATGGCTCGCCGAACTGGTTGAGTGCTGCGGGCCGCTGGACGGCGGCAAGCACGGCCGCCTGGTTCCGGTTGACGCCGTTGGCGAAGCATTCCGCGAAGCCCGGGTAGGGCGGGTTGGCCTCGCTGCGCAGGTAGAGGTCAACCATCCCTCCGGGGACGGGCACGGCGTTGAAGGCCGTGGCAGGGTCGACGCAGGAGCCGGCCGCGAGCTCCACCAGGGTCTGGCCGATGTCGGGGATGAAGGCGTCGATGTAGACGAGGGCCCTTATGTTGTCGTTTCCCGTGGCGGCGTTGGTGATGACGAACCCCCCGTAGGAGTGAGCGACCAGCACGATCGGGCCGGGGATCGTCTGCAGGAAGCTGGCCAGGTAGGGGGCGTCGCTCGAGGGACCGCGCAGCGGGTTTGGCGGGGCGACGACGGTGAAGCCTCGGCGCTGCAGGCGCTCAATGACCCCGCTCCACGACGAGCCGTCGGCCCAGTCACCGTGGACGAGCACGATCGTGGGTCGGGGCCCGTCCCCCTGGGACGGGTTCGCCGAGGCCAGCCCGCCCGCCCACAGCGGGACGAGCAGCGCCACAACGGCGAGGACGGCGGCGACGATGAGGGTACGGCGAGACCGGCGCACCAGGTTCAGGTGTTCCATCGTGATCGTTCCCTTCCAGTTGCGACACGTCACGTGTAGCGGATGGGGCGGGCGTCGACCAGGAGTGGGTCGGCCACACCAGCCGGACACCACCGCTGGACGCCTCCCTGTATGTCCACCGCGTAACGCACCTGACCTACTACGTCCGCAGCAGGGCGCCGTCGCCGAGGGGACCGTACGATCGACGGGATGGCCGAGGCCGACGGATGACCGAACCATTGGCCGGGTTGCCGGACGACGCCCGGAGGAGACTGGTGGCTGCGCCCGGGCCGGCCAGGCCTGAGGCGATGACGGCGACCTTGACCGACGCCCGGTTCTCTGATCCCGACTGGATGTTCGAGCGCAAGCTCGACGGCGAGCGGTGCCTGGCGTGGGTCGAGGGCGGCACCGTACGGCTGCGGTCGCGCAACGACCTGCGCCTCGACGACACCTACCCCGAGCTGGTCGACGCGTTGGTCCAGCGGACCGATGCCGACCTGGTGGTCGACGGCGAGGTGGTGGCCTTCGAACGCGGCCGCACCAGCTTCGCCCGCCTGCAGAAGCGGCTGGGCGTGCGCTCGGCCGCCGAGGCCCGCGAGCGAGCCCGCCGGGTGGCCGTCTACTACTACCTGTTCGATGTGCTCTGGTGCGACGGCTACGACGTGAGGGCGCTCGACCTGCGTTCGCGCAAAGCCGTGCTGCGCCGGGCCGTCGAGTTCGGCGACCCGCTGCGCTTCAGCACCCACCGGAACGGCTCGGGCGAGACCTACTACGCCTACGCCTGCCGCCACGGCTGGGAGGGGCTGATCGCCAAGCGGGCGTCCTCGGCGTACGTGGGCCGGCGCAGCCGCGACTGGCTCAAGATGAAGTGCGCGGCCGAGCAGGAACTGGTGATCGTTGGGTTCACCGAGCCCCAGGGCAGCCGGATCGGCTTCGGGGCCATGCTCGTCGGCTACTACGAGGACGGTGAGCTGCGGTATGCCGGCAAGGTCGGCACCGGCTACGACACCCCCACCCTCGTCTCGCTGCGACAGGTGCTCGGCGGGCTCGAACAGCCCACCCCGCCGTTCAGTGGTCGGGTCCGCGAGCGGGGCGCCCACTGGGTACGGCCCGAGCTGGTGGCCCAGGTCGGGTTCACCGAGTGGACCAGCGACGGCAAGCTCCGCCACCCCCGGTTCCTGGGGCTGCGGCGCGACAAGTCCGCCGTCGACGTCGTACGGGAGCGACCGTCCTGACCCCGTATGCGCGTGCCAGACGTCAGCACGCTGCGTGATTGCGGCAACGTTGTCTCCTGGCCTGGTCAGATAGAGGTGACGCCGTCCATCCAGCGGTGACGGGTTGTGTCGTCGGCGGGGAAGAAGGCTTCCAGCCTGAGCTCCTGGGCGGTCACGTCGATCGGGGTGCCGACGGTGGACACGACCGAGAAGAAGGCGAGGACGGCACCGTCGAGGTCGAACCGGAGGTCGACGACCGGTACCGGGGGCACGCTGAGGTCTGGTGCCGCGATCAGTTCGGCGACGTCGGGCCGTGACCGGAGCGCCGCCACCAGCTCGGCTGAGGGGGGATCGAGCACGCCGCCCACGGCCTCGTGGCGGGCTCGTTCCAGGAGCGCGGGGACCACCTGCGTCCAGTTGGCGATGTGGTCGCGCACGGGGCCGGGCTCGATCACCAGGCGGAGCACGTTGGCCTCGGTGGGCATGGGCTGCGGCGCGAAGAGCCGGCCGAACAATCGTGCCGCTCCGGTGTTGGCCCGCTGCAGGTTCCACCCGCGGTCCATGATCACCGCCGGGAACGGTTCGTGTTGGGTGAGCATCGAGGTCAGCGCCTGGTCGACGCGCTCCATGACTGGGCTGGTCAGCGGTTCGAGCGAGTACAGGGGCGCGAAGCCGGCCGCGAGGAGGAGCTGGTTGCGCTCGCGGAGGGGCACGTCGAGCGCACGGGCGAGACGCACCACCATATGCCGGCTGGGTTGGGCCCGACCGGTCTCGACGAAGCTCATGTAGCGAGGCGTGGTGCCAGCATCACTTGCCAGGTCGAGCTGGCTCTTGCCTCGAAGCGAGCGCCAGCGCCGCAGCAGGTCTCCGAGCCGAGTGTTGACGACCGGGACGGGCGAGGACACGGCGTGAACGCTACGGCAGGTCCCGCTCCGGCGTCCCTTCCCTGCTCGGGAATCGTCACGAGGCCCCGCTACCGCCACGCTGCACGGGTCTCGTCCATCCTCAGAGGAGGAACCCCCGTGCAGCTCGCCATCCACACCCTCGACGACGCCCCCGCCGACTCCCGCCCACTGTTGGAGGGCATCGCCGACGACCTCGGCCTCGTACCCAACCTGGCCGCCACCGCGGCGGCGTCCCCGGCGCTGCTCGCCGGGTTCGACGGGCTCCGCCGGGCGGTTGCCGTCACCAAGCTCGATCCCGTCCTACGCGAGGTCGCCGGACTCGCGGTCGGCGTCGCCGTGGACAACCGCTACGGCGTGGCGTTCCACTCGACCGTGCTGGCCGGCCTCGGCGTCGACGAACCCGACATCACCGCCATGCGGGACGGGAAATCGCCGTCGGACCCCACCCAGGCAGCAGTGCACGACCTGGCCCGGGACATCGCGGCCGGCCGCGGCAACGTCCCCGACGCCACCGTCGCCCGTGCCGCCAAGGCCGGCCTCACGACCGAGGCGATCCTCGAGATCCTCCTCGAGACCACCTTCGCCGGGCTCGTAGGCATGATCGACAACCTCGCCGGCCGAGTCGAGCTCGACGGCTTCCTCGCCGCCCGGGCCTGGACCTGAACATCGACCGGGATCGGCGCCAACCAGTGGCGCCGATCCTCACCTACGAGTTCGGCCCTACCGAGTTGGGCGAGCAGCTCAGCTTGCCCGACCTCGGGGCCGTGCTCACCGCTTTCGAGCGGCTCGCCGCCGACACGGGTTACCGCCGACGGAGGCCGAATCGTCACCGTCCACGAGCGCCCCCAACGAGCCGGATGGCGTCGCGGACCCGGCGCTAGGGATGCCGCTGCAAGGATCACTGTTAGTAGCGACCGTGTGACGAGGTGGACACCGGCTAGGCCCTACTGCCGCTCTTCCCGCCGGCGCACCAGCTCCTCGACAGGGGTAGGCAGGGTTTCGTCGAAGTCGATCAGCTTCGCCCACGTCGGCTTTACGACGATTCGCACCATCGAGTCGTACAACGACCGGACCTCAGTCTCCCACTCAACTCGCTGCTCCGGCGTCATCTTGTAGGTGCCGCTCGCCTGGAGATACTCATCAGGAATTCCCTCGACCTCGTCGAGCACCGCCTCGCCCCGGATCAGCAGGATGTTCGGTGGGTGCAATTCGGTGTCGATCGTTAGGGCCACCGCCGGGTTCCGGCGCAGCGACACCAGCTTCGGGGCGTTCGTCGCCGTGCACATGACGACCTCGGACCCATTCCAGGTGAACCCGATCGGGACGACCCTCGGGGTGCCGTCCTTCGCGACGTACGCCAACCGG
>JBKPHT010000119.1:0-3508 GCA_046730015.1 Actinomycetota bacterium
CCTCAGGAGTGGGATTATCAGCACCCTTCTCCAGTCCGAGACGGTCGGTGTAGAACGCCAGAGCCCGGTCCTGGTCGCTCACATAGATCGTCGCAAACATCAGGTTCTTCAACATCGCGTGCTCCTCCTTGGTTCGTTCGCCCCCTCGGCGGTGCTGTCACCTCGTCCGGGTTTGTCGTGGGCCACGACTGATGACACGGCGAGACCTCGCTTCCTGTTGGCTGGATGGCGGGTTCTTCTCACCAGTACGACGACACAGCCCCCCAGAATGTGAGGCGGCGCGCCAGCCTCACAGTTCGGCGCGGTGTCTCGTCGAACTGGTGACGGCAGATGCGACCGAGGGAGGCTCGCGGCACCGTGAGCACCCGATCCGGGCGAGGACACGGCCGGCCCGGCCCGGGCCTGAGCGCGATCATGAGCGAGCGGCGTCAGCTGATCAATCTCGCCTACCGGCTCCTGGGCTCCCTGGCCGATGCTGAGGATGTCGTGCAGGAGACCTACGCCCGCTGGTACGCCATGTCCCGGCAGCAGCAGGACGCCGTCGAATCGCCCGGCGCCTGGCTGACGAAGGTCGCCAGCCGCATCTGCCTGGACCTGCTCGGCTCGGCACGGGCCCGGCGGGAGCGCTACGTGGGCGAATGGATCCCCGAGCCGCTGCCCGAACCGACGGAGTGGATCAGCGGGCGGCCGGACGGCCCCACCGTCGACCCGGCCGACCGAGTCACCCTCGATGAGTCGATCAACATGGCCTTCCTCGTCGTGCTCGAATCGATGACCCCGGCCGAGCGGGTCGCGTTCATCCTCCACGACGTCTTCCGCTACCCCTTCGCCCAAGTGGCCGAGATCACCGGCCGTAGTCCGGCGGCATGCCGCCAGCTGGCCTCCTCAGCCCGCCGCCGCATCCGCGCCGCGCAGGCCCCCGCGGTCCCGGCAGCCCGCCACGCCGGCATCGTCAGGGACTTCAAACAGGCATGGAAAGCCAAGGACATCGACGCCCTCATCGGCCTCCTCGACCCCGACGCCACGGCGATCGCCGACGGCGGCGGCCTCGCCAGCGCCGCGCTCCGTCCCATCGAAGGCGCCGAGCAGATCGCGCGCCACTACGTCGATCTCGCCGGCCGGACACCCAGTAACGTGGCCATCCTTGAGCGTACGGTCAACGGCCAGCCCGGTCTGGTAGCTCAGCAAGACGGAATCACCGTCACAGTGTTCGCGTTCGACCTCGCAGGCGACCGGATCAAGCACATCTGGGCAGTACGCAACCCCGACAAGCTCCGGCCCTGGACGGCGGGCTGACGCGCGTCTCCGTACCATCCGGTCCGCTGCCGAGCGGCCCACCACGACTCTGCACCGGCCGCACTCAAGGCCTTGCCCGGCGCCCCTCACCCAGGTAACGCCGGATCCGAGCGCATCAGCGCACGGCCGCCGGCGCTGGCCCTGCTCGACCGGCACAGCATCGGGCCGGGTGCGAGAATGCGCGGGTGCGATCGGCCCGTCGTCGGATCCTGACGGCGACGGTCGCGAGCCTTTTGTGCATGCTCGCTCCGGCAGCGTGCGGCCCCGACCCGCGGGAGGGACCCGCCGCGATCGGCGAGGATGCGGCCACCACGACATCGACGATCGCCGAGACGTTCGATCTGCCGTTCGGTCTCATCCAACCGGCTGGCGTCGTGCCGATCGGCCGACCGGTCGTGTACGAGCAGGACCTGTACTCATACAACGGAGTCCCGGTTCGTGGACGGTCGCTCCGTGCCGCCTATCGAGTCACCGACCCCGACCCCGTGAAGGTTGTGCGCGCCCTGGTGGAGCGCCTCGACGGGCTGACGATGGATGAGGTCTCGGTGCGCGCCGCAGCGAACTCCGGCGCCGGGCCGATCGTGCACCAGCCATGGATCCAGGCGGATGGCTATTCCGAGGACGGGGGCGGGCGCGACTTCCTCGGACTTCAGCTGTGGGTGACAGGGGACCTGCCGATCTTGCTGGTGGCGGCCGACCGCGCCAGCGACCTTCCCCCACGGACGCCCATGGTCTCCGACGAAGCAGGCCGACCATCGGCACCGCGGTCGATCGTGGATGACCGCCTACGCACGGCGGGCGACGAGCTCTTCAGGGAACAGGGCGACGTGATCCATCTCCCCCGGGGCACGTGGTCGCTCATGCCGACGCTGCCGACGTCAGCCGGGACCGGCGGCTCCACCTCCGTGATAGCCGCCGAGGACGCCGAGGCCGCAGTGCGGGCATTGCTCGACGAGGCGAAGAACCTGAACGGGTCCGGCACGGTCACCGAACCCAAGGTGACCGCCATGCCCGGCACGCAGATCGTCGAGGCGGGGTTTGTGATCTCCGCCGGCGGATGGGGCTTCGACGTCGTGGCCGTTCGCGCTCCGCAGGACCCCTACGCAACCCTGTACGTGACGAGCGCGGCCGACTGACCTCGCCAACCGGTGCCCAGCGGCCGATTTTCTACTTGGTGATGAGGCCGGCGTCGACGAACACGGATATGTGGTGGCTCACGGTGGGCGTAGGTTCATGGGGCTGCCTTGCGAGTCCGGACGGGTTTGACGTCGCGGACGGGGGTTGTGGCGGTGCGGGCGCCACGACGCGTTGTTCACGTATGCGAAGCCGATTCTCGCCTCGGGGTCGACGAAGGTCACGACTCCGCCGCCACCTGGCGAGCCCCAGCAGTGCGCGGGCCGTCCATCGTCAGCCCGCCGACGAGCCACCCGAACGAGGCGCCGTGGTAGCCATGTCGTTCACCTGGCGACCACATCGGCTCGTGACGGGCGACGGCACGAGCCATCACGTCCCAGTCGAGGATCGAGCCTGCTGCGAGGTCGTCGATGATCGGGATGCCGGCCTGGTGGCTCACCGCCTGGCGGACGTCGGGTCGGCGCGCAGCTCAGGCCAGTACCACCGGAGCGAGACGTCGAGGTCGACGAACCCGCGGTCGACGAGCATGGCGAGGCACAGGGCGGTGAGGCCTTTCGTGGCCGAGCGGCAGTCCACCAGCGTGTCTCGTTCCCACGGCCGTCGAGTCTCGGCGTCCGCCTCTCCGCCCCACACATCCACGACGAGCCTGCCGTCGACCACCACCGCGCACGCCGCCCCGGCCTCGAGCCCCGCCTCGAAGTTCGCCTCGAACGCATCGCTGACGGGCAAGAAGTGCGGATCACACCACCCGGGCACTCCGCTGAGTGTTGCGCATCGCAACCGTCCCCAGGAACGCCGGGTCACAGCCGCCACGTCTTTCGGAAGCGGCGCCTGCCCGACTCCGAGATCCGGGTGCTCTCCTCGTCAACGTCGAGGACGGTTTGTGCCTCGATCGGCTCGTCAGGGGCATGGTCCTGACACGACCATGCCAAGCTGGCGCCATGTCCGGGTCTGACGACCGCGACGTCGAGGGGAAGGGGGAGGAGACGGTGAACGACGCCTCCTGGGCGGCGGCGGTCACCTTCGTGACCACCGAGCATTTCAACCTGCAGACCGCCCGGGGCGCCACCATCTCCGA
>JBKPHT010000120.1:0-6785 GCA_046730015.1 Actinomycetota bacterium
GCTCGTTGCTGGCCTTGGCCGTCGAGTGGCCGGAGTATGTCCGCATCAGCCAGGGGCGGTCCGGGTCGGGCAGCGTCACCTCGCTCATTGGCGCACCCTACGGGATGCGCGCAATGAGCGATCGGCCCTTCGGGCCGAGCAACGCGCTGTGCTTCTGGTTCGCTCGCTGCGCTCGCTCACGGTGCCTTCTCCAGCGCGGTGACGGCCCGGTCGAGCGCGTCGTCGTCGATGCCGTGATGGGTCATGAGCCGCACCGTGCCGGGGCCGAGCGTGACCGCCCCCACCCCCTGGTCGGCCAGGGCGGCGAGCAGCGCCCGGGGGTCGGGGTGGCGGAACAGGACGACGTTGGTCTGGACCTCGGCCGGGTCGCAGGCGGCGTCGGGCCACCGGGCGGCGACCGCCTCGGCCAGCACCCGGGCCCGGCGGTGGTCGTCGGCCAGGCGGTCGACCATCGTGTCGAGGGCGACCAGCCCGGCGGCGGCCAGGATGCCGACCTGGCGCATGCCGCCGCCCATCCGCTTCCGCTCGACCCGGGCCCGGGCGATGAGGTCGGCCGACCCGGCGAGCAGCGAGCCGACCGGCGCGCCCAGGCCCTTCGACAGGCACGACGTGACCGTGGCCACCCCGGCCGACCGCTGGGCGAGGGTGGTACCGGTGGCGACGGCGGCGTTGAACAGGCGGGCGCCGTCGAGGTGGACGGGCACACCGACCGCCACGACCGCGGCCAGCCGTTCGAGCGGCCAGGGCCGGCCGCCGGAGGCCAGGTGGGTGTCCTCGACGCAGACGGCCGCGGGCCGGGGCCAGCGGTGCTCGGCCCCGGCGACCAGCCAGGCGATCTCGTCGGGGTCGAGGATGCCGTCGGTGTCGTCGACGACCTGCAGCTGGGCCGCCTGGTTGACGCCGAACGCGCCGCCCTCGTGGGTCACGACGTGCTGGCGGCGCCCGGCCACGACCAACGATCCGGCGGGGGCCAGCACCCGGAGGGCGACCTGGTTCGCCATCGTGCCCGAGGGCATGAACACGGCCGCGGCCATGCCCGTGAGCGCGGCGTAGCGGTCCTCCAGCCGGATGACGGTGGGGTCGTCGCCGAAGCCGTCGTCGCCCACCTCGGCGTCGGCCATGGCGGCGCGCATGGCCGCGGTCGGGCGGGTGACGGTGTCGCTCCGCAGGTCGACGGCCGGCGCGACGGGGATGCTGGGGGCCACCGGGGGCACGGTACCGTCGTGGGCCAATGAGCGAGCGCAGCGAGCGAACCAGAAGCACAGCGCGTTGCTCGGCCCGAAGGGCCGATCGCTCATTGAGCGCATCCCGAAGGGTGCGCCAATGAGCGAGCACGCAGGGTCCCGCGCCGGCCCGCCGCCCGACCCCGACGCGCTCCTGGCGCTGGCCGCGGACGTCGCGCAGCGGGCCGTCGCCGTACTGCGGGAGGGCCGCGAGCGGGCCCGGTCGACGGTCGAGACGAAGTCGACGGCCACCGACATGGTCAGCGAGATGGACCGGGCGTCCGAGCGTCTGATCGTGTCGGCGCTGCTGTCCGCCCGGCCGGGCGACGGGATCGTGGGCGAGGAGGGCAGCGAGGTGGCCGGCACCAGCGGCGTCCGCTGGGTGATCGACCCGCTCGACGGGACCACCAACTACCTGTACGACCTGCCGGGCTGGAACGTGTCGATCGCCGCCGAGGACGCGGCGGGGCCGGTGGCCGGGGTGGTCGCCGACGCCGTCCGGGGCGAGGTCTTCACCGCCACCCGGGGCGGCGGCGCGTTCCGGGACGGCGAGCCCATCGCGTGCACCGGCGCCGCCGACCTGGGCACCGCGCTCGTCGGCACGGGGTTCGGCTACGACGCCCGACGGCGGGCCGGGCAGGGCGAGGTGCTGGCGGGCGTGCTCCCCCGGGTGCGGGACATCCGGCGCTTCGGGGCGGCCGCGCTCGACCTGTGCTCGGTGGCGTGCGGCCGGCTCGACGGCTACTTCGAGCGGGGGCTGGCCTGGTGGGATCTCGCAGCGGGTGGTCTCATCGCCACGGAGGCCGGCGCGGTCGTGTCGTCGCTCGACGGGGGGCCGATGGTCGCCGGGTCGGTGCTCGCGGCCGGACCCGGCCTCATCGCCCCGCTCCGTGACCTCCTGTGCTCTCTGGGTGCACAGGATGTGCCGTGAGTCACTGAGAAGGACACTCGTCACCGGATCGCAACGCGCTTGGCAGGTGCACTGACACGATCCCTGGGCATCCTTGAGGACCGATGACCGCCGCAACCGCAGGGTCGCCGCCGCGGCCCACCGCGAGCGGTAGCGACGCGGCCCCAGACACGCTGATGACCACGCCGCCGCCCTCTCCCATCGACGTCACGACCGAAGGCACCACGGTCGTGCTCGCCGTCGTCCGCTGCCTCGACGAGGCCGCCGGCGGCGCGCTGCTCGACGCCGCCGAAGCCGCCCTCGGGGCTGGCCCCAGCCGCATCGACGTCGACCTCCGGGCCCTCGAGTCCTACACCGACGCCGGCGCCCGCGCCCTCGTCGGGTGCCGCGACCTCGGGGCCAAGCTCCCCGAAGGGCTCCACTACCGCACGGGTCGGGGACCGGGCCGCGAGGCCCTGCTCGCCGCCTACACCGACGTCGACGCCGGCCCCACCGGCAGGTGACCACGCGGCCCTCCGGCGCCCTCGGGCGCCGCCGTCTACGCGCGCGGCGCCGCAATGAGGCACCATCATGAGCGTGGGTACCCGCATCCTGTCCGTCGAAGACGACGAGCGCATCCGCACGGCCGTCAAGCTCGCCCTGGAGGACGAGGGCTGGGCCGTCGAGGAGGCCGACACCGGTGAGGAGGCGCTCAACGTCTTCCAGCGCCAGCCCGCCGACGTCGTCCTGATCGACATCATGCTGCCCGGCATCGACGGGTTCGACGTCTGCCGGGCCATCCGCCGGGTGTCCGACGTCCCCATTGTCATGGTCACCGCCCGGGCCGACACCCACGACGTCGTGGCCGGCCTGGAGGCCGGGGCCGACGACTACCTCACCAAGCCGTTCGCCCCGAAGGAGCTGTCGGCCCGCATCCGCGCCCTCCTCCGCCGGGCCCGCAGCAGCGACTCCGGCAGCAGCCACCTCCGGTTCGGCGAGCTGGAGATCATCCCCGACGAGGGGGTCGTCCGCCGGGGCGGCGAGGAGATCCACCTGACCAAGACCGAGTTCCGCCTGCTCGTCGAGCTGGCGTCGAGCCCCGGCCGCGTGTTCAGCCGCGAGGTGCTCCTCGAGCGGGTGTGGGGCTACGGCTACTTCGGCGACGGCCGGCTGGTCGACGTCCACGTCCGCCGGCTGCGGACGAAGGTCGAGGCCGACGCGGCCAACCCCCGCCACGTCGTCACCGTCCGAGGGCTCGGCTACAAGCTCCAGGCCTGACCGGCCCGCACCAGGGTGCGCCGTCCCCGCCGCCTCCCCCGCCTGCTCCCCCGGATCGGGCTCCGGGCCCGCATCACGATCGCCTTCGCGGTCGGCGCGCTCGTGATGTCCGCCGTGCTCGCCGGCGCCACCCTCGGTCTGACCCGTCAGAACCTGCTCGACCAGCGCGAGTCGGCCGCCACGGCCCGCACCTTCAACAACGCCGAGACCGTCAGCCGCCAGCTCCCCGCCCCGACCGACGCCCCGGCTGGCGAGCCCCCCGCCGATCCGGCCGACGTCCTGGCCTCGCTGCAGACCCCGTCCGGGTCGAACCCCGTGCTGCTCGTCGGGGACAGCTGGTTCGCCCGCACCCCCGAGTTCGGGGAGGACGTCCTGCCCGCCGAGCTGCGCGACATGGTCCGGTCGGGTCAGCCGGCGCGCATGCGGTTCGACCTCGACGGCACCACCGAGCTCGCGGTCGGGGTGCCACTCGGGTCGATCGACGGCGCCTACTTCGAGATCGTCTCGCTCCAGGAGCTGGAGGACACTCTCGAGTCGATCAGCATCTCGCTGCTCGCGGCCGCCATCCTGTCGACGCTGGCCGGCGCCGCCATCGGCTGGTGGGCCGCGCGGCGCGTCCTGCGCCCGCTCCGCGGCATCGGCGAAGCCGTCCACGCCATCGCCACCGGCCACCTGGAGACGCGGGTGGAGGCGAGCGACGACCCCGATCTCGCCACCCTGGCCGACTCGTTCAACGAGATGGCCATCGCCCTGGAGGAGCGGCTCCAGCGCGACGCCCGGTTCGCCTCCAACGTCAGCCACGAGCTCCGCTCGCCGCTCATGACCCTGGCCGCGTCGATCGAGGTGCTGGAGAACCAGCGCGAGGACATGCCCGACCGGGCCAAGGCCGCGCTCGACCTGATGGTCGCCGACATGGAGCGGTTCCGGCAGCTCGTCGAGGACCTGCTCGAGATCTCCCGCTTCGACGCCGGCGTCATGCACCTCGACCTGGAGGAGGTCCGGGTCGACGAGCTGGTCATCCAGGCGGTCAGCACGTCGACCGACATCGACGTGCCGGTCGACATCGACGCCGACCTCGCCGGCGTGGTGGTCAAGGCCGACAAGCGCCGGCTGTCCCGGGTGATCGCCAACCTCCTCGACAACGCGGCGAAGTACGGCCGGGGGGCCAGCCGGGTCGAGCTGCGCAAGGCCGGCAACGCCGTGCTCATCGCGGTGGAGGACGACGGTCCCGGCGTCGTGCCCGAGGATCGCGAGGCCATCTTCTTCCGCTTCAACCGCGGCACCTCGGCCGGCCACCGCCGCGGCATCGACGGCGTCGGGCTCGGCCTGGCGCTGGTGGCCGAGCACATCCGGCTGCACGGCGGCGAGGTCTGGGTCGAGGACCGGTCCGACGGCCAGTCGGGTGCCCGGTTCGTCATCGAGCTGCCCGCGGAGGCCCCGTCATGACCGAGTACCACCGAGCGTCCCGCCCCCGCCGCCTCGTCGCTGCTCTGGCCGTGGCGGCCGCCACCGCCGCCGGCTGCGGCATCCCGGCCGACGACGAGCCCCGGGCGATCTCGCAGGAGCAGCTGCCCGACGGCGACGGTGACAGCGTCGACAACGCGGCCGACGGCGCGACCGACAACGCCACCGTCTACTTCACCCGGTTCGACGGGCACCGGACGCTGATCGTCCCGGTCGAGGTCCCGGTGCCGGTCGAGGCCGCGACCTCGACCCCCGACCCCGCCACCGTGCTGGAGACCCTGCTCATCGGCAGGCCCGAGGACTTGGCGGCGGCCGAGGGCCTGCAGACGAAGATCCCGCCCGACACGGCGCTGGCCTCGCCGCCGGTGCTCCAGCCCGACGGCACGCTCGACGTCGACCTCACCTCGGGCATCTTCGCCACCCAGGCCGACGGCGCCAGGCTCGCCTACGGACAGATCGCCTGCACGGCCGACGCCCTCGGAGGGGTGGAGGCGGTCCGGTTCCGGGTCGAGGGCGAGGCGCTGCAGGCCCCCGACGGCGAGGGCCAGTCGACCGAGCTGCCGGTCACCTGCGACTCCTACGCCAACCTGCTGGCTCCGCCGGCAGGCTGACCGCCACCAGAACCGGGGACGGCCGAACCGCCGCCGGAACACGCCCGGCCCTGCGTCCTCGGGGGTCGGTGGCGGATGTAGCCTCGGCGGTCGCGCCGGGAGCGGCTCGGCGCCGGCGAGCGGGGAACCGGATGAGCTACCACCTCGGCATCGACCTCGGCACGACGTACGCGGCGGCGGCCGTGCACGACGGGTCGCCCACCGGCAGGCCCGAGGTGGTGCCGCTCGGCGAGCGCGGCCCATCGGTGCCGTCCGTCCTACTGCTGGCGGCCGATGGCGGCTTCCTGGCCGGCGACGCCGCCGAGCGCCACGCGGTCACCGACCCCCAGCGCATCGCCCGCCTGTTCAAGCGGCGGCTCGGCGACCCCACCCCGCTGCTGGTGGGCGACGCCTCGATCCCGGCCGAGGTGCTGACCGGCCGGCTGCTGCGCTGGGTCGTCGACACGGTCGTGCGGCTCCGGGGCGCCCGGCCCGCCACGATCGCGCTCAGCCACCCCGCCAACTGGGGCCCCTACAAGCGCGACCTGCTCGACAAGGCGGCAGAGATCGCGGGCGTGCCCGAGGTTGTGATGGTGACCGAGCCCCAGGCCGCGGCCATCTCCTACTCGTCGCAGTCGCGGGTCGACGTCGGGTCGGTCGTCGCCGTCTACGACCTGGGCGGCGGCACCTTCGACGCGGCCGTGCTCCGCAAGGAGGCCGACGGCGGCTTCACCGTCCTCGGCTCCCCCGAGGGCATCGAGCACCTGGGCGGCATCGACATCGACGCCGCCGTGTTCGCCCGGGTGTGCCAGGAGGTCGAGGAGGCCTACGAGGCGCTCGACCCCGACGATCCCCAGGCGTTGGCCGCCGTGTCGCGGCTCCGATCCGAGTGCACCCAGGCCAAGGAGGCGCTCTCGCTCGACACCGAGATCAGCGTCCCCGTCCTGCTGCCCACCATCCAGACCGAGGTCCGGGTCACCCGGGCCGAGCTGGAGGAGATGATCCGGCCGACGCTCTCCGAGACCGTCACCGCCATGGACCGGGCCCTGCGGTCGGCGTCGGTCGCGGCCGCGGATGTCGACCACGTGCTGCTGGTCGGCGGCTCGTCGCGCATCCCGCTGGTGGCCGAGCTCGTGTCGTCGGGGCTGGGCCGCCCGGTGGCTGTCGACGCCCACCCCAAGCACGCCATCGCGCTCGGCGCCGCGATCGTGGCCGCCCGGGCCGCGGGCGCGCCGGTGGGCGCCGCGCTCCCGCCCCCGCCGGGCGCTGGGGTGACTGCCGGGGTCGCCACGGCCGCGGGTGCCTGGGGGGCCGCCTCTGCGACTGTCTCTTATACACATC
>JBKPHT010000121.1:0-5798 GCA_046730015.1 Actinomycetota bacterium
GGGGTTCGTGCACCGTGACATCAAGCCGGCCAACCTGCTGTTCGGGTCGGACGGCCGGCTGCGGATCGCCGACTTCGGGCTGGCCAAGGCGATCGCCGAGGCGGGCTGGACCGAGCCGACCGGGTCGGTGCTGGGCACAGCCCGGTACGCGTCGCCGGAGCAGGCCCGGGGGCAGGCCCTCGACGGCCGCAGCGACGTCTACTCGCTGGCGCTGGTGTTGGTGGAGTCGGTGACGGGCGAGGTGCCGTTCACCGCCGACACGACGATCGGCACGCTTATGGCCCGGCTCGACCGGTCGCTGGAGGTGCCCGACGAGCTGGGCCCGCTGGCGGCGGTGCTGGCCGGCGCGGGGCGGCTCGACCCGGCCGACCGGGTCGACGCCGCGGCGCTGGGGCGGGGGCTGGTGGCGGCGGCGCCGGAGCTGAGCCGGCCCGATCCGCTCCCCCTGGCGGGCTCGGCGGCGCCTGGGGCCGTCGACGTCGACGAGCGTGACACGACCCTGATGGGCCCGGCCAAGCTGGCGGCGATGGCCCGGCTGGCCGAGGTGGCGGGCGACCAGGAGACGGCCGCCCGGCTGCTGGCGGAGCAGGGCGAGGCGGCCACCCATGTGATGCAGGCGACGGCGGTGACGACGGCGCCGGGCGGGACCGGGCGTCCGCCGGGGCTGGTCCAGCCGACGCTGGCCGGGGCCGCGCCGCCGTGGGCGGGCGGCGACGAGCCGCGGGAGCTGTCGCCGGGGGACCGCAGCGCCCGGCGGCTTATGCTCGGCGCGCTGGTGGTGACCCTGGCCGTCGTCCTGGGCGTCGTCGGTGGCTGGGCCTGGATGCAGGCCCACGTGCCGTCCCACGAGGTGCCGGCGTCGCTGATCGGCGCCCAGAAGGCCCAGGCGCTCGAGGAGGTCGGCCGGTTCGGCTGGACCATCGAGATCGAGGAGACCCGGCGCGACGGCTCCGAGCCGGGCGAGGTGCTGGCGACCCGGCCCGAGCCCGGCACGCAGCTGCGGGAGAACAAGACGCTGGTGCTGCAGGTGTCGTTGGGGCCGACGCTGGTGCCGGTGCCGGGCGACCTGGCGGGCCTGTCGGAGGAGGACGCGACCGCGGCGCTGGAGGCGGCGGGGCTGGTGGCCGAGATCGTGCCCCAGGCCGACGACGAGGTCGACGAGGGCACGGTGATCGGGTTCGCCGGCGACGCGCCGCCGGCGGAGGTGCCCCGGGGGAGCACGGTCCGGCTAGCGGTCTCGTCGGGCGACGACGAGGTCGAGGTCCCCGACGTCGAGGGCTTGACCTACGCGGCGGCAGTCGAGGAGCTGGAGGCCCTGGGCCTGGTGGTGGAGCCGCGGGGCGAGCGGCGCTCGGGACGCCAGGAGGTGGGGGAGGTTATCCGCACCGACCCCGAGGAGGGCGACGAGGTCGACGTCGGCTCGACGGTGGTCGTCGTGGTGGCGATCGACCGGGTGCAGGTGCCCGACGTCGAGGGCATGAGCGCGGAGGAGGCCAGGGCGGCGGTCGAGGGCGCGGGCCTGACCGTGGGCAACGTGCTCGGCCCGGACGACGGGATCGTGTTCATGACGGTGCCGGGCACGGGGGCCCAGATGGAGGTCGGAGCGAGTGTCGACCTGATCATGAGACGGGGGCGTTGACGGATTCTGGTGACGGTTGTGCACGGCGCATGAACCGTCGGAGAAAAATTCCCGAAACTGGGTCTTGACCAGGGGCCCTTGTTCGGGGATTCTTGCTTCTGTGCCGGGACCCCCCGGCGCTTCGGCCTCTCCCCCTTTCGGCCGACACTCGATCTGAAGTCGAGGTTTTCCTTCGGCCTGTCTCAACGAATGGCTGACATAGCTGTGAGCAGCGACTAAACTACGGAGCGTGCCGGGCCCGCTGGGGCGGTATGCCGGACGCGGTGTTCCCCAGCCGCCGCGATGAGGCTGCCGCCCCAGCCGGCTCGGCACTCTTCTCCGTGACGCGACGAGGGGCGCCCTCGAGGCGCCCCTTCGTCGCGTTCCCGACGGCGCGGGCCGCGGGCTACACGGTGATGTCCTGGATCTTCTTCGTCATCTCGGGGTCGGCCGGCCCACCTTGCAGGGCCATGGCCTTGGTCATGTCGCCCTGGAGCTTGATCTTGCCGGCCATGAACGCCTGCATGGCGGCCTGCGGGTTGGCGTCGACCATCATCGCCTTGGCGGTGTCGTAGTCGAGGGTGGCGGTGACGTCGGGAGCGTCGACGTGGCCGGTGTCGAGCCTGACCTCGCCGCTGGTCGTGTCCATGTGGGCCTCGACCGTGCCGTCGCCGAACGGTACGTCGGTGATGATCAGGTTCATCTTCACCGCAGCCGGCGCGGTGGCCGGGCGGTCGGCCTCCTCGCGGATCTTCTTGGCCGCCTCGACCCACTCATCGGACAGGAACTGGAAAGGCACGGGAGTCTCCCCTCACTTGCCGGCAAGGCGCCGCATCGTAGCGCGATTCTTGCAGCGGCGGTGCAAGAGTCTCGATCTGCGGGTCAGCCGCCGCTGCCGCCCGCCGCCGTGGTGGTGGTCGTGTCGCCGGCCTCGCCCGTGCCAGCGGTGGTCGTGGTCGTGCCGCCCGACTCCTCGCCGTCGACGCACCGGTCGAGGATGTCCCGGATGGTGTCCTCGGTGCCCTGGGGGAACTCGTCGGTGTCGGAGGCCGCGGCGACGTCGTTGAAGAGCTCCTGGTCGTCACCGAAGGCCTCCTCGAAGCCGTCGCCGACGCACTCGGCCTGGGTGTCGTCCAGGCCGGCATCCAACATTGCGTCGACGACGTCGCTGCGCTTGGCGTCGTTGCTGGTACAGGCCCCCAGGGCCAGGGCGGCGATGGCGACGAGCGCGGCGAAGCGGGAACGGCGGGTCATGGGACGGAACACCTCGTGGAGCGGATGACCGGTTGAGGCTAGCGGCGGCCTGCGACGACGAGCACAATCGCGCCGCCTCAGGTGATCGGCGCGGCCGCTCGGGACCGGTGCAGCGCGGCCAGAGAGGTCCGCGCGACGGCCTCGTCCGCGGTCAGCATCCGGGCCACCAGGCGGGCGACATAGCTCGACAGCTCGTCGAGCGACAGGTCGATGCGGCCGGTCCGGTGGAAGTGGCTGAACTGTCCTACCGTGCCGACGGTGGCGAGCGCCAGCAGCTCGGCGGGCTCCATGTCGGTGACCGTGCCGTCCCGCTGGCCGTCGGCGATGAGCACGGCGACGTCGTGCAGGTGCTCCTCGGTGCCTTGGCGCAGGACGTCGCTCACGTTGCGGCCCTCCACCTCGAGCAGGGAGAAGAAGGGCGCGTTCTCGGCCATGAACTGCACGCTGGCCACCGTGCCCTGGAGGAGGCGGACGAGGGCCGGCGCGTCGTCGTCGATCGCCGCGGCCTGGGTGCGGCGCAGCCGCCGGCGGATCCCGGCGGCCAGCTCCCGGAACAGGGCCTCCTTGTTCTCGAAGTACCAGTAGAAGAGGCCCTTGGCCACGCCGGCGGCCTCGACGATGTCGACCACGCGTGTGGCGGCGTAGCCCTGCTCGGCGAACAGGCGGGCGGCGGCGTCCAGCAGCTGCTGCTTGCGCTCGGCGCCCTGGGATGTGAGCTGGCGGTCGTTCATGGGGTGGGGGCGCCCGCGTCGTCGGTGACCGGGCTGCCTGACAAGACAGTGTGACGAGACTTGACCCGAGGGTCAATTATGGGCGGTACGCTCGGGCACCGGTCGCACCCGGCCGGCGATCCCCACCGACCACCCAGCGACTTGAGGAGCGGCACAGTGCAGACCCCGGACGGCAAGGAGATCATGGCCGGCTGCGAGCCCTGGTCGGCGGCCGGCGGCCCCCACGGCGTGCTCGTCCTGCACGGTTTCACCGGCAACCCGCAGAGCATGCGGGGCCTGGCCGAGGCGTTCGCCGCCGCCGGCTTCGCGGTCGACCTGCCGCTGCTGCCCGGGCACGGCACCTCGGTCGACGACCTGTGCGAGACGGGCTGGGACGACTGGGCGGCCGCCGCTGAGTCCGCCTACCAGGCCCTGGCGGCCACGGTCGACAAGGTGGTCGTCGCCGGCCTGTCGATGGGCGGCTCGCTCACCACCTGGCTGGCCAGCCGCCATCCCGAGATCGCGGGCATCGTCTGCGTCAACCCGGCCGTCGAGATCGCCCCCGAGATGGCCAAGGCCGTCCAGGAGATGCTCGACGGCGGCATCGAGCGCATCCCCGCCATCGGGGGCGATGTGGCCGACCCCGACCAGCGGGAGAAGGCCTACGAGGAGACCCCGCTGCGGCCGCTGCTCAGCCTGGCCGAGGCGGCCGACCGGTTCCGGGGGGACCTGGGCCGCATCGCCTGCCCGGTCCTGCTCCTCAACAGCCCGCAGGACCACGTCGTGGACCCGGTCAACAGCGAGATCCTGGCCGGTGCCGTGTCGGGCCCGGTCGAGCGGGTCACGCTCGAGCGCAGCTACCACGTAGCGACGCTCGACTACGACAAGGAGCTGATCGAGGTCCGGGCGATCGACTTCGCCCGCCGGGTCACGGGGTGATCGCGCAGGCGAAGTCGCCCCACTGGGACTGGGTGCCGGCGCCTGTCTCGACCAGGTGGTTGTCGAGGGTGCAGGAGCCGGTCGCCCCGTCGTAGGCGCCGGTGCCGCCGGTGATCTCCAGCGTGTAGGGCTCGCCGTCGGTCGGCACCGCCGCCGAGCTGACCAGGCGGCCGGTCAGCGTGTCGCCGGTCGGGCCGACGACTGCGGTGAAGGGCCCCGTGCCGCGCCAGCGATCGGAGTCCTCGAACACGCCGCAGTAGGTCGCGTGGACCGCCCAGGTCGTGCCGTCGGTCAGCGTGAACGTCGAGTCGAGCACGTGGTCGAGGTCGCAGTCGCCGCTGCTGACGGAGTAGCTGGCGACGCCCTGGAAGGTGCCCGACAGCTGGACCGCCCCGGCGCCCGCCGGCACCCCGGGCGACGGTGCCGGGTCGTCGACCGGGGGCACCTCGGTCGGGACCGGCTCGGCCGCCTCCGGCGGCTCGGGGGCCGGCGCCACGGGGATCGTCGGCAGCTCGAGCCCGACGTGGTTCGTGGACAGGAAGGTGCCCCCGACCGCCCGGACGAGGATCTCGACGTCGGCGTCGGCGCCGGCCGGCACCACGACGGTCATGCGGCCGTCCGCACCGAGCGTCACCAGCTCGCCGGCCGCCGGGTCGGGATCGGACGAACCCTGCGGCAGCGCCTCGCCGCCCACCGACACGAACTCGCCGTCCACCCCGACCCGGACGCTCAACGAGTGCTCCGCCACCGGGCCCGAGGCCTCGACCGTGAACTGCAGGCTGTCGTGGTCGGCCAGGAAGCCGCCCACCGACAGGCCGTCGGTCCGGGCGCCCACCACGACCCACAGCGGGCTCTGCGCCGTCCCCTCGTCGCGGAGGCTGATCGTACCGGTGAGCTGGGCCGGTGCTCCCTCGCCGTCGCTGAACGACCACGGCAACAGGGCGGCGCCGAGCCGGCAGCAGTGCGTGCTCGGAGGCCCGGCCGTCGCGGCCGGGGCGACCTCGGCCAGGTAGGCGGCCGCGGCGCCCTCCGGCGTCGCCAGCGTCGCGGCGAGGTCGCCGGGGTCGGCAACGAGGTCGGGGAGCGCGTCGTTGCCGACCACCGGCCACACCGGCGGCGGCACGGCCACCTCACCGCCACCGGCGTCGCCGTCCTCCGACGCGGGGTCGTCCGCCGTCGTCGCCCGGTCGCGGTGCGACCCGCCTCCGACCGTCGCCACCAGGCCGGCGACGACCACCGCGGCGGCCGCGGCGGCCGCCGCAGCGGCCGCCCAGGTC
>JBKPHT010000122.1:0-7076 GCA_046730015.1 Actinomycetota bacterium
GTCGACCCGCTCATCCCCGCCGTCACGGTCCTCGACCGCATCGGCGGCGAGCTGGTCGAGACCATGATCGCCAAGGGCGACGAGCCGCTGGCCGTCGAGCGGCCGTTCCCGGTCACCGTGGTGCCCGCCGACCTCACCCGCTGACCCCGGCCGGGTCGCCGCCACCAACCTGTTCTCCGGGGAGCGCCGAGGTTCATACACTTCCCCCATGGCCGGGGCCGGGGTTCCGCAGCAGGCCCTGACGATCGACACCGACATCGGCGCCGACACGCCGCCCGGGCGCGAGCGGGCGGGCGTCGCACCCGACCGGCGTCCGGCCCGCGGTGACGACCCGCCGTCCCGGCCGCCGCCGGCCGTGTGGTTGGCGGTCCTGCTGTTCGCGCTCGTCGGCGCCCTCTGGTCGGTGGCGGTCCCCGCCTACCGCGCCCCCGACGAGGCCGCCCACGTCGACCTCGTGCTCTACCTGGCGGAGGGGCATCGCTACCCGGACTACGACCACCGCTTCTTCGGAGAGGAGATCGGCCTCGACACCGACCGCTACCTGATCGAGCTCACCGTCCCCTGGCCACGGTTCGACGCGGCGGACGCGCCCGACGGCGACGACCTGCCCGACGTCGACGACCTCGGCGGCACCGAGCCCGACGCCGAGGCCCGGCGGGGCGACACGCGGCGGGCCGGCTACCCCTACGTCTACAACCAGATGCCCCAGCACCCGCCCGTCTACTACGAGGCGATGGCGACGGTTCTCCGGGTCGAGCGGTGGCTGCTGCCGGGCGACGGGCTGCCGCCGCTGGAGCGGGAGCTGGGACTGCTCCGGCTGGTCAACGTGCTGCTCATCGCCCCGCTACCGCTGCTGGCCTGGGCCACGGCCGTCCGGCTCGGAGGCGGGGCGCGGGCGGCGACGGTGGCGGCGCTGCTGCCCCTGTGCCTGCCCCAGCTCAGCCACATCGGCGCGGCGGTGAACAACGACAATCTGCTGACGCTGCTGGGTGGCGCCCTCGCCGTTGCGCTGGCCGGCGTGGCGCGGGGGCGCCGGTCGCGGCGGACCGACGTGGTGGTCGGGCTCGTGCTCGGCCTTGCCCTGCTGACCAAGGCGTTCGCGTTGATGTTCGTCCCGGCGGTGGTGGCCGCCTACGCGGTCGGCGCGTGGACCACCGGGCGGCGCCGCGACAACGCGAAGGGGCTGGCGCTGGCGGGCCTCGTCGCCACGGTGCTGGGCGCGTGGTGGTGGATCGACAACTGGGTGCGGGAGGGCGAGCCGGCACCGACGACCGAGAGCCTGACCCGCACGACCGCCCAGCGCCCCGATGATTTCACCTCCGATCCCGTCGTGTTCCTGTGGACGTTCTCGGGGCGGATCGTCTCGCGGGTGTGGGCGTGGATCGGCTTCGGGATCCCCAAGTTCTCGTTCGACCCGTGGGTCGTGGCCGGGGCCTCGCTGGCAGTGGCCGGCGCGGTGGCGGTGGCGGCGGCGACCGCGCAGCGCGGGCGAGCCACCGAGGGTGGAATGCGGCGGGTCGACGTCTTGCTGGCCTGGATCCCGGTGGTGCTGGTGACGTTGTTCGTCGCCCGCCGGGCCTGGGGACTCTACGAGACGACCGGGAAGTACGCCTTCATCCAGGGCCGCTACCTGTTCTGCGCGCTGGTCGCCCCGGCGGCGGTGGTGGCGATCGGGGTGACGCGGGTGCTGGGTCGGTGGGCGGCGCTCACGGTCCTGGGGCTCGGGGTGGCGGGGCAGGCGTGGATGCTGGGCGTGGTGGTCCGGGGCTCGTGGAGCGGGCGGGGGGCGTTCGGCGCGCTGGACGGGATGCTGGCCTGGAGCCCGTGGCCGGTGGCGGTGGTCGCGCTCCTGGCCGCGGCGGCGGTCGCCACGACGGTGGCGCTGGCGGTGGCGACGACCCGCGGCGAGGAGCGGGTGGGCGCCGCGGTCTAGCCGTCGCCGACGAAGCCCAGCGAGGGCCCGCTCGGCAGCCCGTGGGGCGGGGCGGGATCGAGCGCGAAGATCCGGGTGTCCCGGCCCTCGGTCCGCAGCTCGTGCACGAGCCGGAGCCCGGGGATCGCATCGAGCGTCCGCAGCGGCTCGAGCTGCGGGCGCAGGCGCACCGCCGTGTACCAGTCGACCACCAGGTACTGGGCTCCGTAGTGGCGCCCGTAGTTGAGGATGGCGTCGATCTCGGCGTACGGGATGGCCATCGACTCGCGTTCGGCGTAGTACTCGACCACCATGCTGCGGGTCATGATCCGGTCGTCGGGATCGGTGTTGGCCGCGATCCACTCGCCGGCCTCCCGCTGGTCGCTGCTGTCGGACGGGTGCCACCAGCCGGCCGCGATGCTCCGGAACCCCTGGACCGTGGAGACCAGGAGGAAGGCGAGGGCCACCGCCAGCACCGGGCGACGCCAGCGGTCGGACATCGTCCCCACGCCGGCGCCGACGAACACCGTGGCCAGCGCGACGAACACCACCAGATAGCGGGGCTGGACGAAGAACGCCAGGGCGGTGGCCACCGGCACGGCGCCGACCGCCAACAGCAGCCAGGCGAGCCGGGCCCGCCGCCAGCGCCAAACGCCGATGCCGGCGAGAACCCACAGCGGCAGCGGCAGGAGCAGCCACATGAGTTTCTGGTTCTCCTCCGGGCCGGCCATCTGGTCGAGCAGGGCGCCGACGTTGGTGCGGACGATGGCGGCGTAGCCGCCAGGGTCCTCGCGGGCGAGCGTCGGCAGCGAGGTCCGCTCGGTCGAGAACTGCAGCCCCGACTCGTCGAGCGCCCACAGGATGGCGTCGCGGTCCTCACGGTGGGCCTTGGCCACCGCGTGCCAGGCGTCGATCGAGGCGTCCTGGGTCTTGGCGCTGAGCTGCCAGGTGCCCGTCTTGTCGTGCAGGTAGGAGGCGTAGGGCACGATGCACAACAGCACCGGCACCGAGAACGCGACCGCGAGCCGCCCGGCGCTCAGCGCCTGCGCCCGGCGGCCCTGCCCGGCCGCGGCCCGCGCCCCGACGACCAGCACGGCGATGCCGAGGGGGACGGCCGTGAACAGACCCTCCGGCCGGGTGAGGTAGGCGAGCCCGACGAGCAGGCCGGCGGCCGCGACCCGCAGCCACCGGGCCGACCCGGTGCGGTCGGTGGCCGACACGACGAACCACACCGCGGTCACGACCACCAGCAGGTACTCGGCCTCGGACCCGGCGCCGCGGTTGACGAGCGTCGTGGACAGCCCTGGCGTGAGCGCGGCCACCCAGGCGGCGGCGATGCCCGCCCGGTCGCCGGCCAGCCGGCGGGCCAGCAGCGCCAACGGCAGGACCACCGCGGCGCTGGCCAGACAGGTGAGGACCACGGTGCCGGTGTGGGGATCGTTGACGACGACGTCGGCCACGCCCAGCAGCACCGGGACGAACGGCGGGAAGTGGAGCTCGGGCCGGCCGCCGCGGGTGAAGCCGTCGCCCTCGACGAACGCGATGCCCGACCGGAGATAGGCGGTCTCGTCGGTGGACGGGGCGTCGTCGGTGAGGCCGATGGCGATGCGGAGCGCCAGCCCGGCGACGAGGGCGGCGCCCACGAGCAGGGCGAAGTGGCGCGACCGCCGGGGCGGGGCCGCGCGGGTGACCGCAGGCGTCGGGGCCTGGGGTTCCGGCGCGGCGGGGGCGACGGCGGTGACGGTCACCGTTCTTCCCGGACCTCGCTGCGCTCGGTCATCGGGCCCGGGCGCCGATCATCGTCCAGGGGAACGGGGTCCGGACGGTGACGACGTCGACGTGGGCGCCGACCTGGGCGACGAACCCCCGGCGCGACCAGTGCTGGATGTGCCCGGGCGTGTTGCCCAGCGCCCCGAGGTACTTGCCCCGGGCCATGTTGGCGACCCGCCAGATCGGTTCCCGGGGGACCGACAGCACGAGGTGGCCGCGGGCGAGCCGGGCGAGCTCGGCGAGGGCGGCGTCCGGGTCGGGGACGTGCTCCAGCACCTCGATGGCCAGAACCAGGTCGAACGTCTTGGCCGGGAAGGGCAGCCGGGCGATGTCGGCGAACAGGCCGGTCATGCCCCGCTGCCGCCAGGCCGCGGCCAGCTCGTCGTCGGGCAGGTCGGCGCCGACGACGGTGGCGTCCGGCCACCGCTCGCGGACCCGGGCACTGACCTCGCCCTCGCCCACCCCGACCTCGAGCACGGTCGCCGGCGGGTCGGCGGGGAGCGCTGCGTCGAGCGCGGCGAAGAAGCCGGCCATTAGGCGACGCTCGACCGGGTTGGTGGACGCGTACTTGTCGTAGGTGTTGCCCGTTGGGATGACCGTGGTCACCGTGGCTGCTCCAGAGCTGTCGTGAGCAGGGTGCCGGGCGGTCCAGCGCGGCAGGGCCCGTGGCGGACCGTCCAGCACCCCACTTGGCTAGCAGACCAGGAGGGCCGTTCACGAACACCGGGGACCGTCGAGCGCCATCGCGCGGAGATGTTCACGTGACGGACACCCTCCGTTACGGCACCGGCACGCGGGGCGCCGGGCCGGTGCGGGCGGGTAAGGCCAGGTGGGCAACAATGACCCGGATGTCCCCCGACTCCGCAACCGCCGCGCCGGCGCCGCCCGTCCCGCCGGCCCGGTCCCGCCGGCGGGCCGTCGCCGTGAGCGCGGCCGCCGGGGCGGTGATCGGGCTGACCTGCGTCGCGTTCGTCGTGGCCCGGCTCACCCAGCAGTGGTCGGAGGTCCGCGACGAGGTGGCCGACGCCGAGCCGGGCTGGATCGCCGCCGCGCTGCTGGCCGCCGGGTGCGGGATGACCTGGATCGCGGCGGGCTGGCAGCGGGCTTTGGGCCTGCTCGGCCCGCCGCCGGGCCGGGCCCGGACGATCGCCTGGTACTACACCGGCGAGATCGGCAAGTACATGCCCGGCGGGGTGTGGCCGGTGCTGGGCCGGGGCGAGCTGGCCCGCAGGGGCGGCGTGCCCCGCCAGCGGGCCTACCCCAGCGTGGCCCTGTCGCTCGCGGCGCTGTATCTGGCCGCGCTGGGCGTGGCCGCGGTGCTGGTGCCGCTCGACGTGGCCAAGCAGGCCGAGTTCCCCGGGGCCCTGGCGCTGCTGGCGCTGCTGCCGCTCGGCCTCGCCGCACTGCACCCCCGGGTGCTGCGGTGGGGACGCGACCGGCTGGTCCGCCTGACCGGCATGGGCGCCGACGTCGTGATCCCCCCGTGGCGCGACACGGTGCGGGTGGTGGCCGGGTACGTGCCCGCCTGGGTGTTCATCTGGGCCGCCACCTGGTGCACCGCCCGTGCGCTGCTCCCCCACCCGCCGCTGCTGCGGATCGGGGTGGCCACGACGCTGTCGTGGGCGGCGGGGTTCGTGGCCGTGCCGGTGCCGGCCGGCGCCGGGGTCAGGGAGGCGGTGTTCGTCGCGGCCTCCGGGCTGCCCGCCGGCATCGGGGCGACGATCGCGATCGGCAGCCGGCTGGTGTTCCTGGTCGTCGACGTGGCCGGCGCCACCCTGACCTCGCCGTGGCACCGCGGGTCGTCCACCCCGGCGTCCCGACCGGATGCCGATCACGCCGCCAGCTGACCCCGGGCGCGCCCGGGTCAGCTCTCGGCGGCGACGAGCGGCTCGGCCTCGCCGTCGGGCCCCAGGCGGGCGACCACGGGCGCCCGGGGGCGGGGGTCGGTGCCGTCGCCACCGTCCCGGGGGTCGCCGGGCTGGTAGTGCGACGGCGCCACGCCGACCTGCAGCTCGATGCGGCGCACCCGCTCGAGCGTCCGCTGGGTCACCACCCGGTGGGACGAGATGAGGTCGGCGATCACGCCGAGGGCGAACACCTGGACGGCGGCCACCAACAGCACGCCGCCGAGGATGATCGACTGGAGGTGTCCCGAGCGGTCGGAGTGGACGATCCAGTCCCACAGGAACGGCGCCCACGCGGCCACCGCCCCGAGCGCCAGCACGACGGCCAGCAGGCTGAACACCTGCAGCGGCTCGTAGCCGGTGTAGATGCGGAAGATCGCCAGCATGTTCCGCCGGATGTAGGCGGTCATCGACTTGAACAGCCGCGACTCGCGGGTCTTGTCGTTGGTGGCGACCGGCACGTGCTCGACGGCGGCCAGGCTCTTGCCCGCCTGGATGAGCGACTCCAGCGTGTAGGTGAAGGTCGACACCACGGTGAGGCCCAGCGCGGCCTCGCGGTTGTAGGCCCGGAAGCCGGAGGTGGCGTCGGGGACGTCGGTGCCCGACGCCTGCCGGACGACCCAGCTGCCGAGCCGCTGGAGCTGCTTCTTCGTCGATGAGAAGTGGTCGATCGAGCGGACGTTGCGGTCGCCGACCACCATGTCGGCCCGCCCGGCGACGATCGGGGCCACCAGGGCGGGGATGTCGGACGCCGCGTACTGGTTATCGGCGTCGGTGTTGACGATGATGTCGGCGCCGAGCTTGAGGGCGGCGTCGAGCCCGGCCTGGAAGGCCGAGGCGAGGCCCTTGTTGTTGGTCAGCTTGACGATGTGGTCGACGCCGTGGTCCCGGGCCACCTCGACCGTGCGGTCGGTCGAGCCGTCGTCGACGACGAGCCACTCGACCTCGTCGACGCCGGCGACGTCGCGCGGCAGGTCGGCGAGGGTGGCGGGAAGCTGGTCCTCTTCGTTGAGGCACGGAATCTGGATGATGAGCTTCATCGGGTGCGCGCTGTCGAGGCGCGCCAAGGATCATGGGATGCCACGCCGCCGGGGTCAAGGCACGCAACCCAGCGTTCACGCGGTCGCGCCGGCGTCGTCACGCGGCCCCCGTCAGCCCGGGACCGACTGGTGGCCGCGCAGCATCCAGTAGCGGCCGTCGCCGTGGTCCTGGACGCAGCCGGGTTCGGTGTCCTGGGCGCGAAGTAGTGGGTGACCAGGCTCTTGCGGGTGAGGCTCATGTCGTCGATCGGCGAGCCGCCGTGGTACAGCTGCGCGTGCCAGATGAACACGTCACCGGCCCGGGCGGCGAACGACGTCCAGTCCATGCCGGCGTCGGCGATCTGCTTGTCGATGTAATCGTCGAAGTCGCCCATCTCGCCGGGGATGGCGTTGAGCCGGCCGTCGGAGAACCGGTAGGGCGCCAGCTTGTGGCTGCCCGGGTAGTAGCGG
>JBKPHT010000123.1:0-4075 GCA_046730015.1 Actinomycetota bacterium
AGTCAATCGTCGGCAGCGTCAGATGTGTATAAGAGACAGGCTCGCAGGCGGGCGGGGACCCGCCGGGGGCGGCGCGGTCGAGCCGGAGCGCCGGGCGTCGTCGCCGCCCCGCAGGCCCTCCAGCTTCCGCCAGAGCTGCTCGGTGGGGGAGAGGTCGGTGTCGCCGGGGTCATCCTGGCCGGGACGGGACCGCGGCGGGCGCGCCCGGTCGTAGCGCTCGCGGGCCTCCTGCTCGGTGGCACGGTCGCCCCGCCGGCCAGGCGGCGGTGGTTGCGATGCGCTCAGCGTCGATCCTCCACGTTCAGGGCCGTCCGTACCCCAGCGGCTGACGGCCCACGAGATTCCCGGCTCATCGGTCGAGCAACACTACCCAGCCCGGGAACCCGGCCGCTCATCGGTGCGGTCAACACCCACCATCCGTGGCGGCCCCGGGCGCCGGGCGGTCTCGCCGCCGACCGGCAGTAGCCTGACCGATCGTGGCCCGCTATTACGTGACGACCCCCATCTACTACGTCAACGACGCACCCCACATCGGCCACGCCTATACGACCGTCGTCGCGGACGCGCTGGCCCGGTGGCACCGTCTGGTGGGCGACGACACCTTCTTCCTCACCGGCACGGACGAGCACGGACTCAAAGTTCAGCGCGCCGCCGAGGCCAATGGGGTGACCCCCCAGGAGTGGGCCGACCGGACGTCCGAGCGGTTCCGCGACGCGTGGAAGCTGCTCGACATCTCCCACGACGACTTCATCCGCACCAGCGAGCCCCGCCACCACCGCTCGGTGCAGGCGTTCCTGCAGCGGGTGTACGACAACGGGCACATCGAGCTCGGCACCTACGAGGGGCTCTACTGCGTCTCCTGCGAGGCCTACTACACGGTCGACGAGCTGCTCGACGGCGAGCGCTGCCCCATCCACGGCACCCCGGTCGAGCACGTGAAGGAGGAGAACTACTTCTTCAAGCTGTCCCGCTTCACCGAGCCGCTGCTCGACTGGTACGCCGCCCACCCCGACTTCGTCCGGCCCGAGAGCAAGCGCAACGAGGCCCTCGGCTTCATCAGGGGCGGGCTCGACGACTTCTCGATCAGCCGCAGCTCGATCACCTGGGGCGTCCCGCTCCCGTGGGACCCCGCCCACGTCGCCTACGTGTGGTTCGACGCGCTGATCAACTACGTCACCGCGATCGGCTATGGCGAGGACCCCGACCGCTTCGCCGCCTGGTGGCCGGCCGTCCACCACGTCATCGGCAAGGACATCCTGCGGTTCCACTGCGTCTACTGGCCGGCGATGCTGATGGCCGCCGGGCTGGAGCCGCCGGCGGACATCACCGTGCACGGCTTCCTGCTGGTGGGCGGCGAGAAGATGAGCAAGACCCGCCTCAACCAGATCACCCCGGCCGACCTGGTCGAGGAGTTCGGCGTCGACGGGTTCCGTTACCACTTCCTGCGCGACACCCCGGTCGGGCCGGATGGCGACTTCAGCTACGAGCGGATGGTCGACCGCTACAACGGCGACCTGGCCAACAACTTCGGCAACCTGCTGTCGCGGGTTGCCACCGTGGTCGGCCGCAAGTGCGGCGGCGTCGGCCCCGCGCCCCGGCCCGACAGCCCGCTGGCGGCCGTCGGCGTCGAGGCGTACGCGGCCACCGCCCGGGGCTGGGACGACGTGGCGCCGTCGGTCGCTCTCGACGCCACCTGGCGGCTCATCCGCGAGACCAACGGGTTCCTGGAGGACAACGAGCCGTGGAAGATGGACCCGGGCCCGGCGGTCGCCGCCGTCCTCGGTGACGCCCTCGAGGCCCTACGGATCGTGTCGGTGCTCGCGTCGCCGGCCCTGCCGGTCGCGACGGCGGAGGCCTGGCGCCGCATCGGGCTATCCGGCACTCCCGCCGATCAGCGACTGCCCGAGGCCGCCACCTGGGGTGGTTACCCCGGCGGTCTCACGGTCACGAAGGGCGCGCCGCTGTTCCCCCGGCTCACCGCGTCCACCGCGTGACGCGGCCGCTCCCCCTCAGTTGTGGGGGCGCGCTCACGCAGAGCGGTCGTCACTAACGATCCCCTAACGACCGCCGAGCAAGGTCGTGACACGGTGACTGCCACGACTTAGGGTGCCGCAGTGGCCCTTCCCAGCGGGGCCCGGCGGAGAGACCATGGGCGGCGCGGGCGGGCGGAACGCCGCCCATGGTCACCGCCGTAAAGCCGGCCCGACCGGGCCGGGACCGCCGCCGCGGCGAGGTAGGGGCCTCCTCCCCGGTTCCTGCACGAGCGCGGGACGTCAACGGCGACGTCTCGCCATCGCCGCCGCAGGCCTCGCCTCGACCGGGGGGCCGGGCCCGGCCAGGCGGACCTCGACGCCGCCGTCGACCAGCCGCAGCTCGGCGGCCGACGCCGTGTCCCCGGCCAGATCGTCCTCGACCAGCCGCTCGCCTGCCCGGCGGACCGCCGCGGCCGGGCCGATCGTCCGGCCGTCGCCCGCCAGGTCGGCCATCCGGTCGTCGCCCAACCGGGCCCGGACCGCCTCGCGCACCGGGTCGCTGTCGAACGCGAGCCCGAAGTCGATCCGCACCCCCACCTCGTCGTCGATCACCGACGCCGCGCCCAGCACGACCGCTGCCTCCTCGAAGGCGCCGTGCTCGACCAGCATCTCGGCCAGCACTCCCGCGGCGGTCACGGCGTCGCTCGGGTCGCCTCCGCCCAGCGCCTCGATGCTCGCCGCCACCAGCAGGGCGACGCACCGGTCGGCCGCTCCGGACCGACGGGCGATGGTGGCCAGGCCGACCAGAGCCGTCCCCGCGATCCGCCGGTCGCCGACCTCGACCGCCCGGTCGTAGGCACCACGGAACGCGTCGGCCGCGGCCACCTGCCGGCCCAGTGCCAGCGCCGCGTGCCCGGCCCCGACCGTGGCCCGCAGCCAGGTGGCCACCCGGACCCTGTCGAGCAGCCGCCTGGCCTCGTCGAAGGCGCGCAGCGCCCCGCTGTCGTCGCCCAGAGCGCGGCGGGCGTAGCCGATGAAGGTCAGCGCATGTCCGACGTCACCCGGCGCGCCAACGGCCCGATGCTCGGCCGCCGCCTCCTCGAGCACCGCGATGCCGTTGCGGACGTCGAGCCGGCGCAGCGCCAGCAGCCCCTGGAACTCCCGGGTGACCGCCGCCCAGTGCTGCTCGCCCAGCCGGAGCATCGCCGCCCGGGACTCGTCCAGCAGCGCCTCGGCCCGGTCGAGGTCGGCGCCCCGCCACCCCAGCCCGATCGCCACCTGCAGCCGGGCGGCCGCCGCCGCGAACCCGTCACCGGCCGCCTCGGCCCGGGCCAGCGCGTCCTCGGCCAGCGGCAGGCGGGCCGCCATCAGCTCGAACGCGTACTGGGCGTGCACGATCGCCACCTCGAGCCGGGCCCGGGGGCCGCCCGACAGCGCGGGTGCGAGCGCCAACAGCTCGTCGGCCCAGGCCGGCGCCTCCGGGCTGGCCGGCGAGTCGCCCCAGCACGGCACCATGCTCTCGAACAGGACGGCGGCCCGCTCGACGTCGCCCGCATCGACCAGGCGCCGAAGCACCAGGCGGAAGTTGGGCAGCTCCGCCACGAACCGCTCGACCACGTCGGTCTGGGCCGGCCCGTGGACGCTGCGGTCGAGCCCGTCGGCCAGCGACAGGCACCAGTCCGCCAACCGGTCGCGGGCGGCGGCCGCGTCGTCGGGCGCCAGCCGGGCCGCCGCGTGGGCCTGCACCGGCTGCAGCAGCCGGGCCCGGCGTCGATCGGGCGGCTCCAGGACCAGCAGCGACGCCTCCGCCAGCCGGGCCAGCGCGGCCCGGGCGTCGTCCTCGCCGAGCCCGCCGACGGCCGCCGCGGCCGTGGCGTCGAACCCGGCCGGGAACACGCTCAGGTGGGCGTAGAGACCGGCCGCCTCCGCATCCACCCGGGACAGCGCCTCGTCCAGGGCCGCGCCCAGGCGGCGGCGCCCGGCGCCCACCGGCGGCTCGACGTCGAGCAGGGCCGCGGCGTCGCCCGCCAGCCGCTCGGCCAGCTCCGCCAGCGGCTCGACCCGGGCCGCGGCTGCCGCCACCTCGATTGCCAGCGGCAGCC
>JBKPHT010000124.1:0-17601 GCA_046730015.1 Actinomycetota bacterium
GGTCTGGCCAGAGATGTGAGCGACGCCGTACTCGTCGTAGAGGATCGTCGTGCCGGGACGACCGGTGGGCTCCTCGCGGGTGGTGCCCACCGGCGCGAAGTCCTCAGGGAGGAAGTTCGCATCGATGTCGGCGTCCGAGACGTCGCCACGCAGCGGCGTCAGCGCGTCGTAGAGCGGGATCTGGTCGCGCGACTCGTCGGTGGTGGGCAGGCCGCCGTAGTTGCCGGGCGGGAGAACGTAGAAGGCGCGGTCCGCTTCCGGCGATCCCGGTCGACCGGGCTGCCCACCGGCCGGCGCCGCCACCACCGACGCGCCCACGGTCACGGCCGCCGCGACGAACGCAACGAGGTGACGAGGTCGGACCCTCACACGATCCCCCTGGATGCCTTGTTCGCGCCCCCACCGTCGGCGCGCTGGCCTGGCCGGGCATCGGAGAACCTAGCACCAGTGTCGAATTGCTCCTTGGGAAGCGCACGGTCGGTGATCTCTGCCGCCATCACGGCGTGGACTTGGACGGACTTGACGGCATCGGGCATTCGTGGTGGCGTCGAGCGACGTCGAGAAGGGGGTTCCGATGCGGCGCTGGCTCGGTGGATGGATCGCCGCGGTATCGGTGGTAGCGGTCGCGCTGCCTGCAGGAGCCCGGTCGTCGGGCGATTGGCATGGTCCGCCCGCCCGCGGGCGACCGACGGCGATGGTCGGTGCCGCGAGCCGGTCGGTGCTCCCGCTCGTCGACGGTTCGACCGACTACGTCGAGCAGGCTGAGCTACCGCCGCCAGACGACGCCACGGCGTTGGGCGTGTTCGTCCCCGCCTTCGATGCCGGTCGCGTCGCCGTGGGCAACGGCAGCCCCGAGGCCCATTGGGTGCGCGACGACCTTCGGGCCCGGGCCATCGCAGTGAGCGATCTGCGGGGGCGGGGCGAGATCGTCGTCGTCGTCGCGGTCGACCTCTACATGGTGTTCCGCAACGATGCCGAGGCGATCCGCCGCGCCGTGGCCGAGCGCTTGCCCCGCCACCTCGCCGACCGCACGACGGTGCTGGTGCCCGCCACGCACAACCACCACGGGCCCGACACCGCGTTCGACGTCAATCACGACTGGTACGAGCAGATGGCCGGTCGGGTCGCTGACGCGGCGGTCGAGGCCGTGCTCGCCATGCGGCCGGCGCGGCTCCGGGTCGGTGCCGGCGAGCACTGGTTCGGCATGAACGACGGCCGCGACCCGCAGGTCATCGACCCGTCGATGAACGTGCTCCAGGCCCGAGCCATGGACGGGGACGTCATCGCGACGATGGTGCAGTGGAACAACCATCCGGAGGTCACCCTCGGCTGGGAACCGCCGGTCGATATCTCGTCGGCGTGCGCCGCCCTCGGCTGGACGGGCGACCAGGCATCGCAGTGCTACGCCGAGGGCCGCTACTTCACCGCCGACTACGCCGGCGTGCTGTCGCGGACCATCGAGCAGCAGGCGGGTGGTGTGGCGCTCTACATGGTGGGGGCCCTTGGAGCGCTGACGACACCGCTCGGCGCGTCGGTGTGGGAGGTCGACGAGGCGCACCCCCTGGGCAACCAGTACCAACCTCCCCCGGGCGCGCAACCGCCCGGTGGTGAACCGTTCACCTACACCGACAAGAACTTCCGCCGCATGTGGGTGATCGGGACCCAGGCGGCCATCGCCGCCCTGGGCTTCCTGGCCGACGGCGAGGAGCTCACGTCGACGCCCGTATCGGTGGAGCGACAGACCTTCTACACCCGCATGTCGAACATCGGCTTCCGGCTGCTGCTCGTCGTCGACGAGACGACGGGACGAACCCAGCTGGGCCACGAGGTGCCGATGCTCTTCACCTGCCCGGAGTCGGGGCCGAAGAACGACAGCACCTGTGAACCCGATGACCTGGCCACGACCGACGATCCGGTCGTCGGGACGATCCGCGCCGGGGACCACGTCCAGTCGGAGGTCGCCTACGTGCGCGTCGGCCCGGTGGGCATGATGTTCATGCCCGGCGAGGTGGCGGGCGAGCTGGTGATCGGGCTGCCGGCAGGCTGGCTGGACCGGCCGGGTGACTGGTTCGCTGGCGACCCGGCGCTGCACGCCGTGGGCACCGACTACGACACCCCGGGCTACGTCCGGGGCCGCATGACCGACCGGTTCAAGTGGACCGTGGGGCTGGGCAGCGACGAGCTCGGCTACATCCTGCCGATCTCGGACTGGCGCATCGCCTGCGTGGGCGACCTCTTCGCCGGCCCGGGCACCTGCCAGGCCCTCCACGACGCCGGCGTGATCGAGTTCGCCGATGCCGTGTCCGGCAAACAGTGCAAGCTCGTGACGGAAGATCCTTCCGCCCTGGCCGCGATCGCCAGCGCCGCGGGCGACGGCGCCGCCGAGGTAGTCGCCGGCAGTTGCCGCTACGGCCAGGTGCTCGGCGAGCCCGAGGATCACTACGAGGAGACCAATGCCGTCGGCTGGGACGTCGGCGCCGACATGCTCGCGGCCGTTGGGCAGCTCACCGGTGACTCGAACCCCGCCATGATCAATCCCGACTTCCCAGGTGCGTGGAGCGAGATGCCACCACCGGCACCCTGAGCACACCCGACCCCGAGCTGTGGACGCGTGTACCTTCCGGCTCGGGTGCGGCATTGAAGGCTGAAGCAGCAAAGCGGGTACGAGTCGACCCGATCGTCAGCACGAACGCTTAAAACGCAGAAGCTGTCCCCCGAGATTGCGCTCCGGTCATCGGCTTCCCGTTGGCAGGCTTCCGGCCGGTCACGTCAGGTGTGACCGGGAGCGAGCGCCAGGAAGCGTCGATCGAACAGACGTGACGTGGCCGACCCGGAGCGCGTTAGCGTGAGGTCACGTAGTGACTGGCCGGCCGATGGGGGAAGCGGCGTCCGGTCTCTCCGACTGGAGGAGGGAAGACCGTGAAAGCACGCGTCAAATTCGCTGCCGCCGCCGCGATCGTGGCGGTGATCGGCATGGGCACCGCCGCGGTTGCCGACAACGTGAGGGAGCGCGAGACCCTCACTGGCTACGAGGAAGTGCCGGCGCTCTCTACACCCGGCGTGGGTGAGTTCAACATCGACCTCGCCCGGGCCGGCGACTCGCTCGACTACGAGCTGTCGTTCAGCGGCCTCGAGACGGCCGCCACGCAGGCGCACATCCACTTCGAGAACGCGACGAACAACGGTCCCATCGTCGTGTTCCTGTGCTCCAACCTCGGCAACGGCCCCGCAGGCACGCAGGCGTGCCCTGGGTCCGGCGGGACGATCACCGGCACCATCCGGGCCGCCGACGTCGGTGCCGGCGCCGCGGGCCAGGGCCTCGCCGCAGGCGAGTTCGACGAGTTCGTGCGCGCCCTGCTCTCCGGGGCGACGTACGTGAACGTCCACTCCACGGGCCGCCCCGGCGGCGAGATCCGTGCCCAGATCGAGGACGACGACCGCGGCCGCGGCTGACCCGGTCTCTCCGATCGCCAGCTCATAGCGCGCGAGGGCGACGGCCGGTGCTCTGCCGACCTCGGCGGGGTGCCCACCGCCGGTAGCATGGTCGGCATGTCCGGGCGGCAGGACCCCCATCGACCGGGACTGCTGGCCTGGTCGGCGCGGCACCTGCCGTGGTGGGTCCCAATGCTCCTGTGGTACCCGGTGCTGTTGGTAGCGGGCGTATTGTCGGTCACTTTCCTCGCGGCGGGTCTGGTAGGGGGGTCATCGCCGCAATCGACCTCGATGGGTGGACGGCTCTTCGTGCCATCTTTTCCGTGGGCGTTGGTTTGAGCGGGGCAGCGTGGTGGCTCGACGAGGCGCGTCGGTGGAGAGAGCTCACCCCGACAGCCCTGCGCGACGGACGGAGGCCCGTACGTCACGATCGGCGCGCCACCCAGCGCCGGCATCCTCTGGTCGAGCAGTTCCGCCGTGGCTACACCGAGGGTCGCCGCGGCGAGTAGGCGGCAGAGCAGACGAGCGGTGCGCTCCCGATCTCGGTCCGACTTGACGCGTCAGGACTCCACAGGGGCTGGGGGACAGCCTGCCGAACCGGATGCTGGCCGGCAGACCACGATCGACGCGCCCAAGGCGGTGCTGCGCTTCGATTTCAGGGACCGGCTGGCCCGGGTGGAGCTGCCCACGCTGGTCCTGTGCGGCAGCAAGGACCGCTCGGTCAAGCCCGAGCACGCGCGGGCGCTCGCCGACCGCATCCCGGCGGCCAGCCTGCAGCGGTTCCGCGACGCCGGCCATCTGGTGGTGCTGGAACGCTCCGAGCAGATCGCAGCTGCCGTCACGGCGTTCGCGGGCCGTTGCGTCTAGTCGCGACCCGACCGCGGGTCCGCCAGCAGGGCGAGGCACGTCCGCTGCTGATGCGGCTCGTCCCGCCCACCGGCTGTCGCGTGGGCTCGGCGCGCCGACCAGGGTGACACGAAGCCGCGGAACAACAACCACCTTCAGAGCGGCGAGTCCCAGCAGGTGCAGATAGGCGAAGTGCCTTGTGCGTCGGAGATGACCAGGCGCGCAAAGTCGGTCGGCGGCGTCCGATTGCCAATCGACGCGGCATCGCCGTTCATGGACCCAACGGCGCCCCCGCCGCATGCGCGTGCGCCGCGCGCGAGTGGCCGGATGCCGACACATCACTCGTTCGTTTGGCCCGATACAGCGTGGGTCGTAGGTGTCGGCTACGTCGCTGCTCTGATGCCGAGGGGTTGGTGTCGTTCGTACGCTGGTCATGCCTATGTACAGGATGAGTCGGCCCGCCGTGTTGGACGTCGCCCTCGGGGTCGGTGTCGCGCTCGCGCTGGTGGCGATCACCGCTCGGATCGACCCGGTATCGGGGAGCCGGCAGCTCGACGGCTTGGGCGGTGGGTGCGTGGTGGTGGCCGGCCTGGCGTTGTCGTTGCGGCGGCGGGCGCCGGTCGTCGGCGTCTTGGCTGCGGGCGGGGCGGTGGCGTTGTACGCGGCGAGGGGCTATCCGGGCGGGCCGGTGTTCGTAGCCCCGCTGGTGGCGGCGTTCTTCCTGGCCAGTGCTCGCGACCGCAGGCGGACCGTGCCGGTGGTCGCGGCCGTCACCGCTGCGCTGCTGGTGACCGGGCTGGCGGACGGGACCGGTGACGAGGCGGGTTGGCTTCCCCTGGTGTTCGTCGGGTGGATGGTCGCCGCGGTGCTGTTGGGCGAGTCGGCACGGGCTAAGCGGGCCCACTTCGCCGGGTTGGAGGAGCGCGCTCGTTGCCTCGAAGAGACCCGGGAGCAGGAGGCCCGCCGGCGGGCGGCCGAGGAGCGGCTGCGCGTCGCTCGAGACGTGCACGATGTCGTGGCCCACACGCTGTCGGGCATCGCGCTCCAGGCCGGCGTCGCGGCGAGGCTGTCCGAGGCCGACCCGGCCCGGGAGTCCTTCGTCTCCATCCGCCGTTCTGCAAAGGAGGGCCTGCACGAGCTGCGAGGCGCGCTCGACTTGTTGCGCGGCGGCGACGGCGGACCGCCAAGGCATCCGGCGCCGGGACTCGTGGACATGGAGCGTCTGCTCGACGAGATGAGCACGAGGGGATTGGAGCCCTGGCTGGTCTCCCACGGAACGCCACGCCCGGTTCCGGCGGTGGTGGAGGTCGCGGCGTACCGGATCGTGCAGGAGTCGCTCACCAACGTGGCCCGCCACGCCGGTTCGCGGCGTGCCGAGGTGCGCATCACCTACGGCGTGCATCACCTCGAGCTGGAGGTGCTCGACGAGGGCGCAGGGTCGGCGGACGCGGCCGCAGAGGGTTACGGCATCATCGGCATGCGGGAGCGGGCGCTGACGATGGGCGGCCGGTTCGAGGCCGCGTCCCGCCCGGAGGGCGGGTTCCGGGTGTGGGCCGAGCTGCCCACGGACGGCGGGGTCGGCCGGTGATCTCGGTCCTGGTGGTGGACGACCAGGGCATTGTACGCGCCGGGTGTCGCGCTCTCCTCGAGGCCGAACCCGACATCGAGGTCGTCGGGGACGCCGCTGACGGCTCCGCGGCACTGGCCCTCGTCCGAGCTACGAATCCCGACGTCGTGTTGATGGACATCCGGATGCCGGGGGTCGACGGTCTGGCGGCCACCCGTGAGATCGCCCAGGACCCGGCGCTGGCCTCGGTGCGGGTCCTGATCCTGACCACCTTCGAGATCGACGAGTACGTCTTCGAGGCGCTCCGGGCGGGTGCGAGCGGGTTCCTGGTCAAGGACGCGGAGCCCGAGGAGCTGGTTCGGGCCGTGCGCGTCGTGGCGGCCGGCGATGCGCTGCTGTCGCCGGGCGCCACCCGTCGGCTGGTGGCCGAGCTCGCCTCCCGCACCGAGCGGGCCGTACCGACCGCGGCGACCCTCGATGTGCTGACCGAGCGGGAACGGGATGTCCTCGCCGCCATCGCCACCGGGGCCAGCAACGACGAGATCGCCACGCGGCTGGTCATCAGTCCCGCCACCGTGCGCACGCACATCACCAGGCTGCTGTCCAAGCTGGGAGCGAGGGACCGGGCCCAGCTCGTGGTCATGGCGTTCGAGGCGGGCCTCGTAGCGGCCGGGCGGCCGCTACGACCAGGGTCGTAGGCCGCGAATCCGCGTCTGCTCGGATGCGGGCGACCACCTCATCGGCGGACACTCACCAACGTGGCGTTGACGGACTCAGCGGTCAGTGTGCGGGAGCTCACCAAGCGTTTCGGCAAGCGAGTCGCGGTCGATCGGCTCTCCTTCGAGGTGCCGGTGGGCGTGGTCGCCGGCTTCATCGGTCCCAACGGCGCCGGGAAGTCCACCACGCCCCCCATGTTGGTGGGCCTGGTACGGCCCAGCTCCGGGTCGGCGTGCGTGTTGGGGCACGATGTCGCCGATCCGGCCAGCTACATCCACCGGGTAGGAGCCCTGATCGAGGCGCCCGCCTTCTACCGGTTCGGGGTCATCACCACCCTTGCCAACTTCTTGTCGGCGCAGCCGGCGGCGAGGTCGGCACCGGGGCGGGGCACCACGCTCGAGGCGCTCGGGGCGGCCGGCGGGGCAACCGAGGCCTTCCGGGTCGGCACCGGCTTCTTGGGAGTGCTCGTCGTCGTGGTCTTCGCTGCCCGCATGGCGACCGAGTTCTCCCATGGCACGTTGCGCACGCTGCTGGTCCACGAGCCCCGGCGTTGGCGGGTCGTCACCGGGAAAACCCCCGCGCTCTTCGTGTTCGGGGCCGTCATGTTCGCCGTCGCCGCTGCGCTGAGCGTGCTCCTGTCCCTGGCCCTCGCGCCTGGGCAGGACGTCTCCACCACGCACTGGTTCGGCGTCGACGGAGTCCTAGCCGCCGGGGGCGACTACCTCTCGGCGATCGGCGGCCTTCTCGGGTGGGGCACCTTCGGCACGCTGCTCGCGGTCGTCTTCCGTTCCGTCCCCATCGTCGTCGCCATCGGAGTCGCTTGGGCCGGACCGTTCGAGCACCTGCTCAGCGAGGCGTGGACCTCGGCGTTCCGGCTATTGCCGGGCCTGCAGTTCGAGGCGCTGGCCGCGGGCGGCAACGTCGATGTCTCCTACCTGTACGCCCTGGCCCTCGGCGCGCTCCATGGCGCGCTCGCCGTCGCCGCTGGCCTGACAAGCGTCTCCCGACATGACATCCCCACCTGACCCACTTAACGGCCTGGTCGCCGGCCACACTGCCAGCGCGCCCGAGCGCCGGCTACCCGTCACCCGAGGAGGACATCTCTCTCCCCGAGCCCGCAAGGCGGCCCTCACCGCCCACATCGCCGTCATGGCGGTCTGGGTCGGTGCAGTCGTCGCCAACGTGTTCCTCGCGATCTCCGCCGCCGCGACGAGCAACGAGACTCTCGCCGACGCGTACTACGCGGCGATGGACCGGCTGGTTAACAACCTCATGCCCGCGGCGGCCATCGCCACCCTTGGCACCGGGCTGCTGCTCGCGCTGGCCACCCGGTGGGGCCTCCTTCGCCACTGGTGGATCCTCGCCAAGCTCGCCCTTGCCGTGGTCACCACCCTCGTGGGCCTGCTCATCATCGACAACGCCATCCAAGACACCATCGCCGAACGGGCCGAGCGCGGATCCACCGGCTTCAGCGACGCGCTGCTACCCGCCACTGCGGCGACGCCTCTCCTACTCCTCAGCGCCGTCACCATCGCCATCACCAAGCCCTGGGGACGCACGGCCCGCGCCCGCCGAGAGCGCAGATCCCCTAGTTAGGCGAACGTGACCGCTCGTAATACCCGTGCCACCGAACTCTTCGTCGTTCGTTGCGCTCTGAGCGCGGTTCACGTCGCCCACCAGTCCTTCGCCGCGTAGGTGGGTTGCCACTCGTTCCGATACGTCCGCTGGGCTGGCTCGGGGAGGTGGGCGAGGATCGCCTTGGTGCGCTCGCCGTCTGCGCCGGCCAGCAGCCACGGCAGGAAGGTGGGCATGTCGGGGCCGACCTTCTCCGCGGACGCTTCGCCAAACTGCATCCACTGCTCTTCGTCGAGGGTGCGGTCGATGACCGGCAGGGCGGCCTCCTCCTCGTGGGTGAGGTGCTCGTGAAGCCGGGCGGCCAGGTCGGTCCGGGCTTGTGGCGCGGACTCGCCGCAACCCAGGGCATCGTTGATGGCGTCCAGGAGCGGTCCGAGCCCGGCGTGCTCGGCTTCCATGTCATCGAGGAGCGCCACATCGTCGGTGTGACCGATCAGCGCCTGTCGCACCACGGGCCACAGGGCCTCGTCTTCGGCGACGTGGTGAACGTGCAGGAACTTCTTGAACAAGTCCCAGCCCTCGGATCGTCCCGTCATGACGGCGACGGGCTCCAGGTCGCGGCGGAGCGCGTCGTGGTAGGCAAACATCGTCGTCATGTCGAGCTTGTAGGTGGAGGTCATGCTGTGCTCCCGTGTATCGGCGTTGGCGTGGAGTGACGAGGTCGGTCTGCTAGCTCGGGCGAGCGGGACTCGGCGATCGCGCTGAAAACACCAGGATCCCGCCGTACCAGGCAAGACTCAGCGCCACCCAGTCGCTCGTGCTGTGCCCGAGACCGGCGGCGTCGGCGCCGCCCAGCGTCAGGCTTCGCACCGCGTTGCTGACGACGGTGAAGGGCTGGTTGTCGGCCACCCAACCGCACGCACGAAGGTGGTCTTGCCGGCGCCGTTCGGCCCCAACAGCGCGGTGACCTGCCCGGATCGAGCAACAAGGTCAAGGCAGTCGAGCGCCCGGACGTCGCCGAAGTGCTTGGTGAGCCCTCTCGCCTCGATGATGGCGGGCATGGGGTCCTCCTTTCGACCAGGCGTCAGGGAGTCCCACTGATTGACCTACCCGACGAGAGCGGATATCAATCAAACAAGATTGATGGAACATCGGTCCCCGCCGTGGTCGCTAGCCCTCCGCACCATTCGTCTCAGGCCGGTGAGGCCGACTAGACGTGCGCGACGTCAGGACGAGACGAGCACCCGGGCATCGCGGTCCACCGGGCATTGGTCGGTGAACTGATGGCCGCGGGGCGTGTCCGGGAGCGACCGCCTCCGAGCCGGGCCCTCGATTTGAACGCTCATCTGGGTGCCGGTCACGTCGCCGGCCTCGCTCACGACACTCAAGGTGACCGTGAGCGTGGTGGTGCCGCCGGTGAAGATCCACCCGGCGAGCGCCGTCGACGGGTCGTCCGAGCTGTAGCAGTAGTCCGACGCGGGCATGCCGGCGATGGGCAGCTCGACGGGACGCTTCGTCGCTCCGGCCGCCGCCGGCACCCAGCCTCGACGCGAACTAACGCGGATGTCATACATTGCCGTCGACGAACGGGGGAACCCGCATGGCGACAACCGACGACCGGGTTCGCATGGACACGACCGACGTCGACCGGCGACTGGGCGCCTGGCTCGGTGGCGGGCAGCTGCTGGAACCGGTGACCGTCACCGAGATCCGACGGTGGGTCCAGGGCATGCAGTATCCCAACCCGATCCACTACGACGAAGCGGCCGCCGCGGCCAGCGTGTGCGGGGGCATCGTGGCGCCCCAGTCGTTCGCGGTCTGCTGCGACACCGGGCATGGCGCGACGCCGGCGATCGTCGGGAACGTGCCGGGCACGCACATGATCTTCGGGGGTGACGAGTGGTGGTTCCGCGGCCCGCGCATCCATCCCGGTGACCGCCTGAGGCAGACCCGCCGCTTCGTCGACTACAAGATCACGGAGACCAAGTTCGCCGGGCCGACGATGTTCTCGCGTGGCGACACGTTCCATCACAACCAACGCGGCGAGCCCGTGGCCCAGCAGCGGTCGACCGCCGTGCGTTACCTCGCCGACGAGGCCCGTGCCCGCGGGTTCTTCGAGCAGACCGCACCCGTCCGGATATGGACACCGGAGCAACTCGACGAGATCGAGCGCCAGCGCCTCGACTGGATCCGGACCTTCCGCGGTGTTCCGCAACGCCGTGCCGAGGACGTCAGCGTCGGCGAGGCGCTGCCCACGCGGCCGATCGGCCCCCATACGATCCAGACCTTCGCGACCGAGTGGCGGGCGTTCACGTTCACGGTGTGGGGCGCCACCCGCCATGAGGGAGCCGACCACATCGAGCAGGCCGGCTGGCTTCCCGAGATGTCGCGCCACCTCGACATCGCCGAGCTCGACCCCTCGCTCGCCGACGGCCTGTACCGCGGCCCGTCACGGGGCCACGTCGACGAGGAGCACGCTCGCCTCATCGGGCTGCCCCGAGGCTACGGCTACGGCGCGGCCATGGGCACGTGGGTGCTCGACTACGTAGCCGCGTGGGCCGGCCCCGAGGGGTACATCCGGCACTCCCGCATCCAGTACCGCTTCCCGCCGTTCGAGGGTGACCTGACGCTGCTCGACGCCGAGGTGATCGCTGCACGCCACGACGACACCATCGGCGCCGACCTGGTCACCGTCGAGGTGGTGATGACGACCCAGGACGGCACGGTGATGGCCAAGGGACCAGTCGAGGTCGAGCTGCCCTGACGACGTTCCTCGGCCCGCCGGCGGCGACCGAGCCCGGGATCGGCGGGCTCACGCTCGGGGCGATGCTCGCCGAGGCGACCGCACGGGTCACCGACCACGAGGCGGTCGTGTTCCACGGCCCGGGCGCCGTCACCCGGTGGAGCTATGACGACCTGCGGCGACACGCGCGTGCCGTCGCCCGCGCGCTCCTCGTCCAAGGGTTGGAGAAGGGTGGCCGGGTCGCGCTGCTCATGGGCAACCGACCGGAGTGGGTCGCGAGCGCGTTCGGCGTTGCGCTGGCGGGCGGTGTCCTCGTGCCGATCAACACGTACTTCGAGCCGACCGAGCTCGAGCATGTCCTCCGCCACTCGGACAGCGCCATCCTGCTCACGCAGGACCGGCTGCTCTCGCACGCCTACCTCGAGCAGGTGCGAGCGATGTGTCCCGAGGTCGCGTCGGGCCCTGATCGATTGCGCAGCCCCTCGCTGCCGTTCCTGCGGCTGATCGTCGGGCTGGCCGTGGACGAGCCGCAGGGTGCCGTGCTCCCCTGGGAGGCGTTCGTCGAGAGCGCTGCCGCCGTGTCCGACGAGGTGCTCGACGCCTGTGCCGCCGAGATCGTGCCGGCCGACGACGCCGTCGTGTTCTACACGTCCGGCACGACGGCGCTGCCGAAGGGCGTGCTGCACGGGCACCGTTCGCCCGCGTTGCAGAGCTGGCGCTTCGCGCGGCTCCTCGGCCTCGACGAGACGGACCGGGTGTGGAGCGCCTTCCCGTTCTTCTGGACCGCCGGGTTCTGCATGGTCATGGGGGCCACGCTGGCCGCGGGCGGATGCCTCGTCCTCCAGGAGCACTTCGAGCCCGGGGACGCACTCCGGTTGCTCGAGGCAGAACGCGTCACGTCGCCGCACGCGTGGCCCCATCAGCTCGCCCAGCTCGAGAGCCATCCGGACTGGGCGCGCCGCGACCTCTCGACGTTGCGCCACGTCGACGCCGTCACCAGCTTCGGCCGTCATCCGAGCGTGCACGTGGAGGACGTCTGGAGCCCCCGTGCGGCCTACGGGTTGACCGAGATGTTCACGATCGTGAGCTCGACGCCCGCGTCCTGCCCGCCCGAGGTGCGCGAGGGGCACCAGGGACCGATCTTGCCGGGCAACGCCGTCCGCATCATCGACCCCGGCACCGGCCAGATCCTGGACCGCAACCAGGAAGGCGAGATCGCCGTCAAAGGGCCGACTCTCATGAAGGGGTACGTGAAGGAGCTTCCCGAGAGCGTGTTCGACGCGGATGGCTTCTTCCACACCGGCGACGCCGGCGCGGTGGACACGGAGAACCGGCTCCATTGGACGGGCCGCGCGTCCGGGCTCATCAAGACCGGCGGCGCCAACGTCTCGCCGGTCGAGATCGAAGAGGCGCTGCTCCGCCATCCGGGGTTGAAGGTGGCGCTCGCCGTCGGCGTGCCAGACGCGGTGCTCGGTGAGATCGTGATCGCGTGCGTGGTCGCGCACGACGGGTCGGGCATCGACGAGGAGGAGGTGCGCGCTTTCCTCAAGGGCCGCGTGGCGTCGTACAAGCTGCCCCGTCGTGTGCTGTTCTTCGACGACGACGACCTCTCGCTGACCGGCAACGCCAAGGTGCGAGCCGACGCCTTGCGGGACCTCGCCATGCGGCGACTCGGCGCGACGCCGCCGGGGAGAGATGAGTAGCGACTACTACTCACGACGCGGGCGGCACCCTCTGGGTCTACTCGCCGCATGGTGTCAAGCCTGCAACCCAACAGGTCGGAGCAGCGGCCTCGTGGTTCGAGCCGGATCGTGGAACCGACGGTGAGGTCTCTGACGGTCTGGGTCACGAGCACCTGGCCGGCGGGGTGCTGGCTGCGAGTTGCTCGGCCAGGCCGACCGCGACCCCCCGCAGCCCGTTGGCGTGGCGCTCGCACTCGCCGCTGTGCACGGCGCCGGCGACGTTCTGGTCTTTGCGGCCGAACTCGGCGACGAGCGCAAGAGCGCAGCGGATGGCTCGGGGCGGGCTCGCCGAAGGTCGCCGCGGCCCGGCCGAGATGCGGGCGCTATCTCGACGCTCAGCATGCCGTCGCCTCGCATCACGACGCCGGTGGTGACGCCTCGGCAGCCCAGCATGGAGAAGCAGGTCCAAGCCCGGCGTCTCGTAGGTCTGCCCGGACCTGCGGCCCCGGTGGGTCACGATCCCGAATCCCGGGAGCCAGGGGGCGATCAGCCGGGTGACCCTGTTGGTCCTCCCGGTTGAACCGGGCCAGTGATGCGGGGAGGGACACGGGCCCCTGTATGCCCGGTCCGTCGCTGGTTACCCGACGGTCGTAACGCGTTACTACACCGTGTAACGTCCTGGCAGGGTCGGTCTGCCCCGTGCCGCCGGCCGCTACGGATCTGAGGGGGAATCGCGATGCGTCGTCGCAGTTGGTTGGTCGCCGCAGCCCTGTCGCTGGTCGTGCTCATCGTCGCCGGCTGCGACTCGCTGGTCGATCCGCCCGGCGACGCCCCGCTCCGCTACCGGGACGACATGTTCGCCGTGACCAGGACCGACGGGATCGTCTTCGGTCGCGCCGTCAACCAGGACGGTGCCAGCATCACGCTGGCCCTGGACATGTACCAGCCCACCGGCGACACCGTGGCCGCCCGGCCGGCGATCGTCTGGGTGCACGGTGGCAGCTTCGCCTTCGGCAGCCGCAGCTCGCCGGAGCTCGTCGAGGAGGCGAACTACTTCGCCCGCAAGGGGTACGTCAACGTCTCGATCGACTACCGGCTCGACTCGGTCGGCTGCACGAACGGCGGCTCCAACATCACCCGGTGCATCACCGCCATCCAGCAGGCCCAGCAGGACGCCCAGACGGCGGTCCGCTTCCTGCGGGAGCAGGCGGCGACCTACAGCATCGACACGGACCGCATCGCCATCGGCGGGACGTCGGCCGGGGCGATCACCGCCCTCAACGTCGGCTACTCACCCGAGAACCCGGGCCCGGGCGACCACCAGGGCTTCTCCTCGGCCGTACGGGCCGCCCAGTCGCTGTCGGGCGCCCAGCTCGCCAGCAGCCCCATCAACGCCGGGGACGCGGCGGCGCTGTTGTTCCACGGCACCAACGACAACCTGGTGCCGTACTCGTGGGCGACCAGCACCGTCGACCGGGCGACCCAGGCAGGGCTCGTGGCGATCCTCGTGACCTACGAGGGCGCCGGCCACGTGCCCTACTCGGCGAACAAGACCGACATCCTCGCCAAGACCCGCAACTTCTTCTGGTGGGAGCTCGACGCCGGGAACGCCGCCCGCTAGCCCGGTCCGGCCTCGGCCGGTGGGGGAACACGGCCATTCGTCATTGCCACGGCGGCCGGCTGCGGATAGCTGATCACCTGGGAGCCGCACCGCATCGACTGGTGGGCGGGGCTCGTCCAGCTCGCCGGCACGCTGTTCTGTAACGCCAGCACCTTCCACGCCATGAGCGAGAACCTGTCTGCTAGGGCTGAATGCACTCGGCGACCCCGGCCGAGGACGGGCGCCTGTGGCGCCCGCCCGCAGGCTGGCGCCGGCTACGCCGGCGCTCTCGACCCCCCAAGAGCCAAAGTCGGCAGAGCAGAGCCGAAGGGCGATGTCGGGCGTGGTTGAGGTGGCGCGGCTAGGGGCGGCCGAATACGGCAAGGCGGTTCCACGCCGGGACGACCAGTAGCCCTTCGCCCGCGCCGAGGCCAGTCAGTGGGCGCATGACGTTCTGCTCGTCCGGCGGCCAGATCCACCCATACATGCCGACGTCAGAACTCCAGATGAGCTGCCCGGTGTGGAGGTCTAGCCCGTAGACGATCCCTGTCGAACCCCCGACGAAGACCGTGCTCCCGGCCACGATCGGGGCAGTGCGGAGCTCGCCCTGGCCGGTAAAGGTCCACAGGGTCTGCCTGTCCTTGACAGCGCGTAGCTCCGGCGTGTCGCCGTCCCACCACACATCACCGGCGAGGAACAGGCCGATACCGTCGGCGAACGCGGGGATCAGCGTTGCCTCGAAGGTTCCTTCGGTCGCACCGGTCTCGGCGTCGATGATTTCGTTCCCGGCCGTGAAGTCGCGTGCATAGACCTTCCCGTCGTGGTACGCCGGCATCTTGCCGCCACCTCCGGTGCACGGCCGTCGTTGTGCCAGCGCGGCTGCCCGCTGGTGCGGTCGAACGCATACACCACCCCGCAGCTGTAGGAGACAAACACGCTCGTGGCACTCAACGCCGGCGTGCTCATGTCTCCGTGGGCGACGGGCTGCGTCCAGGCGATGGAACCGTCGCTCGCCCGCATGGCGAACAACTTGCCTGCTGGACTCCCTATGCCGCTGCCGCTCGTATAGACCAGCCCGTTCGCTGCAGTGGGTGGTGCGCTGAAGGAGTACGTCTCCGACGATTTGTAGAGACTGATGGACCAAAGCAGAGCCCCGCTCGTGGCGTCGAACGCCTGCATCAGGCCGCTACGGTCGATGACGAAGATGCGGCCGGCGTCATAGGCCGCGTTGGACCAGAGGCTCGCTCATCGGCCACACGCCTTCGCCGGAGCACGCGAGAACAGGCCACGCGTGCGCCGGCCGCACCGCAGGTCAGGCCGATCGCACCAGCTCGCCTCTGCGATTTCCGCGCTGGCCGTGTGTCCAGGTCGACACTCCTGATCCGTTGTCGTGGTCAGGGTGGCGTCGGTGGCGACCGCTGGTGATGAGCCGCCGCCGCGATCGGTAACGGTCAGCTACCGGACGGGCACAGGCGGCGTGGCGATGCCCCCCGGTGGTAGCTGATCACGACGGAGCCGTCACCGACCGACACGCCGGTCTCGACCTCCGGTGTGCAGAGTACGTCGTCGCCCGACACCAGGCTCGAGCCGCCGCCGCCTCCTGCCGACGCGCCAAAGGCGCTGTCGATTCCGACAGAGACTATGGCGGACGACGCCCCGCCTCCGCCCCCAAAGAGCCCTCCGCCGCCACCCCCGCCGCCCTGCCCGTCCGAGATAACGAGCGAACTACCGTTGATGAATCCAAGTTGCGACGGGTGAGCCTGCGCGCCGGCGCCGCCCGCGCCCAAGGACCCGTCGCCGGCCCCGAAGCCCCCTCCCGCCCCACCAGCGATCGCCGTGCCGCCACCCCCGCCCCCGCCCGAGACCACCGTCGGCGGGAACCCGAGGACTACGAGCCGCCCCTCGGCTCCGGGCTGGCCGTCGCTGCCGGCGGCGCCGCCCGAGGCGACTCCGGCCCCGCCCCCGCCGCCGGCCACGAGCAGGCGCGACGCCAGACCACTCGCATCGCTGGCGTCAGTCCGGACGTCGGAGGCGCCACCACCGCCACCGCCGCCCGGGCCACCGAAGCGAAAGCCCGGATAGCCGAGCTGCGGTGCAGCTCCGGCCCCGCCAGGGGCGCCACCGCCGAAACCGCCAGTGCCGGCGGTCGCAATCGCGCCGTCACCGCCTCGCCCACCAACGACGATCGTCAGGACAGTTTGCCGGCCTACGGCGAGCGTGGCAGTGACATGCGCACCCCGGCCACCCTGCCCACCGCCGCCCCCGCCGCCGGCCGCGCCGTACAGTTCGAACGTCGCCGACTGCACACCCGCGGGCACGGTCCACTGGTACACCCCCGGCTGGTCGAAGACCACAGTCGTGGTGGGCGGTTCGGCCTCGGCGATTCCACCACCCAGTCCGCCGAGCGCCGCGCAGACCGACGTCCCGACAGCCACCGTGGCCGCAGACCAGAACCCCACGGGGTGAAGTGTCAGTTCACGACAAAGGGATGTCAACCAGGCGACGACGGCCCGACGACGTCGTACGAACGAGTGCTGCGGAGGCCAACGTCGACCGCTGGATCGGAAGGACGCGCGACCGGAGAAAGGCACGAGCGCACCTTCGTCCAGCCCGTTCGGCCGAGGACGGCGCCGGAGGTGCCGCCGGCAGGCCGGGCGTGAGCCGGCGAAGCCGGCGCCCTTGACCCCTGTAGAGCCAAATTCGGCAGAGCAACGAGCAGGGTCCCTGTCCGGGGTCGATCATGGCTTAGTCGCTTGGGCGGGGAGCGAGTCTGCCGGTCAGGATCTGGGGCGGTTTGGTCGGCGCCGGTCGGTGGTCACGATGAGCGGCGCCGATCCTGGGGACGGCGCGCCCACCCTGAGCGCACGTGAAGCACCGTCGGCGTTTCGTTCGGGCAGCAAGGGCGAGCGGGTGCGTGTCGCCGGCGACTAGTCGGCGAACTCGCGGAGAGCGTTGATGTCAAGGATGGTGATCCGACCCCTGGCGGTGGCGATTAGGCGACGGGACCGCAACATGGTGATGGCCCGGACCACCGTGTCCCGGGAAGCAGTGATCAGACTGGCGAGTTCTTCCTGGGTCAGCGGGATCTCGATCTCCACCCGGGAGGGGTCGGCGTGGGCGTGGTTGTCGGCGAGTTCGAGGAGGAAGCGGGCGAGCCGGTGGGTGGTGTCGGACGAGGCGGCGTCGATGCGCCGGCGATCGGCCCACTTGAGCCGGCGGATGGTCCAGCGAAGCAGCGTCAGCGGAATGCGTGGGTGCGTGTCGAGCAGGTCGCGGAACTGCTCGCCCGTGATCTCCCGGCATTCGACCGGTTCCAGGGCCACGTTGGCCGCAGCTCGGGGACCGCTTTCGGGGTCAACGGCTTCGAACTCGCCGAGCAGCTCGCCCGGGCCAGCAACGGCGAGCAGGATCTCCCGGCCATCGGCGGTGACCACGGTGA
>JBKPHT010000125.1:0-1834 GCA_046730015.1 Actinomycetota bacterium
TCGAGGGGCGGGCCGGGAACCCTCATGCCCGGGACACCGTTAACCGTCTCTGTCGAGTAGGCGAAGGTGAGCTGCGCGAACGCGATGAGATCGCTGTTCACCTCCAACGCGTGCAAGTTGATGTTGTCGAACGTGTCGCACGCCTCGTGGTAGCAGGGATCGAACTGCTCCCCGGCGACACCACCCCAGATGGCTGCCTGCTCCTCGGTCTTGACCACCTCGGCTCCCGTGAACAGGCCACCGGCGGGGATGTCGTTCTCGATGAACGCCTGATAGTCGCTACGGCCCGAGAACTCGGTGTCGTCGTAAGGCTCGCCGATCAAGGTGTAGTACGACTCGTACAGATCCTCGATCGCCACCGAGCCCTCGGGGATCGGCACGCCCTCCGGAGCCGGGAACGTCGACTGGTCCGCGTCGTAGACCATGAAGATGTAGTTCGGCGAGCCCACCATGTCGTAGTTGAGGTACAGCGCGATGCGGTCGCGCTCTGCCTGCGAGAGTCCCTCGACGTAGTCGGTCGAGCCGATGAGCCCGAGCTCCTCGGCGGCCCACCACGCGAACCGCACGGTGTTCTCCGGCTGCAACTTGGCCATCATCAGGGCCGTTTCCAGGAGCGCAGCCGAGCCGGACCCGTTGTCCTGGATCCCTGGCCCCGCGGTCACGCTGTCGAGGTGGGCCCGGCCATCACGACATTGTCCTCATTGGTGCCCGGCAGCTCGGCGATGACGTTGAAGTCGGTCCGCGTCTCTGGCGGAAGGACCTCGACGAAGGCCGTCGATCCCGGGGCCGCCAATGCCACCCCGTCAGCGAAGCTCGCGCCCACGACCGGGATGTTGTGGCTGACGACGGTGCCGTCGTCCAGGCTGGTGGCGTCCCCGACGATGAGGCCCTCGCGGTCGGGCGTGTTGCCCTGGTTGAAGATGATGACGGCCTCCGCCCCTGCGAGCTCGGCGTTCCGCGCCTTAGTGCCGAAGGTGCACGAGCCACGCTGGATCAGCGCGATGTCGGCATCACCGCTCCAGTCGATCCCGGCGAAGTCCGCCGCCTGGCACCCGCTGGTCGACGCACGGTCGCCCACGAGGTTGATGTCGACCGGGATGACCTGGCCCTCCACCGTCCCCGAGCCGCTTCCGCTGAACACCCCGGTCTCGTAGGTCGCCACGACCGGTGCGGTCTGGCGCAGCACGGCCGGGAAGTTGAACTCGAACTCGACCGGGTCGACGGTCACCTCGTAGCCCGCGTCCTTCAACAGCCCGGCGACGTAGTCGACGCTGTCGGCGTAGCCCTCCGTCCCGGCGGCACGGGTGCCCGGATAGAAGGGGTCATCGTTCGCGTCGGCGATCGCTTGGAACGCCGCCTGATGCTCCCGGACGCCTTCCAGGGTCACGCACTCCAACAGCTTGTCGTAGGTGTTGTTCGTGCGGTTCTCGCATGCGTCGCCTGGCTGGGCGCCTGCCACCTGGCTCGGTGGCAGCACCGCCGCCGGCAACGCAGCGACGCCGACCGAGACCACGCGTACCCGCACGCGCCTCGACGACGCCAGCAGATGATGAGTCGTAGACCCGTTCCCCCTCGTCCTTGGACAGCGGCTCTCGCCACCGCAGAGATACCCCCCTCAAGACCGTCAAAACGTAAAGCGTCAACCCCCAGAGCGCCACTTCTTGTCACCCCAAAGTGGTGCTTCGGTAGACGGATCGCGCACCGACTGGAGCGGTATCGAGGGCCTCGGTCAGGTGCCGACGTAGGCCGCGAGGTGCTCGCCGGTGAGGGTGGAGCGGGTGGCGACGAGGTCGGCGGGTGTGCCCTCGAAGACGATCCGGCCGCCGTCGTGGCC
>JBKPHT010000126.1:0-65400 GCA_046730015.1 Actinomycetota bacterium
GCCCGCACCCCCGCCCAGCGCCGGCACGTCGCGCTGGTGGAGATGGCCACCCGGGCCGTGACCGCGCCCGCCGACGGCAAGCGGCCCCGCCCGCTGATCAGCGTCGTCGTCGGCCACGAGACCACCCGCCGTCAGGGCGCCCGGTCCAGCCGTCGAGTGAGGTGCTCGGCGGCGTCGGTGGCCGCCGAGGGTGCCGGGGGCTGGCGGTCCCCGATCCGCCGGACCACCCGCCGCAGGAGCGCATCGGTCCGCCCTGACCTGATCCCGTCCACCTCGCCCGTCAACCGGTCGAGCGAGGCGGCCGCGTCCGGCCAGGCACCGACCGACACCTGCGCGGCGAGAAGGTGGGCCAGGTCGTTGAACCGGGACCGCCTCGCCTCCGGGGCCCGCAGCTCGTAGGCCGTACGGAACAGGTCGAGGGCGGCGTCCCGGTCTCCGAGGCTGAGCAGCGTCATCGCCCGGTGCCAGCTGAGCTCCGCGTGGTCGACCCACCAGGTCCAGTCCGGATCCTGGCTCGACCCGGCGGCGGATCCGAGGATCGGGCACGCCGGAGATGGAACACCGCCGCCACCCGGGGACCGATCCCTCCCCGGTCGATGACCATGTCGGCGACCCGCAGGGCCTCGCCCGGCCGCCCGAGATTCGGGGAGCGGGCAGAGCATCTGGGCCAGCTCGTCGGGAGTGAGGTCGAGCGCCTCGGCGTTGTGTCGCCGGTACCACGGCCGAGGCGTCGCCGTTCCCTGCTCCCAGCGGGCGACGGTCGACCGCTCGACGCGCAGCCGCTCGGCCAGGCTCTCCTGGGTCAGCCCGGGGGCCTTCCTCCTGGCTCCGAGGCGCTCACGTCCGGCCATCTCGTCCGCGTCGGTCGATGTCTCTCCCCGGATCGTCGCAGCAGCGTGGTGACCGGGACGATGTCGACCAGATGTGGGTCTGTCTCACCCATGTCGTCCACGCCCAGGTCCGCGGCTGGGCCATCGTGCCGAGCGGTGGCGACGGATGAGACCTGGATCACCCCTCGTCCAGCTTCGACCAGTCCTCCGGGTTGTCCTCGACGAAGTGCTGGACGATCTCGCCGTCGACGCCGTCGACCAGCACCAGGGCCCGCTTGGCCGGCGGGTTCTCGTCGGAGTAGGCCAGGATCCGCCACGTGGGCCGGCTGAGCAGGCCCCGCCAGCCCATCTGGGCCGACGCGTGGCCCACCGGGAAGCCCACGACCCGCGAGGCCGCCACCAGGGCGTCCTGCTCGTCGACGTCGAGGTTCCAGCCGGTGACGATCGAGTACGTCCCGATGACCGCCAGCAGGACGGCCGCGAGCAGGAAGCCGCCGTTGACGAACGGCGACTCGTCGGCCAGCCCCCACAGGGCCACACAGCCCACCGCCAGCGCCAGGTACAGGTACCCGGGTACCCGGCGGCGGTTGTTGTTCGGGAACAGGTACGGGCCGACGTAGCCGGCCGCCTTCAGGTCGTCGGGGAGGGCGTCGACGACGTCCTCGTCGGCGGGCTCGGTCCGGTCGTTCGGGGCTGCGGGGTCGGCGGGCATGGCGGCTCGTGACCGTAGCGGGCAGTCCGTCAGGCGGGCCAGGCGGCCCGGAGCTTGGCCCACGACTCCGAGAGCGACTCGGGCAGGACCCGGACCTCGGCCACCGCGGTCATGAAGTTCGAGTCGGCGTTCCAGCGGGGCAGGACGTGGACGTGGAGGTGGGACGGGACGCCCGCGCCGGCCGCCTCGCCCAGGTTGAGCCCTACGTTCACGCCGTGGGGCTGGTACGCCGACTTCACCGCCACCACCGCGTCCTGGACCGCGCCCCACATCGCGGCCGCCTCGCTCGGGGTGAGGTCCTCCAGCTCCCCCACCTCCCGGTAGGGCATCACCAGCAGGTGGCCGCTCGTGTACGGGTACGCGTTGAGGATGGCGAACACCTCGTTGCCCCGCCAGACCACGTGGGACTCCTCGTCGGGGAGACCGAGGGCGAGGATCCGCTGGAAGAGCGACCCCTCCCCCGCCAGGGCGCCGTTCCCGGCGGCAGCGACGTAGGACGACCGCCAGCCCGCCCACAGGCGCTCCATCGCCCCCGCGGCCCCCGGCCGGGTGTCGTCGTCGGCCATCAGGCGTGGGTCGAGATCTCGGTGTGCAGCCGCTCGACGAACGTCGCAACCGGCACGTCCCGCTCGACCTCGCCGCCCCGCGGGTTGTCGCCCACCGTGTCGGCCGCCACGTCGTCGTCGCCCACGACCAGGACGTGGGGCACCTTCTCGAGCTTCGCCTTGCGGATGCGGGCGCCGAGCGGCTCGTCGGCGTCGGTCACTTCGGCGCGGAAGCCCTCGGCCCCCAGCCGCTCGACCAGCCCCGCGGCGTGGGCCTCGTGGTCGGACCGGACGGGGAGCACCTGCACCTGCACCGGGGCCAGCCAGGTCGGCAGCGCGCCGGCGGTGTGCTCCAGCAGCACGCCGAAGAACCGGTCGATCGACCCGAACAGGGCCCGGTGGATCATCCTCGGCCGGTGCCTGTGGTTGTCGGCGCCGACGTACTCCAGGTCGAAGCGGGGCGGGAACTGGAAGTCGACCTGCAGGGTCGACAGCTGCCAGCGGCGGCCGATGGCGTCGCGGACGTGGACGTCGATCTTGGGGGCGTAGAACGCGCCCTCGCCCTCGGCCACCACGTAGGGGATGCCGGCCTTGTCGATGGCGTGGGTGAGGGCCGCCTCGGCCTCGTCCCAGTCCTCCGGCTCGCCCACGAAGTTGTCGGGCCGGGTGGACAGCTCGGCCTCGAACTGGTCGAAGCCGTAGTCGCGCAGCAGCTGCAGCACGAAGTCGAGCAGGTCGGCCAGCTCGCTGGCCAGCTGCTCGGAGGTGCAGAAGATGTGGGCGTCGTCCTGGGTGAAGCCCCGGGCCCGCAGCAGGCCGTGCACGACGCCCGACTTCTCGTAGCGGTAGACGGTGCCGAACTCGAACAGCCGCAGCGGCAGCTCCCGGTACGACCGCTGCCGCGACCGGAAGATCAGCGTGTGCATCGGGCAGTTCATCGGCTTCGGGTAGTACTTGACCCCCTCGTCGAGGTCCATCGGGGGGTACATGCCGTCCGCGTACCACTCGAGGTGGCCGCTGATCGCGTACAGGTCGGACTTGGCGATGTGGGGGGTGTAGACGAACTCGTAGCCGGCCTTCTCGTGCTCGGCCCGGCTGTAGTCCTCCATCAGCTTGCGGACCAGGCCGCCCTTGGGGTGGTAGAGCGGCAGGCCGCTGCCGACCTCGGGCGGGAAGCTGAACAGGTCGAGCTCGGCGCCGAGCTTGCGGTGGTCGCGCTTGGCCGCCTCCTCCAGCATGTGCAGGTGGGCGTCGAGCGCCTTGCGGGAGTCCCAGGCGGTGCCGTAGACCCGCTGGAGCTGCGGGTTGTGCTCGTCGCCCCGCCAGTAGGCGCCGGCCACCCGCATGAGCTTGAAGTGGCCGAGGTGGCGGCCGGTGTCCTCGACGTGGGGGCCGCGGCACAGGTCGACGAAGCCGGGCCGGCCGTGGAACGGCGGGTGGTCCTTGGGCTTGGCCGGCGGGTTCTCGTAGGTGCGGACCTCGCCCCGGTCGCCGGTGCCCGACATCGGGTCGGTCGACGCGTTGTCGATGATCTCCAGCTTGAACGGGTGGTCGGCGAACACCTCGCGGGCCTCGTCGGCCGGGATCTCGGCCCGGACGAAGGCCTGGCGCTCCTCGATGATCTCCCGCATGCGGGCGTCGATGCGGTCGAGGTCGTCGGTGCTGAAGGTGGCCCCGCCGGGGAGCGCGAAGTCGTAGTAGAAGCCGTCCTCGACCGGCGGCCCGATGCCGAAGGTGGCGTCGGGGAAGAGGTCGAGCACCGCCTGGGCCAGCACGTGGGCGGTCGAGTGGCGGATGGTGTAGAGGCCCCGCTCGCTGTCGGCGGTCACGATGGCCACCCGGTCGCCGTCGGCCAGCTCGGTGCCGAGGTCGCGCTCGTCCCCGTTGATCTCGGCGATGACGGCGGCCTTCGCGAGGCGGGAGCCGATGCTCTGCGCGAGGCCGAGCGCGGTCGTGCCCGACGGGAGGGAGCGCTGGGATCCGTCGGGCAGGGTGACTGCGATCTCGGCCATGGGTGCCGAGGTTACCGAGCCGCGGAGACGGCTCCCGAACCGGTTACCGCCGGCTCCCGGTCGTGGCGGTGGGTGCTGTCGAGCACGATCGCGGTCGGCTGCGACGGCAGTGCCTCGTGGCGGCGGGTGGCGTACTCGTCGACGTACTCCTGGCCCGAGAGCTCGCGGACCTCGAACATGAGCTCGTCGGTGAGCTGGCGGAGGACCAGGCGGTCGTCGGCCCGGGCGCCGTGCAGGGCGGGGTCGATCGGCCGCCCGATGCGGATCTCGGCCGCCCCGAACAGCCGGGGCGCCTTGGCTCCCGGCGGCTGGATGTGGCGGGTGCCGACGATGCCGACGGGCACGAGCGGGGCGCCGGTGCGGAGCGCGAGGCGGGCGGGACCGGTGTGGCCCTTGTGGAGGCGGCCGTCGCGGCTGCGGGTGCCCTCGGGGTAGATGCCGAACAGCTCGCCCCGGGCCAGCACCCCGGCGGCGGCGTCGAGCGCCCGGGTGCTGGCGTCGCCGCCGGACCGGTCGATGGGGATCATGCCGAGGGCGGGGAACAGGTGCCGGGTCTTCCAGTCGTCGAGGTACTCGGCCTTGCCCACGAAGGTGATGCGCCGGGGCAGCACCGACGGCAGCAGGAACGAGTCGATCACCGACGTGTGGTTGGGGCAGATGATGGCGGGGCCGTCGGCGGGCAGGTTGTCGGCCCCCTTGAGGTGGATCCGCCAGCCGGCCTTGAACAGCGGGCTCAGGATGGCGCGGGCGACCGGGTAGAGCCTCCCGTACTCCCGATCGTCGCCTGCCGCGCCGGACATGGGCCGGAGCCTACGCCGCGCGTGACCGCCCTGGGTGGGCGATGCGGTCGGTGCTGTGCCGGGTGCCGTCAGTTGCGCGTCAGATCGACGCCGAGGAGGCCGGCGGCGCGGCTGACGTCGTGGCCGTCCTTCGCCGCCGCGTCGACGGCGGCGAGCGCGGCGGGGGTGTCGAGGTCGTCGTCGAGCGCGGCCCGGACCTCGTCGAGGGCCTGGTCCCCGGTGCCGGTGGCGCCCACCGCGGACTGCCAGCGGGCCAGGCGGTCGGCGGCGGCGGGCATCACGTCGCCGTCCCAGTCCCAGGGCGACCGGTAGTGGTGGGCGAGCAGAGCGAGCCGGATCGCCCGGTGGTCCCAGATCTTCCGGAGCTCGGACACGAAGACGAGGTTGCCGAGCGACTTGGACATCTTCTCCCCGTCCATCCGCACCATGGCCTGGTGCATCCAGTGGCGGACGAAGGGCTCGCCGGTGGCGGCCTCGGACTGGGCGGCCTCGCACTCGTGGTGGGGGAAGATCAGGTCGGTGCCACCGCCGTGGAGGTCGATGGTGGTGCCGAGCTCACGCATGGCCAGCGCCGAGCACTCGATGTGCCAGCCGGGCCGGCCGGGGCCCCACAGCGACTCCCACGCGGGCTCGTCGGGCGCGGACGGCTGCCACAGGACGAAGTCGAGCGGGTCGTGCTTGTGGGGGTCGTCGACGTTGCCACCCCGTTCGGCGGCGAGCCGCAGCATCTCGTCGCGGTCGAGGTGGCTGACCTGGCCGAAGCGGTCGAACTTGGAGACGTCGAAGTAGACGCCGCCCCCGGCCTGGTACGCGTAGCCGCGGTCGAGGACCATGCCGATGAACCCGCGGATGTCGGGGATGGCCGAGGTGGCCCGGGGCTCGCTCCAGGCGGGGAGCACGTCGAGGGCGCGCATGTCGTCGTCGAACCGGGCGGTCTCGGCGGCGGCCAGATCGAGGTAGTGGACGCCGAGCTCGCGGGCCTTGCGGAGCAGGTCGTCGTCGACGTCGGTGACGTTGCGGACGCAGCGGGTCTCGTGGCCCCGGTCGCGCAGCCGCCGCTGGAGGACGTCGTAGGTCAGGTAGACGGCGGCGTGGCCGATGTGGGTGGCGTCGTACGGCGTGATGCCGCAGGTGTACATGGTCACCACCGGCCCGGGGGCGAACGGCACGACCTCGCCACGGGCGGTGTCGTGCAGCCGCATGGGCTCGCTCATTGCGTCGGCTCGGCCGCCGGGCGCCGGCCGGCGCCGTTGCCCTTCCGGGCCGGTGTCCCGCCGTCGGGTCCGGCGGCGGGCTCGGGGATGCCGGTCAGCTTCACCGCGACGCGGGTCTTGTAGTGCATGTTGAGCTGGAGCAGCACGGCGGTGAACGACTCGATCGGCGTGGCCATCGCCAGCTCGCCCGCGTTGAGCGGCCGCATGTCGGGGATCTTGCCGACGATCTCGCTGGTGACCTCGACGGCCAGGGCATGGTCGGAGCAGATCAGCACGTCGCTCTCGATGGGGTGCCGCAGGTCGCCCAGCTCCTTGGCCGGCACGTGGTGGAGGGCGGCGGCGACCAGGCACTGGGGCACGGCCGCCTGGACGCTGGCAGCGACCGAGCCGCGGGGCGGCACGAGCGGCTGGAACTCCTTGCCGATCTTGGTCAGCGCGTTGGCCATCGAGACGACGACCTTGCCCCGGAGCCGCTCCTCGACCGAGACGGCGGTCTGGGTGGCGCCGTCCCACGGGGTGGCGATGACGACGACGTCGGTGTCGGCGGCCTGGGCGTTGTCGCCGGCCCCGATGGTGAGCCGGCGGTCCGGCCACTGCCCGAGCAGGGTGTCGACGACCTCCATGGCCCGGTACTTGGACCGGGAGCCCACGACCACGTCGAACCCCACCGAGGCCAGTCGGGCGGCGAGGGCCCTGCCGGCCGGGCCTGTTCCCCCGAGGATGCCGATGCGCACGGCGCCACCGTAGCGGCGGGCGACCGGCGGGAGTCCAACTCGCCGCCGGTCGCCTTACCGCCGGTAAGCCCGCCGATGCGGGCTCTGGTGCCGGTGTGGCGGTGTTCCCCGAAGTGGTGCGGCCGACGCTGTCAGCAGGCGGCGGCCACGAGCGAGTACGGGTTGACAGGGCTCCCTCCGCCCGGCCAGAACTCGAAGTGGAGGTGGGGCGTGCCGGCGGCGTTGCCGGAGTCGCCGACGTAGCCGATCACGGTGCCGGCGTCGACCCAGCCCGCGCCCTCGTTCTCGTAGCCGGACAGGTGGGTGCCGAAGTAGGTGTTGCCGTCGTCACCGTAGACGAACCAGGACAGGCCGCCGCCGGTGACGTTGCGGTGCTCGACCGTGCCGCTGACCGGGGCGAGGGTGGGGGTGCCGTAGGCGGCCATCATGTCGGTCCCCTTGTGGGCGCGGCCGCCGGAGCGGGCGTCGCCCCACGAGTCGACGAAATCGGCGCCGCCCTCGACCGGGCAGACGATGTCGGCGTCGGCCCGGACCTCGGCCTCTGACTCGGGCTCCGGCTCGGGCGGGGCCGCGGTGGTGGGCGGCGGGGGCGGCGGTGCCGTGGTGGGGGGCGGCGGGGGCGGCGCGGTGGTCGTGGTGCTGGTGACCGTGGGCGCACGCCCGCCCGGACGGGGGACGTCGCCGTCTCGGGAGGCGGACACGAGGGCCAGGCCGTCGGGGCTGGCGTCGTCGCCCTGGCCTCCCGATGCCTCGTTGCGGTCGCCGAGCCCGGCGGCGGACAGGACGACCACGAGGCCCCCAGCGAGGAGCGTCGGCAGCGGCTGATAGCGTCGCATGGGGCGGTGACCTTAGCGACATGGTTGCGTTTATTGCGATCCCATGACGGAAATCACTACGTCGTAAGGGCTCTGACCTGGGCGAGGCCGCCCTAGGTTGGGCGGTCGTGCATGCCGTCCCGCCGCCCGCCCTGGCCCTGTCCGGCGTCGCCGTCGTCCGGGACGCGAGCGCGCTGCTGGCCGACGTCGACTGGGTCGTCCATGCCGGCGAGCGGTGGGTCGTGCTCGGCCCCAACGGGTCCGGCAAGACCACCCTCCTGCGGGTCGCGTCGCTCTGGCTCCACCCCTCCTCCGGCACCGTCGACGTCCTCGGCCACCGCCTCGGCCGGGTCGACGTCCGCCGGCTCCGCACCCGCATCGGCCTGGTCAGCCCGGCCTTCGCCGACCTCCTCCGCCCCGAGGTCACCGCGGCCGAGATCGTCATGGCGGCCCGGGAGGCCGCCCTCGAGACCTGGTGGCACGCCTACGGCGACACCGACCGCGCCCGGGCGCTGGCCCTGCTCGACCGGATGGGCGCCGCGCCCCTCGCCGACCGGGCATTCGGCACCCTGTCGTCCGGCGAGCGCCAGCGGGTGCTGCTGGCCCGGTCGCTGTGGGGCGACCCGGGCCTGGTGCTGCTCGACGAGCCGACCGCCGGGCTCGACCTGGGCGCCCGCGAGGACCTCGTCGGCCGCCTCGCCGCCCTCGCGGACGACCCCACCACCCCGCCCACCGTGCTGGTCACCCACCACGTCGAGGAGATCCCGCCCGGCTTCACCCACGCCCTCGCCCTCCGGGCCGGGCGGGTGGTCGCCGCCGGGCCCGTGGCCGACGTCGTCACCGCGCCGACGCTGTCGGCGACGTTCGGGCTCGCGCTCCACCTCGACCGGCGCGACGGCCGGTTCGCCGCCCGGGCGTCGTAGCCCGCCGTCGTCGCTCCTAGGCCTCGACCAGGGCCAGCAGCCGGGGCTTCGACCGGCGGATCTCGTCGGCCAGCAGCCGCTCGACCACCGGCCCGCCCAGGCTGCCGCCGTAGTGCAGGTGCATCGACAGCCGGCTGCCGTCGGCGACCGACTCCACCGTCGCGGCGAGCACCCAGTCGGCGTGGCGGCGGCCGTCGTGCTCCAACCGCTCGAACCGGACCCGGCCGGGGCGGTCGTGGACGGTCCGGACCATCCGCAGCCGCTTCGACCGGGCGAACGGGCCAAGCCGGCCCCGGAGGTCGACCGACCAGGCCGGACCCGGGTCGCCGTCCATGGCCGGCACCGCCTCGGCGCGGGGCACGATGTCGAGCCACCGCGGGTAGCGGGCCAGGTCGTCGACCCAGCCGAACAGGTCCTCGGGCGGGCAGGGCGCCACCAGGTCGGCCGTCACGTCCACGGCGGCGATCGTGGCACCCCGGCGGCCGGCGCCCCAACCCCGCCCGGCATCACCGCCAGCAGCACCCCCGAGCCCACCCGGACCGTCGCCTCGTCCCCCGTCATCTCGTTGCTCACCCCGCGGGTCGAGCCCGCCGGCAGGTCCTCGCCGGCGAGCGGGTAGAGCAGGCCGTCGGTGGTGACGCCGCGGGCCGGGCCGTGGGCCGGCAGCAGGCTCACCAGCGCCCCCGGCGCCCCCCGGAGGGTCGCCCGGTCGCGGACGACCCACAGGTGGGCCGGGCCGATCCAGGCCTCGACCTCGACTCCGGCGTAGCGGGGCGAGGCCAGCGCCAGCGCCACCGCCAGGGCGTGGTCGAAACGGTCGCCCGTCCCCGTCACCACCACCAGGCGACCCGGCCGCGGTCGCCGGGCCAGCGCCGCGGCCAGGGCCAGGTCGAGGTCGGTCGCGTCCTTGGCAACCGGGTGGCGCTCGACCGGCACCCCGGCCTCGACGGCGGCGGCCAGCTCACCCCCTTCCACCGAGTCCATGTCGCCCACCACCAGGTCGACCGGCAGGCCGAGCAGGCCTGCACCCGCCAACCCGCTGTCGGCCGCCACCACGACGACGTCGCCGCCGAGGTCGCCCAGCCCGCCGGGGGGCACCTCGGGGGGGCCGCCGCCGCCGACGACGACCGCGACCGGTCCTGTCACGCAGCCACGGTACTCGTGCCGGCGGTGACGTTCGGTGCCCAGGGCTACGGTCGGGGCGTGGAACGGACGCTGTTCGACGACGACCACGAGCTGTTCCGGGACAGCGTGGCCCGGTTCATCGCCGCCGAGGTGGCGCCGCACAACGACGAGTGGGAGCGGGCCGGGATCGTCGACCGGTCGCTGTTCACCGGGGCCGGCAAGCACGGGTTCCTGGGCATGGCCGCACCGGTGGAGCACGGCGGCGGCGGGGTCGACGACTTCCGCTACAACCTCGTGATCGCCGAGGAGATCCAGCGGGCCGGGGTCAACGCCGCGGGGCTCGGCTGGACGCTCCACAACGACATCTGCCTGCCCTACTTCCTGTCGCTGGCGACGCCGGAGCAGCAGGCCCGGTGGCTGCCCGGTATCTGCTCCGGCGACCTGGTGACGGCGATCGCCATGACCGAGCCCGGCATCGGGTCGGACCTCGCGTCGATGACCACCACCGCCCGCCGCGACGGCGACGACTACGTCGTCAACGGGTCGAAGACGTTCATCACCAACGGCGTCAACGCCGACCTGGTCATTACCGCGGTGAAGACCGACCCGTCCGAGCGCCACCGGGGCATGTCGCTGGTGGTGGTCGAGCGGGGCATGGCCGGCTTCGAGCGGGGCCGCAACCTCGACAAGATCGGCATGCACGCGCAGGACACGGCCGAGCTGTTCTTCACCGACGTCCGGGTGCCCGTGGCCAACCGGCTCGGCGACGAGGGCCAGGGGTTCCGCTACCTGATATCCAACCTGCCCCAGGAGCGCCTGTCGATCGGCGCCACCGGCGTCGCCGCGGCCCGGGCGGCGTTCGACGCGACGCTCACCTACGTGAAGGAGCGGACGGCGTTCGGGCAGCCGGTGGGCTCGTTCCAGAACAGCCGGTTCCGGATGGCCGAGATGGCGACCGAGATCGAGATCGCCCAGAGCTACGTCGACCGCTGCGTGCTCGCCCTGAACGCGGGCGACCTCACCGCGGAGGAGGCGTCGATGGCCAAGTGGTGGTGCACCGAGCTGCAAGGCCGGGTGGTCGACGCCTGCGTGCAGCTCCACGGCGGCTACGGCTACATGGCCGAGTACCCGGTGGCGCGTGCGTACGCCGACGCCCGCATCACCCGGATCTACGGGGGCACGACCGAGATCATGAAGGAGATCATCGGCCGCTCCCTCGGCCTGTGACGGGTCAGGACCTCAGCAGGTCCTTGGCGATGTGGGTGATCTGGATCTCGTCGGTGCCGGCGTAGATCTGCAGAACCTTGGCGTCCCGGGCCAGCTGCTCGACCTGGAACTCGCTCATGTAGCCGTTGCCGCCGAACAGCTGGACGGCCTCGAGGGCCACCTCCGTGGCCGCCCGGGCCGAGTACAGCTTCATGGCCGACGCCTCGGCCAGCGTGAACCCCTGGCCCGTGGCCGACGCCTCGATCACCCGGAACACGAGGTTCTGGACGTTGAGCCGGGCCACCTCCATCCGGGCCAGCTTGTCCTGGATGAGCTGGAACTCCCCGATGGGCTGGCCGAATTGGACCCGGTCCCGGGCGTACGCCACCGACAGGTCGAGGCACTGCGAGATGATGCCGAGCGCCATCGCCGCCACCCCCGACCGCTCCTGCAGGAACGTCGCCTTGGCCGCGGTGCGGCCGCCGCCCTCCGGCTGCTCCGACCCGCCGATCAGCCGGTCGCGGCCCACCCGGACGTCGGTCAGGAACAGCTCGCCGGTCGGCGAGCTGTGCATCCCCATCTTCTTCAGCGGCTTCGACTGCTCGAGGCCGGGCATGCCCGAGTCGAGGACGAAGCTGAGCACGGTCCGCTCGGCCGGCGGGTTGCCCTCGTCGAGCTTGCAGATGAACACGATCGTGTCGGCGTAGGGGCCGTTGGTGATGAACGTCTTCGACCCGTTGAGGACGTACTCGTCGCCGTCCCGCCGGGCGGTGGACTGCATCGACCCGAAGGCGTCCGACCCCGAACTGGGCTCGGTGATGGCCCAGGCGCCGATCTTCTCCATCGTGAGCAGCGGGAGCGCCCACCGCTCCTTCTGCTCCGGCGTGCCCTTGGACATGATCGCCGCCGAGGTGAGGCCCATCGACACGCCCATGGCGGTGACCATGCCGGGGCTCCAGCGGCACAGCTCGATGATCGGGATCATCTGGAAGGCCACCGCGTTGGCGGCCGCGGCGGGGTCGCGGGGCGCGCTCTCGTCCTCGTCCTCCCGGTCGCCGGCCATCTGGCGGGCGAAGCGGTCGCGGGCCATGGCGTCCATGCCGAAGGTCGTGAACAGCTTGCGGAGGATGTCGTAGGGGGGCAGGTCGCCGTGCTCGAGCTCCCGGTGGTGGGGCACGACCTCCTTGGCGATGAAGTCGCGCACGGCGGTACGCACCATCTGCTGCTCGTCCGACCAGTCGATCACCGTGACCTCCGACCACTCCGGCTACAGGTTCTCGCATCAGCGATGCAAGCACCCTAGGACTGTGGAAGGGCGCTCCGGAAGTGGCATCCTGTACCGACCCCCAAGGGACGTTCGAGGAGTCGCGCGTGTCGTTTCGCGTCAAGGATCGGGTGGTGTACCCCCACCACGGGGCCGCCGTCATCGAGGCCACGGAGACGAGGTCCATGCAACCCGACGGCGAGGACAAGGAGTTCTTCGTGCTGCGGATGACCCACGGCGACCTGGTGCTCAAGGTCCCCGTGGACAAGGCCGAGGAGATCGGGATGCGGTACCCGATCTCGGTCGAGGACGTCGAGGACGTGTTCGAGGTCCTGGCCAAGAAGGACGTCCGCGAGCCGACCAACTGGTCCCGCCGGTTCAAGAACCACCAGGAGAAGCTCAAGTCGGGCGACGTCTACCAGGTGGCCGAGGTGGTCCGGAACCTGGCCCTGCGCGACAACGACAAGGGCCTGTCGGCCGGCGAGAAGTCGATGTTCGTCAAGGCCCGCCAGGTGCTCGTCTCGGAGCTCGCGTTCGCCCTCGACATCAGCGAGGACGACGCGATGGACCGGCTGTCCAAGACCATCGCCTGACCGGTTCTCCCGCCGTTTCCCGGCCCCGTCGCGCCCCCGCCGCGCCCTGATACCGGCGTTCCCGCATCATCCCCTACAGTTCCTGCTCCGGTCGGCTGGGCGAGCGCCCGTCCCTCCGGTTGCTGGGACCCGAGGCGGAGAGACCGACGAGGACGCAACATGAGCGACACACCGCAAGGACCTGACTGGTGGCAGGCCTCTGACGACAAGTGGTATCCACCGCCGCGCCCCGAGATGCCGGGCGACGAGACCGTTCCGCAGCCGGCCGCCGTGCCGGGGTTCCCGCCGCCGGGCGGCCCGCCGACCGGTCCGCCGATGGGCCCGCCGAGCGCCTACCCGCCGGCCGGCCCGCCAGGGGGGTTCCCGTCCGGGCCGCCGAGCGGCGGCTACCCGCCCGGTGCCCCCGGCGCCCCCGGTTACCCGCCGGGCGTCCCGTCCGGCCCCTACGGCGCTCCGCCCCCCGGGCAGGGCCAGAACCGCACGCCGCTGTTCATCGGCATCGGCGTCGTCGTCGCGGCCCTGCTCATCGGCCTGTTCTTCGTGATGCAGGGCGACGACGACGAGACGTCGACCGGCGACGACCCGCCCGCCACCACCGAGGCGACCGAGCCGGACTCGCCCCCCACCAGCGAGACGCCGAGCGAGACCTCGGACCCTGGCGGCACCCCGTCCGGCGACACGACCCTGGAGGTCGTCGAGTCCGGGTTCTCCAACTACATGGGCGGCTACGACCAGGACGAGCTGCAGGCGAGCTACGGCTTCATCGTCGAGAACACCGGGGACGAGACGGCGACCGACGTCGACGTCAGCGTGTCGGTCTTCGACGCCGCGGGCACCGTGCTGAGCAGCGAGCAGCACACCATCTACGTCATCCGGCCCGGCGAGAAGGTCGGCATCGGCGACGAGTTCTACAGCGAGCTGACGGCGGAGATCGCCAACCTCGAGGTCCAGATCGGCGAGCCGTCGCCGTACGCCACCGACGTGCCCGACGAGGGCACCCTCACCGCCGAGGGTGTGAGCACGGTGGCCGAGGAGTACGGCGGCCTGAAGACGACCTTCACGGTCACCTCGACCTACGCCGAGCAGCTCGACGGCCCCTACGCCTACGCCATCTACCGGGACGCGGGCGGCGCCATCATCGGCGGGTCGTGGGGCATCCTCAACTTCGTGCCCGCCGGCGGCTCGACCGCGGGCGAGATCACGAGCTTCGAGACGATCCCCGGCGTGGCCACCACCGAGATCTATCTCGACCCGGGCTACCTGGGCTGATCCCGGCTTCCGGGGCGGCCGGCACCGGCCGGCCGGGCGGACGGCCCCGGGTTGCCGGGGCGAGCCCGGCAGTCGCCAGCGTCGTCCCGACTAGGGGCGTGCCCTAGGCGTCGGCTTCGAGGATCAGCTGGACCAGCGCTTCCTCGTCGGTGCGGTTCTCGAGGCCCCGCAGCGCCGGGTTGTCGCTCTCGCCGGTCGCGCAGCGCCTGATCGTGTGGAACCCGGCCCGCTTCAGCTCGGCGCTCAGGCTGGTCTCGTCGTAGAGGTAGCCGACGTGGTGCCCGTGATCGGCGAAGGGGACGCGCAGCAGGTCTGTCGAGTGCTCGGCGACGTGGCCCTTCTGCCGGTGCATGCCGAGCACCGCCGCGGCGCGCTCTTCGTCCTCGCCGAGGTAGTAGCGGGCGGCGGACTCGACGTCGGGCGTCGGCAGCCGGATGGTTCCTCCGGGCCGCAGCGCGGTGTGGGCCTGGCGCAGGAAGGCCCTGGCCTGGTCGAGCGTGAGGTGCTCGACCATGTTGTCGGCGAATATCAGCTCGACAGACCCAGGGTCGACCGGCCAGGGCTGCGTGGCGTCGAGGAACAGGCGGGTGTTCCAGTTGGCGTTGGTCACGACCCATCCGGGCCGGGGGGCGATCCCCCCGAGCTCGATGCGCAGGGGCGGGGTCGCCTGGGCCAGCTCGCGTCGCAGTCGCCGGCGCGCCAGCGGCGCGTTGAGCGCGATGATCACCGGCTTCACCAGGCCCTTGACGTGGACCCTCGCCCCAGACTCCATGACCGGCCAGCGTACTAGCCTGACCGAGGAGCTGGGAGGAGGTCGGTCGGAGCCGTGGGAGTGCTACAGCGTTCTGCCGCACGCCACCTCTCGCCCGCGCGCAAGCGCGGTGGCCGCTATGCCACGAAGCACCGGTTGCTCGTCCTCAGCGACCAGGCAGTGTCGAGCCTGAGCAACGTGCTGGTGACGATCCTCGTCGCGAGCACCGCGAACCGTCAGACCTTCGGTGTCTTCGCGCTGACACTGGTTGCGTACCAGTTGGCTCTCGGGGCGATCCGCTCGGTCGCGACCGAGCCACTGCTGTCGCTGTACGCCGACCACGGTCCCCGCTCCCGGCGCGGCATCGTCGCCGACATCCAAGGGACGACGCTGTTCGTCGGCGCGGCATGCTCGCTGTTGACCTGCGCGGTCGCCGCCCTGCTCGACCCGGGGCCGCAGGCGGCGTTCCTCGCCTTGGCGCTGGTGCTCCCGCTCGTGCTGGTCCAGGACACCTGGCGCTACCTGCTGGTCATCGATCGCCCGGGGGCGGCTCTGGCGATCGATGTCGTCTGGCTCCTCGTCCTCGTGCCGGCGCTGACGTTGGTACCCTCGGGCTCCGAGGCCGGTACCTATGTCCTCGCCTGGGGTCTCACCGGCGCGCTCGGCGCGGTGACCGGGACGGCGCTGGGGTGGGGGTTGCCGGGCTGGCCGCATCCCTGGAAGTGGTTGGTGCGCCACGGCGCCATGTCCTGGCGGTATTTCATGGAGTTCGTGACCGCCCAGGGCGTCGGGCAGCTCGGGTTCGCAGGGCTCGCCGCGATCTCGGGAGCCGCCGCCCTCGGTGCGGCCCGGGCAGCCTGGGTCGTGTTCGGCGTGCTGGTCGTCGTCCACTCGGGCCTCTACATGATCCTCGTGCCGGAGGGCGTGCGCGAGCGGAGCGACCCGGGCCGGCTGCGACGCAAGTTCGTCGGCGCTTCCGTGGCGTCGATCGGCGTCTCGGCCGCTTGGATGGTGACCTCGCTGCTGGTGCCGTCGAGCATCGGGATGCGCCTGTTCGGCGACACCTGGGATAAGGCCGAGCAGCTGCTGGTGCCAATGGGGGTCGTGATGATCGCGGGGAGCGCGCTGAGCGGAGCGCTGCTCGGCATCAGGGCCCTGAGCGATCCAGGGCGCAGCCTGCGGGCCCGCCTGGCCTCCGCGCCGTTCCAGGCCGTCTGTCCCCTGGTCGGGGCCGTGTTGGGGGATGCCACCGGGTTCGTGCTCGGGCTGGCGGCCGGCAATGCCGTCTCCGCTGTCATCTGGTGGACGAGCTTCCTGCGGGCGACGGCGGGCGACGCTCCGGCAGATGACCGCTCGCCGGTCCCGCAGCCGGCCGCGGGCAGCTCGCCAGGGACCGACGCCGGCGCGCCGGTCGACGCGGGCATCGCCGCCTCGGCCTGAGCCGTCGCGCCGGTGCCAGCGGCCTCTAGCGACAGGGACGTCGGGTTGTGGGCGTAACAGGGCTCGAACCTGTGACCTCACGCGTGTGAAGCGTGCGCTCTAGCCGACTGAGCTATACGCCCCGAGGGAACGTGAAGTCTAGCGCGGCCGGTCAGCCGGCTCCGAACGGCGCGATGGCGTCGGCGCCGAGGGCGTCCTCCAGCAGGCACATCAGCCGCAGCACCACCACGTCGCCGTGCGGGGGGCCGACGATCTGCAGGCCGACCGGCATGCCGTCGGGGGTGAAGCCGGCGTTGACGGTGCCGGCCGGCGACCGGGTCATGTTGAAGCCGTACGTGAACCGCACCCAGTTGACGTCGGGCTGGCCGTCGATCGTGCCGCCCTCCCCCAGCCGGGGGGTCTGCCCGGCCACGGTCGGGCACAGCAGCAGCGGCACCTGGTGGAACAGGTCGACGAGCCGGACGTTCAGACGGTGGCAGGCGTCGAGGGCCTGCACGAACCGGGTGGCGGTGACGGTCGCTCCGGTCCACTCGACGATCGCGAGCAGGCCCGGGTCGATCATCGACCACACCTCCCCGCCCCGGAACGGCTCCAGGGTCCGGCTGCAGTACGTGCCGACGAGCGCCAGCCAGTCCTCGATCGGGTCGTCGGGGAACACGGTGTCGATCTCGACCACCTCGGTGCCGAGGCCCTCCAACCGGCGGACCGCGGCCTCGCAGACCACCCGGATCTCGCTGTCGACCTTGGCGTAGCCGAGAGTCGGCGACCAGGCCACCTTGCGCGGCGGGTACACGTCGGCCAGCGAGCGCGACCACGACGCCTCCGGCAGCGGCAGCGACGCCAGGTCGGTCGGCTCCGGACCGACCACCGCGTCGAGCACGAGGGCCAAGTCGCGGATCCGGCGGGTCATCGGGCCCCGGGTCGACAGCAGCGGCCAGTCCGGCGGCTCCGGGCCGCCGCTCGGCACCCGGCCGAGCGACGGCTTGAGGCCCGACAGGCCGCACACGGCCGAGGGGATGCGGATGGACCCGCCGCCGTCCGACCCCGTGGCCAGCGGGACGAGGCCGGCCGCCACCGCCGCCGCCGAGCCGCCAGACGAGCCGCCGGCCACCCGCTCGAGGTCCCACGGGTTGCGGGTGGAGCCGAACAGGGCGTTGGTCGTGTCGGGCTTCCAGGCCAGCTCCGGGGTGTTGGTCTTGCCGACGACGACGCAGCCGGCGGCCCGCATCCGGTCCACCAGCGGCGAGTCGACGGTGGCCGGCGGGTCGCCGGCGAAGCACGCGGAGCCCCGGGTGGTGACGTAGCCGGCCGCGTCCTCCAGGTCCTTGACCCCGAGCGGCACCCCGGCCAGGGGGCCGACGTCCTCCCCGGCAGCGATCCGCTCGTCCACGGCGGCGGCCTCGGCCAGGGCAGCCTCGGCGTCGACGGCGACGAACGCGCCCAGCTGGGGGTCGAGCGCCTCGATGCGGTCGAGCGCGGACCGGACCAGCTCGCGGGCCGACACGGCGCCACGGGTCACCTGGTCCGCCAGCTCGGCGACGGTCACGTCCCGGAAGTCCATGGCCCGGACCGTACCGGGGGAATGCCGCGGCGGGCCGCGACGTTGCGCGCCGACGGTATGCCCCGGACCGACCGCGACGCGCCCACCGTCGCCCCGTGAGCCGCCCCGTCGACGACGTCGTCGAGGACATTGAGGACGCGCTGGTCGACGGCGACCGGACGTTCGTCCCGGGGACCGCCCGGGCGGCGCTGCGCCACCGGACGTTCCGCCGGGTCTTCACCGGCTCGTTCCTGTCGAACATCGGCACCTGGATGCAGAACGTCGTCCTGGGCGCCATCGCCTACGACCTCACCGAGTCCCCCACGTTCGTCGGGGTCGTGCTGTTCGCCCAGCTGGGGCCCCTGTTGCTCCTCTCCGTGGTCGGCGGCGCGCTGGCCGACACGATCGACCGCCGCCGGCTGCTGATCGGCGTCGCGGTGAGCCAGCTCGTCCTGTCGTTCGTGCTCGCCGCGGTGGCCGCCCCCGACCAGCCCAACGAGGTGCTGCTTGTCGTGGTGGTGTTCGGCATCGGCATCGGGCAGGCGCTGTTCAACCCGGCGTACTCGGCCGTGCTCCCCCAACTTGTGGACCCCGATGACCTGCCCGGCGCGGTCGCCCTCCACTCGGCCCAGATGAACGGCTCCCGGGTGATCGGCCCTGTGATCGGTGCCGTGCTCGACGCGGCCGTCGGCGCCTCGGCCGTGTTCGCGCTCAACGGCCTGACCTACCTGTTCGTCGTCGCCTCGCTCACCACCGTCCGGCTGCCGCCACCGGCGGTGGCACCGGGGGCCCAGCGGGGCCTGCGCCGGCTCGGCGCCGGCTTCGCGGTGGCCCGGCGCGATCCGGTGATCCGGCGCTGCCTCCTCACGATGGTCACGTTCTCGTTGGTCTCGCTGACCTTCGTCGGCCAGTTCCCCGTCGTCGCCGAGCGGAACCTCGGCATCGACGAGCGGTCCGCCGCCTACGGGCTGCTCTACGCCTGCCTCGGCATCGGGGCGGTGGCCGGGGCCCTGTCGATCGGGACGGTGTTCAGCCAGCGGCCCAAGGAGCGGATCGTCCGGGCGGCGCTGGCCTGCTACGCGGCGGTCCTGGCCGTGTTCGCGCTGCTCCGGACGCCCGCGGTCGCCTACGCGGTGGTGCTTGTCGTCGGGCTCGCCTACTTCGCGTTCATCACGTCGCTGTCCACGCTGCTCCAGCAGCGGCTCCACGACCACGAGCGGGGCAGCGTGATGGCCCTGTGGATCATGGCGTTCGGCGGCACCGTGCCCATCGGCAACCTCATCGCCGGACCGGTCATCGAGGCGACGTCGATCACCGCCGTCCTGCTCGTCGGCGCCGTGGTCGCCGCCGGGCTGGCCGTGTACGCCCGCGTCGCGCCGGGGCCGGCCGACACCGCCGCCGAGCTCGACCCGGCCCGGGCCGCGTGATCACCCCAGCCGGTCGGCCAGCCGCTCCAGCCCGGCGACCCGGCTGCCCTTGAGCAGCAGGACGTCACCCGGGCCCAGGTCTCCCAGGGCGGCGACCGCGCCGTCCAGGTCGTCGACCAGAGTGCCGCCGTAGGCCGGCACGCAGACCGCCACGACCTCCACCCCCAGGTCGCGTGCCATGTCGCCCACCGCCCGGTGCTCGGCCTCGCTGGTCGGGCCCAGCTCGGCCATCAGCCCGAGGACGGCCACGCGGCGACGGCCGTCCAGCGCCACGAGGGCGCGCAGGGCGGCCGCCATGGAGGTGGGGTTGGCGTTGTACGCGTCGTTGAGCAGGCGGGCGCCGGACGGCAGCGTCCGCAGCTCCATCCGCCAGTGGGACACGGCGGCCGTTCCCAGCGCCGAGGCGACCCCCGCGAGCGGCACCTCGCAGGCCAGCGCGGCGGCCGCCGCGGCCAGGGCGTTCTCCACCATGTGGCGTCCCCGGGCGGCAAGCGCGACGTCCGCGTCACCCCACGGCGTCACCAGCCGGAACGACGGCCGCAGCTCGCCGTCGAGCACCACCCGCTCGGCCCGGACGTCGCCACCGTCGCCGAAGGTGACCGTCCGTGCCGTGCTGCGGCGCGCCATCGCGGCCACCCGCGGGTCGGCCGCGTTGAGCACCGCCACCCCCGAGGCCGGCAGCGCCGCCACCAGCTCGCCCTTGGCCCGGGCGACCTCGTCGAGCGACCCGAACGTCTCCGTGTGGACTGCGGCCACGCGGGTCACCACCCCGACGGTCGGCCGGGCCATCGCGCACAGGGCGGCGACGTGGCCGGGGCCCCGGGCCCCCATCTCGACCACCAGCGCCTCTGTGCCGTCGTGCGCCCCGAGCAGGGTGAGCGGCACCCCCAGCTCGTTGTTGAACGAGTCGGCGCTGGCGGTCGTGTCGAAGCGGGCGGCCAGGGCGGCGGCCAGCATGTCCTTGACGCTGGTCTTGCCGATCGAGCCGGTGACCCCCACGACGCGGTCGGGCAGCCGGTCGCGGGCGGCGCCGCCGAGGGCGCCGAGGGCGACGACGGTGTCGTCCACCTCGATCGCCGGCGCCCCCTCTCCGCCGGCCGGCCCGTCGGCCACCGATTCGGCCACCGGCCGCGAGGTGAGGTAGGCGGCGGCCCCCGCGGCCAGGGCTGCAGGGACGAAGTCGTGGCCGTCCCGCTCGGCGACCACCGGGACGAACAGCTCGCCCCCGGTGACCCGCCGCGAATCGATCTCGGCCCCGTCGACCACGGCGTCGGGGCCGACCAACCGGCCGCCGGTAACGCGGGCGATCTCCTTCGTGCACAGCTCCACGGCGGGCATCATCGCACCCGCTGCGCGGGCGGGCGCCAGGGCGGCGGTACGCTCGCCGGTCATGGCCAGCCCTGAACGCGTCCGTCTCGTCGTGCTCTTCGGGGGCCGCTCGGCCGAGCACGAGGTCTCGTGCACGAGCGCCGCCCACGTGCTGCGGGCCGTCGACCTCGACCGCTACGACGTCGAGCCGATCGGGATCACCCGCGAGGGCACCTGGGTCCGGTCCGAGGACGCGCGGGCGGCCCTCGGCGCCGCCCGCCCCGAGAGCCTGCGGGCCACCGGCGCGGCGGTCGAGCCCCTGCCCACCGTGACCCCGGCGACCGGCGGCCTGCCGGTGGTCGTGCTGCCGCTGCTGCACGGCCCGCACGGCGAGGACGGCACGGTCCAGGGCCTGCTCGAGCTGGCCGGCGTCCCTTACGTCGGGTCGGGCGTGCTCGCCTCCGCGCTGTGCATGGACAAGATCAAGGCCAAGGAGGTCCTGGCCGGACGGCACCTGCCCCAGGTCCCCTACGTCGGGCTGCGCGACACCGACGTGGACCGGGCCCGGGAGGCGGTGGCGGCCGAGGGTCTCGCCTATCCCCTGTTCGTCAAGCCCGCCAACCTGGGGTCGTCGGTGGGCGTGACGAAGGTGGCGACCCCCGACGGCCTCGACGAGGCGGTCGCCGCGGCGGCGGGCTACGACGAGTGGGTCGTGATCGAGGAGGGCGTCGCCGGCCGGGAGATCGAGGTGGCGGTGCTGGGCAACGCCGAGCCCCGCGCCTCGGTGCCGGGCGAGATCGTGTCGAGCCACGAGTTCTACGACTACGACGACAAGTACGTCGACGGCACCTGCGAGCTGCTCGTGCCCGCCCCGCTCGACGCCGACGCGGCCGACCGGGTCCGGGCCCTCGCCCTCGACGCCTACCGGGCGCTGCGGTGCGACGGCATGGCCCGGGTCGACTTCTTCTACGAGGAGGCCGGGCGGGGGTTCCTGGTCAACGAGGTGAACACCATCCCCGGCTTCACCCCGGTGTCGATGTACCCCAAGCTGTGGGAGGCGACCGGGGTCCCCTACCCCGACCTGGTCGACGAGCTGGTCCGGCTGGCCGTCGAGCGCCACGAGCGCCGCAGCCGCTTCTCCACCAAGCGCTGATCTCCCGGGCCGGGCAGTGCCCTGACCGGGAAGCGGACCGCGCCGCCGCCGGCCGCCGTGTCACCGAACCCGAGGCGATAGGGGTCGGGGGCCGACCGCTATCGCCTCCAGAACCGGCGATCGACCCGTATCGCCTCGGGAACGTCACGGGGTGACCGGCGCGACCGACGGCACCAGCGCGTCCCGGAGGAGTGCCAGCAGCTCGTCGCGCCGCCGGACCAGCGACGCCAGCGTCGGCTCCTCGCCGAAGGCGCGCAGCACCTCGACCTCGGTCGCCAGCCCGGTCACCATCGAGTAGGCGGCCAGCAGGATCAACCGTGGGTCGTGGCGGCGGATGCGGCCGGCGTCCATCTCGGCGGCCAGGAACGCCGCCGAGCGGTCGATGAGCGGGGTGAGCGCGCCCAGCATCCGGGTCGACGCCGGCGGGCCGAGACGGGTGACCTCCCGGAGGAAGCCGAGCATCGACGGGTGGCGGGCCGCGAGGCGGAACATGGCCCGGACGACCGCCTCCACCCGGCCGAAGCCGGCGGCGTCGTCGGCCACCGCCCGCTCCAGGCGGCGGCTGACCTCGGCCGCGACCCGGTCGATGGCGGCGTCGAGCAGCGCCTCCTTGGAGGGGTACCAGTAGAGGATCGTCTGCTTGCGGACGCCGAGATCCCGGGCGAGGTCGTCGAGCGACGTGGCCCCGTAGCCCCGGGTGCCGAAGGCGTCGAGCGCGGCGGCGACCGCCCGCTCGGCGGTGCGTGACGGCGACGTCGACCGACTCATCTACCAAATGGTAGACAGGTAGGCGTGATCCCCGAGGCACTCGACGGCACGCGCATCGCCATCACCGGCGGCACCGGCTTCCTGGGCACCGCCCTCGTCGAGCGGCTGCTGCGGTCGGTGCCCGGCTGCGAGCTGGTGCTGCTCATCCGGCCCGGCAAGCGGTCGTCGGTCGCCCAGCGGGCCCGGCGCGAGATCTTCCGCAACGACGCGTTCGACCAGCTCCGCCGCGACCTGGGCCCCGACGAGTTCGACGCCCTGGTCGACCGGCGGGTCACGGTCGTCGCCGGCGACGTCGGCACCGACGGCCTCGGCCTCGACGAGGCCGGCCGGGCAGCGCTGGCGGGCTGCGACGTCGTCGTCCACTCCGCCGCCACCGTCGCGTTCGACTCGCCCCTCGACGCCGCCGTCGAGGTCAACCTCCTCGGCCCCAGCCGCATCGCCCTCACCCTCCACGACCTGGGCGTCACCCCCCACCTGATCGCCGTCTCCACCTGCTACGTCGCCGGCAACCGGCGGGGCGCCGCCCCCGAGGAGCCCGTCCACGAGAGCCCCTTCTTCGTCGACGCCGACTGGCGGGGCGAGGTCACCGGCGCCCGCCGGGCCCGGGAGGACGCCGAGGCCGACAGCCGCACCCCCGAGGCCCTCGCCGGGTTCCGCAAGGAGGCCCGCCACGAGCTCGGCGCGGCCGGCACCCCGGCGCTGGCCGCCAAGACCGAGCAGCGCCGCCAGGCCTGGGTCAAGGACCGGATGGTGGAGGCCGGCCGAGCCCGGGCCGCCTCCCTCGGCTGGCCCGACGCCTACGCCTACACCAAGGCGTTCGGCGAGCGGGCCCTGCTCCAGCAGCGCGGCGACATCCCGGTGTCGATCGTCCGGCCCTCGATCATCGAGTCGGCCTGGGCCGAGCCCCGGCCAGGCTGGATCCGCGGCTTCCGCATGGCCGAGCCGATCATCATCAGCTACGCCCGCGGCCTGCTCAGGGAGTTCCCCGGCGTGCCCGAGGGGACGGTCGACGTCATCCCCGTCGACATCGTCGTCGCCGCGGTCATCGACGCGGCGGCCGGCGGGCCGCCCGCCGAGCCCGCCATCACCCAGGTCGCCTCCGGCTCGACCAACCCGCTCCGCTACCGCCACCTCGTCGACCTGGTCCGGGACTGGTTCACGGCCAAGCCCCTGTACGACAGCGAGGGCCAGCCGATCGTCGTGCCCGACTGGTCGTTCCCCGGCCGGGGCCGGGTCCAGCGCCAGCTCGAGCGGGCCAAGACCACCATCGAGCGGGCCGAGTCGACCCTCCAGCGGCTCCCCCTCCGAGGGAAGCAGGCCCTGTGGGCGGCCCGGCTGGAGGAGAAGCGGGAGGAGGCCGAGCGCGCCCTCGGCTACGTCGAGCTGTACGGCGCGTACGCCGAGTGCGAGGCGATCTACGGCGTCGACCGGCTGCTGGCCCGCTACGAGCGGCTCGACGAGGCCGACCGGGCGGCGTTCTGCTTCGACCCCCGGGTGATCGACTGGGCCACCTACGTCCACGACGTCCACCTCCCGTCCGTCGTCCAGCACGCCCGGGTGCGGACCACCCCCGGCGGCCGGACGGTCGAGAACCGGGCCGACCGGCTCCGCCGCCAGGTGCTGTCGCCCGACCGCCAGTTCGCCGCCTTCGACCTGGAGAACACCCTCATCGCCTCCAACGTCGTGGCCTCGTACTCGTGGCTGGCGACCCGGCGCCTGCCCCGCGACGACCGGCTCCGCTACGCGCTCCGGACCCTGGCCGAGGCCCCGTCGCTGCTCGCCCTCGACCGGCGCGACCGCAGCGACTTCCTCCGCCACTTCTACCGCCGCTACGACAAGGCGCCGGTCGCCCAGCTCGACGAGGACGCAGCCGAGATGTTCAGCCACCTGCTGCTGGCCAAGTCGTTCCCGGCCGGCATCCGCCGGGTCCGGGACCACCGCGCGCTCGGCCACCGGACCGTGCTCATCACCGGCGCGCTCGACTTCGCGATCGGCCCCCTCCGGCCCCTGTTCGACGACGTCGTGTGCGCCCGGCTCGACACCCGGCCCGACGGCACCTACCGGGGCGAGCTCACCGACGTGCCGCCCACCGGCGAGGCCCGCGCCTCGGTGCTGGCCGACTACGCCGCGGCCAACGGGTTCGACCTGGCCGAGGGCGTCGCCTACGCCGACTCGACGTCCGACCTGCCGATGCTGGACGCGGTCGGCTTCCCCGTGGCGGTCAACCCCGAGACCCGGCTGGCCGCTCTCGCCCGCAAGCGGGGCTGGCTGGTCGAGCACTTCGACAAGGCCGCCGGCGCCCCCCAGCCGCCGTTGCCAATCGGGCCCGCCTGGCACGGGGGCGGGCGGCCCGGCCTGCTCACCCGGGTGATGAGCCGGTGAAGGCCCTCGTCTTCTCCCGCAAGCCCGCCCGCTACGCGGCCGCCATGGTCGCCGGCTCGCTGCGCGCCGGCCGGGGCGCCCGCTACGGCCCCCTGGCGCTGCGCGACGTCGATCCGCCCGAGCTGCCCGGCCCCGACTGGCTGGTGCTGCGGCCGCGGCTGTCCGGCATCTGCGGCAGCGACCTGGCCACCGTCGACGGCCACTCGTCCCGCTACTTCGAGCCGATCGTGTCGTTCCCGTTCACGCCGGGCCACGAGGTCGTCGGCGACCTGGCCGACGGACGCCGGGCCGTGGTCGTGCCCGTGCTCACCTGCGCCACCCGGGGGATCTCGCCCCCCTGCGAGCAGTGCGCCGCCGGGCAGGTCAACCTCTGCGAGCGGGTCGCCTTCGGCCACCTGGAGCCCGGCCTCCAGTGCGGCTTCTGCGAGTCCACCGGCGGCGGCTGGTCGCAGCAGATGGTCGTCCACCCCACCCAGGTCGTGGAGGTGCCCGAGGCCCTGACCGACGAGCAGGCCGTCATGGTCGAGCCGCTCGCCTGCGCCGTGCACGCCGCCCGCCAGGTCGATGCCGGCCGCGTCGCGATCATCGGCGCCGGCACCCTCGGCCTGCTGACCGTCGCCGCGCTCCGGCGCCTCTCGCCGGCCACCGAGATCATGGCCACCGCCAAGCACCCCGACCAGCGGCGCTGGGCCAAGGAGCTGGGCGCCGACGTCGTGGTCGAGCCCGGCGAGCTGGCCCGGGCGGTCCGCTCGACCACCGGTTCGCTGGTGGTCGGCGACCAGCTGACCGGCGGGGTCGCGGCGGTCGTCGACTGCGTCGGCACCGAGGCCACCCTCACCCAGGCGCTCCGGGTGGTGGCGCCGGGGGGCACGGTCCACGCCGTGGGCATGCCGGCCCGGACCACCCTCGACCTCACCGGCCTGTGGCACCGCGAGAGCAGCCTGCGCGGCTGCTACGCCTATCGGCGGGCCGACTTCGCCACCGCGCTCGACCTGGTGGACGAGCTCGACCTCGGCCGGCTCGTGACCGCCACCTATCCCCTGTCCCGCTACGAGGACGCGATCGACCACGCCGCCCACGCCGGCGCGCGGGGCGCGGTGAAGGTCGCCTTCGACCTCCGAGGAGAACGTTAAGTGCCCCGCCCCGGCTTCGTGCTCGACGTCGACCGCTCGACGCCTCCGATCCTGTTTCACCACGGCGAGAGCCTCCGGCTGGAGAAGCTGCCGGCCGGGCGGACCCGGGTGCTCTACCCCGGCGAGCCGCTCGACGCCCTCGACGACCCCGAGGGCGCCATCCGCCACGCGCTCGACCACCCGCTGGGCGACAGCGAGCCGTTGCGGGCCCTGCTGTGGCCGGGCATGAAGCTCACCATCTGCTTCGACGACGTCTCGCTGCCGCTGCCGCCGATGCGGCGGCCCGACATCCGGCAGCGGGTCATCGAGGCCGTGCTCGACCAGGCCGCCGCGGCCGGGGTCGACGACGTCCACGTCATCGCCGCCCTCGCGCTCCACCGGCGGATGACCGAGGCCGAGCTCCGCCACGCGGTCGGCGACCGGGTCTACGACGCCTTCGCACCCCACGACCAGCTCTACAACCACGACGCCGAGGACCCCGACAACCTCGCCTACCTGGGCACCACCCCCCAGGGCGAGGAGGTCGAGATCAACAGGCGGGCCGCCGAGTCCGACCTGGTCGTCTACGTCAACATCAACCTCGTGGCGATGGACGGCGGCCACAAGTCGACCGCCACCGGCCTGGCCAGCTACCGCAGCCTCCGCCACCACCACAACGTGCAGACCATGCGGCACAGCACCAGCTTCATGGACCGCCACAACTCCGAGCTCCACAGCTCCAACTGGCGGATGGGCAAGGTGCTGCGCGACGCCGGGGTGAAGATCTTCCAGATCGAGTCCACCCTCAACAACGACACGTTCGGCACCTCCGGCCCCATGTCGGTGCTGCAGAAGCGGGAGTGGGAGTGGTCGGCCCGCGACCGGGCCGCGTTCGTGGCCATGAAGGCCGGGCTCGACCGGCTGCCCGCCAAGGCCCGGCGGCGGATCTTCCAGTCCTGGCAGGCGCCCTATGGGCTGACCTCGGTGCAGGCCGGCGAGGTCGAGGCCGTCCACGAGGCCACGACCGCCAACGTGTTCCGCCAGCAGCTGGTGCCGATGGAGGGGCAGACCGACATCCTCACCATGGGGCTGCCGTACATCTGCCCGTACAACGTCAACTCGGTGATGAACCCGATCCTCGTCATGTGCCTGGGGCTCGGCTACTTCTTCAACATGTACCGGGGGCGGCCGCCGGTCCGGGAGGGCGGCGTCGTCATCATGAGCCACCCCACCCCGTGGGAGTTCCACCCCGTCCACCACCCGAGCTACATCGACTTCTTCGAGCAGGTACTGGCCGACACCACCGACCCGGTGGAGATCGAGGCCCGCTACGAGAAGCAGTTCGCCGAGGACGAGTGGTACCGGCACCTCTACCGGACGAGCTACGCCTACCACGGCGTCCACCCGTTCTACATGTGGTACTGGGGGTGCCACGGCATGGACCATGCCGGCAAGGTGATCGTGGTCGGGGGCGAGCCCCGGTCGGTCCGCCGGCTCGGCTTCACCACCGCCTCCACCCTGCAGGACGCCCTGGAGATGGCCGAGGACGTCGTCGGCCGCCATGCCACGATCACCCACCTCCACAACCCGCCGCTGGTCATGGCGGACGTGAGCTGAGGGCACCGACGCGATGGCCGCCCTCCCCGACGCCCTGGCCCGCCGGCTGCCCCGCCCGCCCTTCCCGTTCTCGGCCCCGACCGTGCCCGGCGGGGTCGAGGCGCCCGTCCGCCGCCCGCGGGCCGGCGCCGACTACGACACCGCCTGGGCCCGCCGCTACCCCGCCCGGCTCGCCCGGGCGGCCCTGGTCGAGGCCGTGGCCCGGCCGGTCGTCACGGCGTTGGCCCGGCCCGAGGTCCACGGGCTCGACCGGCTCGACCCCCTCACCGCCGGCCGGCGGTCCTCCGACCCGCCGCCGCCCGTCATCTTCGCCGCCAACCACCACAGCCACGTCGACACGCCCACGCTCATCACCACGATCCCCGAGCCCTGGCGGCACAAGCTGTTCGTCGGGGCGGCCGCCGACTACTTCTTCCGCACCCCGGTCACCAGCGCGCTGTCGGCCCTGGCCATCGGCGCGGTGCCGATCGAGCGGAGCCGGGTCAGCCGGCGGTCGGCCGACCGGCTGGCCACGCTGATCGACGCCGGCTGGTCGCTGCTGATCTTCCCCGAGGGTGGCCGCAGCCCCGACGGGTGGGGCCAGCCGTTCCGCGGCGGGGCCGCCTACCTGGCCCTGCGGTGCGGCGTGCCGGTGGTGCCGATCCACCTCGACGGCACCGGCCGGATCCTCCGCAAGGGCCGCAAGCTGCCCTCCCCGGCGACCGCCCGGGTCACCTTCGGCGCCCCCCTGGAGGCCGCCGGGGCCGACGCCCGCCGCTTCGGGGCGGTGATCGAGCAGGCCGTGGCCGCCCTGGCCGACGAGTCGACCACCGACTGGTGGTCGGCCCGCCGCCGGGCCCACGCCGGCGAGACCCCCGCCCTGGTCGGCCCCGACGCGCCCGCCTGGCGGCGGGCGTGGGCCCTCGGCGACCCGGACCGCAGGCGGACCCGGCAGCGCCGCCGCTGGCCCCCGGCGTGAGCGAGCGCAGCGAGCGAACCAGAGACACAGTGCGTTACCCGGCCCGAAGGGCCGAGCGCTCATTGGGTGCACCCCGGAGGGGTGCCCAATGAGGGGCGCTGGATAAGCACCGCCGCAGCCCGTGACCTAGGCTGCTCCCTCATGCTCTGGTTCGAGCGCGAGGTCGTTGGGGCCCTCACCGACTCGCAGGAACAGCCTGTGAGATCCGCGGTCGAGTCGTTCGTGGACGGCTCGCTGCGCGACATGCCCGAGCACCTGCGCCTCGGCGTCGTCGGCGAGTCGGTGCTGCTGGGGGCCTACGTCGGCGGCCTCCGCCGGGCGGGCCGGCTGCCCGCCGGCGACCGCGAGGGCCTGCTCGCGCTGCTCGGGCGCTGGGAGGCGAGCCCGATCGGCCCGCTCCAGGCCTACGTCCGGCTGATGAAGTCGCTGGTGATCCTGGCCGAGAACGAGCTGGCACCCCAGGGGGCGGGCTGATGGCCGACCTGTCGACCGACGTGCTCGTCGTCGGCTCCGGCGCCGGCGGCGCGTTCACCGCCGCCCTCCTCGCCGAGGCCGGCCGGAACGTGACGGTGGTCGAGGAGGGCCCCTGGATCGACCCCGACGCGCTCGAGCCGTTCTCCCTGGAGGAGATGGTGGCGAAGTACCGCCACCGGGGGCCCACCGCCGCGCTCGGCAACCCGATCGTCGCCTACGTCGAAGGTCGCTGCGTCGGCGGCAGCACCGAGATCAACAGCGGGCTCTACCACCGGCTGCCCGACCACCTGGCCGCCGAGTGGCGCACGGCGTACGCCATCGACGAGTTCTCGCCCGAGGCCCTGGCCGGCTACGCCGACCGCGTCGAGGACCAGATCTCGGTCGCCCGGGTTCCCGGCGCGCCGCCGGCGTCGTCCGCGGCCATCGAGCGGGGCGCCACCAAGCTCGGCTGGCGCAACGTGGAGTTCGCCCGGGTGTTCAGCTACGACACCCAGGGCCGGGGCACCAAGCAGACGATGTCGCGCACGATGCTGCCCCGGGCGCTGGCCGCCGGCGCGACCCTCGTCCCCGACTGCCGGGTGCTGGGCCTGGTCCGCCGCGGCGACCGCGTCGTCGGCGCCCGCTGCCGGCGGAGCCACCCGGGCGGCGGCGTCGAGCGGCTGACCGTCCACGCCGACCACGTCATCGTGTGCGGCGGCGCCATCCACTCCCCCGCCCTGCTCCAGCGCAGCGGCATCTGGCGCAACATCGGCAACGGCCTCAAGATGCACCCGACCATCAAGATCGCCGCCCGGTTCCCCTTCCCGATCGACCACGGCGACGTGCCCATGCACCGGGTCACCGAGTTCTCGCCGTTCGTGGCCATCGGCGGCTCGGCCAGCCGCAAGGGCCAGGTGGCCCTCGCCCTCTCCGACACCGGCGAGCCCTACGACGAGGCGCTCGCCGACTGGGAGAACATCGCCACCTACTACTCCGCCATCCGCAGCGAGGGCAGCGGCCGGGTGCTCGCGGTCCGCGGGGTGCGCTCGCCGCTCGTGACCTACTCCCTGACCGAGGCCGACCTCTCCCGCCTGGCCCGCGGGCTCGTCCACCTGGGCGAGCTGCTGTTGGCGGCCGGTGCCACCGAGCTGCACCCCTCGGTGCTCGGCGGCACCGTGGCCCGCCGGCTCGACGACCTGGGGGCCTGGTGGGACCAGGTGACCCGGGCAAAGGCCAACCTGATGACCGTGCACCTCACCTCGACGGTGCGGATGGGCGAGGACCGGGCCCGCACCGGGGCCGACAGCTTCGGCCGGGTGTGGGGCTACCGGAACCTGCGGGTGAACGACGGCTCGCTCATCCCCGACGCCCCCGGGGTCAACCCCCAGGCGGCGATCATGGCCATCGCCACCCGCAACTGCGACCAGTTCCTGGCCGACGCGTAGCCGGCCGCCGACTCCGGACAGGTACCCGTGACAGCAGCCGATCCCCACGACGTCCCCTCCGGCGTGCCGGCGGCCACCGCGGTGGTCACCGGGGCCTCGGGGTGGCTGGGCCAGAACCTGGTCCGCACCCTCGTCGCCTCACGCGAGCGGGTGCGCTGCCTCGTGCCCGTCGACGACCAGGCGGCACCGCTGGCGCTGCTGTCGCCGGCCGTCGAGGTGGTGGTGGGCGACGTGCGCGACCCCGCCACCGCCGACCGCGTGTTCGACGGCGTCGGCACCGACGCCGCGGTGTTCCACGCGGCCGCCGTGATCCACCCGCAGAGGTCCACCCGCGAGTTCTTCGACGTCAACGTGGGCGGCACCCAGAACATGGTCGACCGGGCCCGGCGGGCCGGGGCCTCCCGGTTCGTTCACGTGTCGTCGAACTCGCCGTTCGGGGTCAACCCGACGCCCTACGACACGTTCACCGAGGACTCGCCGTACAACCCGTGGCTCGGCTACGGGCGGTCGAAGTACGAGGCCGAGCAGATCGTCCAGAACGCCAACGACCGCGGCGACGTCGCCACGGTCATGGTCCGGGCACCGTGGTTCTACGGGCCGTACCAGCCGCCGCGGCAGAGCCAGTTCTTCCGGACCATCCGCAGGGGCCGCTTCCCGCTGGTCGGCGACGGCACCCAGCGCCGCTCGATGGCCTACACCGACAACCTCGTCCAGGGCCTGGTGCGGGCCGAGGTCGCCGACAAGGCGCCGGGCAACGCCTACTGGGTGGCCGACGCCCGCCCCTACGAGCTGCGGGAGATCCTGGCCACCGTCCGCCGGGCGCTGGAGGCCGAGGGCCTGCCCACGTCGGGGCCCGAGCGGCTGCCGATGCCCCGGGCCGTCGCCCGCTTCGCCGAGCGGCTCGACATCGTCGCCCAGGGCCGGGGCCGCTACGTCCAGCCCCTCCACGTGCTGGGCGAGCTCAACCACACGATCGCCTGCGACATCAGCCGGGCCCGCGAGGAGCTGGGCTACGAGCCGACCGTCGAGCTCGAAGAGGGCATGCGGCGCAGCATCCGCTGGTGCCTCGACCATGGGGAGCAGCTCTGATGGTCCGCACCGTCCTCATCACCGGCGGGAGCGGCTACTTCGGCTCGATCCTCGCCGACCTGGCGCTGGCCCGGGGCGACCGGGTCCGCATCCTCGACCTCAACCGTCCGACCGCCCGCGAGGGCGAGGCGGCCGACCGGGTCACCTTCGTGCAGGGCGACGTCCGCGACCTCGCCGCCCTGCGGGAGGCCAGCGACGGGGCCGACGTCGTGCTCAACAACGTCGCGCAGGTGCCCCTGGCCAAGGACCGCGAGCTGTTCTGGTCGGTCAACGTCACCGGCACGGCCAACGTCCTGTTGGCCGCCCGGGACAAGGGCGTGTCGAAGGTCGTGCACACCTCGTCGAGCGCCATCTTCGGCATCCCCGAGTCCAACCCGGTCACCGAGGACACCCCCGGCCGCCCTCTGGAGGCCTACGGCCGGGCCAAGCTCGAGGCCGAGCACCTGTGCCACGACGCGGTCGACACGGGGCTCGACGTGTCGATCGTCCGGCCCCGCACGATCCTGGGGCACGGCCGGCTCGGCATCATCGCCGTGCTGTTCGAGTTCGTGGCCGAGGGCGCGCCCGTCTACGTCCTGGGCAGCGGCGACAACCACTACCAGTTCGTCCACGCCAGCGACCTCGCCGACGCCGTGCTCCGCGCCTCCGACCGGCCGAAGCCCGCGACCTACAACATCGGCGCCGCCGAGTTCGGCACCATGCGCGAGACGCTGCAGGCCCTGGTCGACCACGCCGGCACCGGCTCCCGGGTCCGGTCGCTGCCGGCCGCCCCGGCCAGGATCGGCATGAAGGGCCTGGCCACGATCGGCCTGGCCCCGTTCGCGCCGTACCACTGGCTGCTGTACGCCGAGTCGCTCTGGTTCGACACGTCGAAGGCCCAGTCGGAGCTGGGGTGGCAGCCGCAGCACTCCAACGCCTCGGCGGTCATCGAGTCGTACGAGTGGTTCCTGGCCAACCGGGGCTCGCTCGACACCACCCACGCGTCCCACCACCAGTCCCCGGTCAAGCTGGGCCTGCTCGAGGTCTTGAAGCGCTTGCCATGAGTGGCACGGTCGACCGGCTCGACGGCCGCCCGGCCGCCACCGACATCTCGGTCGACGAGTCGGGCGACCCCGCCCCGGCGCAGCCAACGCCGCCCGGGGACGCCGCCCGCAGCGACCGGCGCCGCCGGGCCCTGCTGGCGGCGCTGGTGGCCGCGGTGGTGAGCGTGCCGGTGGTGGTGGCGGCGATCGCCGTCCGGAGCCCCCGGTGGTACCCGCTGGTCGACCTGGCCCAGATCGAGTTCCGGGTGCGCGACGTCGGCCTCGCCCACCCGCCGCTGGTGGGGTTGGGGGGCCGGATCTTCGGCCACGGCACCCAGGGCAGCCACCCGGGCCCGATGAGCTTCTACCTGTTGGCGCCGGTGTACCGGCTCCTCGGCAGCTCGGCGTGGGCGCTGCAGGTCTCCGCCTCGGCGCTCAACATCGGGGCGCTGGCGGCCACCGTGTGGGCCGCGCACCGGCGCCTGGGCCTGCGGGGCGCGCTGCTCGTGGGCGCCGGGTTGGCCCTGCTGATCAGGCTCTACGGCACCGCGATCATCGTCTACCCGTGGAACCCGTTCCTGCCGGTGCTGTTCTGGATCCTGTTCCTCGTCTGCGTCTGGGGCGTGCTGTGCGACGACCTGCCGCTGCTACCGGTGGCGGTGGCGGCGGGGACGCTGTGCGCCCAGACCCACATCCCCTACGTCGCCCTGGTGGGCGGCATGGCGGTGGTGGTCGTCGCCGGGCTCGGCCTGGCGTTCGTCCGGCGCCGCGACGACCCGGGGGCGCGGCGGTCGCTGCTGATCTGGACGGGCGGCAGCCTCGGGCTGGGGCTGGTCCTGTGGCTGCCGGTCTTCGTGGAGCAGCTGGGCGGCGACCCGGGGAACCTGGCGATCATCGTCGACAACTTCCGGCACCCGGCCGAGGCCGCGAAGGGCCTCGGCGCGGCCCGGTCGCTGTTGCTCGACCATCTGAACGTGGTCAACATCGTCGAGGGCCACCGGGTGTTGGACTCGTCGTCGATCCCGGGGCTGGCCCTGCTGGCGGCGTGGGCCGTGGCGGCGATCGCCGCGGCGCGGCGCCGGGAGCGGACGCTGGTCGCGCTGCACGTGGTGGTGGGCGCCGCGCTGGTCGTCGGGCTGGTCGCCATCAGCCGGATCTTCGGGATTCCCTGGTACTACCTCATGTTGTGGGCCTGGGGGACGGCGGTGCTCACCCTGGTGGCGGTGGCCGCCACCGTGCTGCGGCTGGTCGGCGACCCGCTGGCCGCCCGCCTGCCCGCCCCTCGCCGCGGGGCGGTCCGCTGGGCCGGCGCCGCTGTGCTGGGGGTGGCGGTCGTCGTCCCGACGGTCCTGACCGCCCGCACCGAGCCCGATCGGGAGCTCATGGCCGTCGGGCTGTCCGATCAGCTGGGCGAGCTGGTCGGACCGGTGGTCCGGGCCGTCGAGGACGGCGACGTCGCCGGCGGGCCCGACGGCACCTTCCTGGTGACCTGGATCGACCCGGTGAACCTCGGGAGCCAGGGCTTCGGGCTGATGCTGGAGATGGAACGGGCGGGCATCGACGTGAAGGCGCCCGAGCCGATGCGGCTCGGCGTCCGCGACCACCGGGTCGTGGAGCCCGGGGAGGCCGACGCCGAGATCCACCTGGCCGTCGGCCTGGCGGCCATCGAGGAAACCCGGGCGCGCCGAGGCTCGGCCCAGCTCGCCTACGATGACCCCCGGACGCCCGCGGAGCGACAGGAGGTCGACCGCCTGCGAGCCGAGCTGACCGCGGGGCTCACCGCGGCCGGCATCACCGACCTCGTCCCGCTGATCGACGACAACCTGTACGCCTTGCAGACCGACCCGCGGCTGCCGCAGGAGCTGAGCCGGCTGGCGTACTTCCTGAGCATCACCCCCCAGCCGGTGGCCGTGTTCTCGTCGCCCGTCCAGCCCTGACCGGCCGCCGCACGGAAAACCCCTGTAACTGCCCTGACCTGCGATCGGCTAACCTGACCAGACCCTCGACGGGGCCCCGGGCAACGGTGCCCGCTTCGCCTCAGTGACGACGCGGATGCCCCTCGACGCAGTGCCCGACCCTGGGAGCAGGCACGCGCCCGGCGACGCCGCCGACCGGCCCGTGACCTGGTTCCCCACCCGCCGGCGGTACCCCGCCGGCCTGCATCCGGTAGGAGGACCGCCCCGTGCTCCCCCCCACGACCCGCGAGCTCGACGCCTGCGGCATCGGCTTCGTCGCCGACGCCCAGGGTCGCTCGTCCCGTGCGATCGTCGCCGCCGCGCTCCGTGGCCTGGCCTGCGTCAAGCACCGGGGCGCCGTGGCCGCCGACGCGCGGACGGCCGACGGCTCGGGCCTGCTCGCCCCGATCCCGCCGGTGCTGTTCGGCGAGGGCACCGGCGTGGCCGTCCTGTTCGTCCGGGGGGACGACCCGCGGGCCGCGGTGGCCGCCGCGGCGGCGGAGGAGGGCCTGGAGCTGGCCGACTGGCGGGAGCCGCCGCTCGATGCCTCCGCCCTGGGCGACCTGGCCCGGGCCACCGCCCCCCGGATCGTCCACGCCGTGGTCGCCCCCGCCGGCGCCGGGCCGGCCAGCGCCTCGGAGGGCGAGCGCCGGGCGTTGCGGCTGCGCCGGCGGATCGAGGCCGCCGCTCCCGGCACCTACGTCGCGTCATGCTCGTTCCGCACGATGGTCTACAAGGGGCTGGCACCGGCCGACCACCTGGCCGACTTCTACCTCGACCTGCACGACGAGCGGTTCGCCGCCCCGTTCGCCATCTTCCACCAGCGGTTCTCCACCAACACGCTGTCGACCTGGGAGCGGGCGCAGCCGTTCCGGACGCTGTGCCACAACGGCGAGATCAACGCCCTCTGGGGCAACGAGAACCGGATGCGGGGCCGGGCCGAGCTCGGCACCGAGGCCGCCGGCCTCGGGCCCGAGGAGATGTTCCGCCCGGTGCTGTCGCCCGACGACTCCGACTCCGGCAAGCTCGACTCCGCGGTGGAGCTGCTGATGCGGGCCGGCCGGGACCCTCGCCACGTGATGGCCATGCTCATGCCGGAGGCCTGGGAGAACGTCCGCGACCTCGACCCCGAGGTGCGTGGCTTCTACCGCTACCACTCGGCGCTCATGGAGCCGTGGGACGGCCCGGCCGGCGTCGTGTTCACCGACGGCACCGGGGTCGGCGCGCGGCTCGACCGCAACGGCCTCCGCCCGCTCCGCTACCAGATCTGCGACGACGGGTTCGTCGCCGTGTGCTCCGAGGTCGGGGCGATCGACGTGTCGGGCCACGGCGCGGTCGAGCGGGGCCGGCTCGGCCCGGGTCAGATGCTGTTCGTCGACCCGACCCGGGGGTTCCTCGACGACCGGGTCTGCAAGGAGCGGATCGCGGCCAGCGCGCCGTACTCCAAGTGGGCGGCCGACGGCTTTTACCAGCTCCACCCGGGCGAGGCGGCGCTCGAGGTGCCGGACGACCTGGTGGCCCGCCAGGCCATGCACGGCCTGACCAGGGAAGACCTGGCGATGGTCATCAAGCCGATGGCCAACGACGCCCACGAGCCGACGTTCTCGATGGGCGACGACTCGCCGCTGCCCAACCTGGCCCCCCGGGCCCGGCCGGTGGGCCACTACCTGCGCCAGCGGTTCGCCCAGGTGACCAACCCGCCCATCGACCCGCTGCGGGAGCGGCTGGTGATGAGCCTGCGCACGCTGCTGGGGCCGCGGACGCCACTGCTCGGCGAGTCGGCGGAGGCCTCCGAGCTGCTGACCCTGCCGTCGTTCTTCCTGTACCCGGCCGGCATCGACAACCTGGAGCTCACCGACAAGGCGCCGTGGCCGGTGATCCCGCTCGACGCCACGTTCCGGGCCGACGACGGCCCCGGCGGGCTCCGCGCCGCGGTCGACCGGCTGGTGGCCGACGCGGTGGCCGCGGTCGAGGGCGGGGCCGGGACGCTGATCCTCGAGTCGACCGAGGCCGGCCCCGAGCGGGCGCCGATCCCGTCGTTGGTGGCCTGCGGGGCGGTCCACCGGGCCCTCAGCGCCGGCCGGCTCCGGTCGCGCACCGCGCTGGTGGTGGTCGCCGACGACGTGTTCGACGTCCACGGGTTCGCCACGCTGCTCGGCTACGGCGCGGACGCCATCTGCCCCCGGACGGCGCTGGCCACCGTGGCCGCCGAGGCCGACAGGGCCGACGACGGCGACCTCACCAGTCCCGAGGCCCAGGGCCGGTACCAGGCCGCGGTCGAGGCCGGCGTGCTCAAGATCCTGTCGAAGATGGGCATCTCCACCGTCGACTCGTACCGGGGCGCCCAAATCTTCGAGGTGGTCGGCCTGGCCCCCGAGGTGGTCGACGTGTGCTTCGCCGGCACGCCCAACGTCGTCGGCGGGGTCGGTTGGACGTCGCTGGGCGAGGACGTCCTGGCCCGTCACGCCGCCGCGTGGGCCGGCGGCGACCTCGAGTCGCCCGGCTTCTTCCGGGTCCGCAAGGGGGGCGAGCCCCACAGCAAGGACAAGGACACCGTCCAGGCCCTCAACGACCTCACCCTGGTGCAGGAGAGGGACGGCGACGGCCAGGACCGGGGCATGCTCATCGCCCACCTGCTGCAGGCCGCGATCCGGTCCGAGTCCTCGGAGCGATACGACGCGTTCGCCAAGCTGGCCAACGACCGGCCGCTCATCGAGCTGCACGACCTGCTGGAGCTGATCCCGGCCGGCGACCCGGTGCCGGTCGAGGAGGTGGAGCCGGCGGCCGTCATCGCCCGCCGGTTCTCGACCGGGGCGATGTCCCACGGCGCCCTGTCGAAGGAGGCCCACGAGACGCTGGCCCAGGCGATGAACCTGCTGGGCGGCATGTCCAACTGCGGCGAGGGCGGCGAGGACCCGTACCGCTTCCGGACCCGGGGCCAGGGCCGCGACGACAAGAACTCCAAGATCAAGCAGATCGCGTCGGGCCGCTTCGGGGTCACCCCCGAGTACCTGGCCCACGCCGACGAGCTGCAGATCAAGATGGCCCAGGGGTCCAAGCCCGGCGAGGGCGGTCAGCTGCCGGGTCACAAGGTGTCGGCCGAGATCGCGCGGCTGCGCCACACGCAGCCCGGCGTCGGGCTCATCTCGCCGCCGCCCCACCACGACATCTACTCGATCGAGGACCTGGCCCAGCTGATCTACGACCTCAAGCAGGTCAACGCGGCCCAGGTGTCGGTGAAGCTGGTCGCCGAGGAGGGGGTGGGCACGATCGCCGCCGGCTGCGTCAAGGCGCTGGCCGACGTCGTGCACATCAGCGGGCAGAACGGCGGCACCGGCGCCAGCCCTCTGTCGTCGATCAAGCACGCCGGCCTGCCCTGGGAGCTGGGCCTGGCCGACGCCCAGCGGGCCCTGGTCGACAACGGCCTGCGGAGCCGGGTGCGGCTGCGGGTCGACGGCGGGTTCCTGACCGGCCGGCAGGTCGTCGTGGCCGCCCTGCTGGGAGCTGACGAGTTCAGCTTCGGTACCGCGGCGATGATCGCCGAGGGCTGCATCATGCTCCGGGCCTGCCACCGTGACACGTGCAAGCCGGGCGTGGCCACCCAGCGACCTCACCTGCGGGCCAACTTCACCGGCACGCCGGAGGGCGTGGCCGCGTACTTCCTGTTCATCGCCGAGGAGGTGCGGGGCTACCTGGCCGAACTCGGCCTGCGGTCGATCGACGAGGCGGTCGGACGCGTCGACCTGCTGCGCCAGCGGACCACCGGCAACGCGCGGGCCGACGCCATGGACCTGGCCCCTCTCCTCGCCCTGCCGGCCGACACCGACGGGCCCCGGCACTTCATGGAGCGGGTGGAGCTCCAGGACCCCCGGGCCGACCTGGGCGACCAGCTGTTGGCCGACGCGTTCCGGGCGGTGTGGGACGGCGACGACGTCGACCTGGCCTACGAGATCCGGAACGCCGACCGGGCCATCGGCGCCTCGCTGTCGGGGGCGATCGCCCTGGAGTACGGCGAGCTGCCGCCCCGGGGCACGGCCCGGGTCAGGCTCACGGGCGCGGCGGGGCAGAGCTTCGCCGCCTTCCTGACCCACGGCGTCGAGCTCGACCTGACCGGCGAGGCCAACGACTACGTCGGCAAGGGCATGGGCGGCGGCGTCGTGGTCATCCGCCCGCCGGCGAACGACGCCTCGACCCTTCCGATCCTGGCCGGGAACACCTGCCTGTACGGGGCGACCGGCGGCGACCTGTTCGTGGCAGGCGGGGTCGGCGAGCGGTTCGCGGTCCGCAACTCGGGCGCCACCGCGGTGGTGGAGAGCGCCGGCGACCACTGTTGCGAGTACATGACCGGCGGCACGGTCGTGGTGCTGGGCCGGGTGGGCTGGAACCTCGGCGCGGGCATGACCGGCGGGCAGGCGTTCGTGTTCGACCGCGACCACGAGCGGCTGATCTCGCGGCTCAACCCCGACCTGGTCGACGCCGTCCGGCCCGAGATGGCGTCGCTCGACGAGGTCCGGTGGCTGGTCGAGCGGCACGCGGAGCTGACCGGATCGGCCCGCGCGGCGCTGCTGCTGGAGAACTGGTCGGAGGCCGCGTCCCACGTGTGGCACGTCATGCCCAAGGGCCAGGTCCGCCGGTTCGAGGAGGGTCAGGCCGGCCGGGTGGCGAACGTCTGAGCCGCCCCGGCTGTCGTGTAGATTCGGCCGGAGTCATGGCTGGGAACGCCCCTCAGATACCCGGATGCCGCGACCTGTCCCTCATCGGGGAGCGCGTCGCGCGCAGCCTGTTCGCTGCCACCAGCGATCGGGTGGGCCGGCCTGTGACCGTGACGCTGTACCCGCCGCTGAGCGAAGGCCGCACCCGGGCGGACTTCGACCGGGCCGCCGCCACGGCCCAGCGGCTGGGCGTGCACCCGAGCGTCATCACCATCCACGACTGGGGGCACACCGACGACGACCGGCCCTGGATCGTGACCGATCCGCAGCCCGCCGAGGCGGTCGACACGCTGCTCAAGCTCGACGGGCCACTGGAGGTCGAGCGGGCGCTGCAGGTGGGCGTCCTGCTCGCCGGCGCCCTGGAGACCGCCCACCGGGCCGGGATCGTCCACGGCGACCTGTCGCCGACCCGCCTGGTGTTCGGCGCCCAGGGTGAGCCGCTGCTGGCGGAGACGGGCCTGGCGCCGTTCGCCGTGTTCCCGGGCCTGAGCGCGCTCAACAACCCGGTCCGCTACCACGCCCCGCCGGAAGTGCTGGAGCGCGACGAGATCACCCCGGCGACCGACGTCTACTCGCTGGCCACCACCGTGTACGCCCTGCTCGCGGGCAGGGCCCCGCAGGAGAAGCCGGCCGAGATCACCGACAGCAACGCGTCGCTGCTGCTGCGGATCCTGCAGATGGCGGTGCCGCCCATCGGCCGGCCGGGACTGCCGCCGGGCCTGATGGACGCGTTGCGGGGCCCCCTGTCGGCCGTGCCCGACAAGCGTCCGCAGCAGGCGATCGAGATGGCCTGGCTGCTGCAGGACGTGCAGCGCCGGTCCGGCCTGGCGGTGACGGAGCCGGTGGTGCTCGACCTCGACGACATCCCGGCCCGCCCCCCGGCCGCGCGGGCCCGCTCGTCGTCGTGGGCGGGTGTGGGGTTGCCAGCGCGCCCGCCGGCGGCCGCCCCCGCACCGGAGGTGTTCCCGGCGCCGACGATCTTTCCGTTCGCTCCGGGCGGCGGCGGGCTCGGCGCCCCGGCGGTCCGGCCGGCGACCGGCAACGGGGATGGCGCGGGCCATGGCAACGGTGCCGGTCCGATCTGGCCGAGCGTCCCGGGCGTTGCCGCGGCCGAGCCCGAGGTCGACGACGAGCCGGACGGGGCGTGGGACGGGGAACCGGACGACGAGCACGACGGCGGCCTCCCCCGCCACCTGGCGGCGGGCGCCGAGGAGGCGCCGCCCACGCTGTGGCCGACCAGGCTGCCGACCGCCGACGAGCCGCCGGTGGAGCTGCCGGCGTGGGCGCGGCCGCCGGACCCGGAGCCCCCGCTGCCCCGGCGGGACCGCCCAGTGTCGTGGGATGCGCCCCCCACCACCCCGGCGCCGGTGGCGCCGCCGGCGTTCGCGCCGCTTCCCGAGCCGGAGCCTGCGCCCGAGCCCGAGCACGACCACGAGGGCACGGTGCCGCTCCCGCGCCCGCCCGAGTTGGACGTCCTCCCGTCCTGGTACACCGACCCGCTGCCGAACGGCCAGCGTCCGGCCCCGACGGCGGAGCCCGGTGCCGACCCGACCTGGCCGCCGCTGCCGGTCGTCGAGGCGCCGGTCAGCTCGTCCGACCGCCCGCTGCCGGGGTCGGGCGACGAGCTGCGCTCGCTGTTCGGCCAGGTGGTGGGCGATCCGGAGCCACCGGCCCCGGTGCCCGCGCCCCCGTCGCCTCCCGTCCCCTCGGCGCCGTGGGACCGCGACGTCGACCCGCTGGGGCCCCCGGACACGCGCCCCCCGCTCGACCTCAGCAAGCTCCACGCCTTCGAGCCGCCGCCGCCGGTAGCGGCCTACGCGCCGGCCCCGACGACCGGCCGGAGCGGCCGCCCGGCCGAGGGCGGCGCCTACCGGTCCCCAGCCTCCGCGGCCGAAGCGCCGGTGCGAGCGACACGGGCCACGACGACCCTCGGGCGGCCGCCCGAGCGGCGGGACGGCGGGCCGCCCCCGGCCGCCGAGGCGGCGCTCCGGAACGCGATGGCGGCCGGGCCGGCGGCCCTGCCGGTGATCGTGCTGGTCGTCGTGGTGGCCATCCTCGTGCTCGGCATCGGCTGGCTCGTGGTCGCCGGCGACGACGCCGCACCGTCGGCGTCGGAGCGGCAGGACGCCTCGCAGGCGGACGACGGTGGCGCCCCGGCCGGCGTCGTAGCCGAGGCGGCCGCGGGCGGCGTCCAGGTGTCGTGGGACGGCCCGTCCGACGCCAGCTACGTCGTGACCGTGCTGTCGGCCACGGCTCCGCCCCAGGTGCTGGCGCCGACGGTGGGCACCTCCACCGTCGTCCCCGCCGCACCGCCCGGACCGGCCGGCGACCTCCGCTGCTTCACGGTGGCCACCGTCCCCGAGGCGGGCCGCACCGCGGCGGTCTCGGCGCCGGCGTGCCTGCCCGGGGCGTCCGCGGCCACGATGCAGCAGGCGCCGGCGCAGGCGCCGGCGCCCGGCTGACCGGACGAAGGCGGTGACACTAGTGTCCACCGGGTGATCCGGTGGCTGGGGCGCGAGCGACGTGATCGGCCGGCTTCCTTGTCACGGCCGTTCGACCGGGTGGCGGTCGTCGTCGCCGCGGTGTCCACCGCGGTGTTCGCACGGTTCCTCACCCTGGGCCGCCCGGATCTCCTGGCGACCCGGCCCATGGCCGATCTGTTCGACATCCAGGCCCGAAACCTCCTCGACGGCCATCTGAGCGGACCGCGCGGCACCTTCGGGCTCGAGGAGTTCGTCATCGACGGACGGTCGCTGACCTATTTCGGGCTGTTCCCGTCGATCATTCGCATGCCCGTCCTGGCCGTGACCGACAGCCTCGACGGCCGGCTGACGACACTGTCGATGCTCGTCGCCTACGTCCTTGCCCTGGCTGCGACCGCCCAGCTGATCCGGCGGGTACACGACCTGCTCTCCCCCGGACCGTGGACGCGGCACGCCGTGGTGGTGTCGAGCGCACTGCTGGCCGTGGTCGGGCTCGGCTCGAACCTCATGTTCCTCGGCGCGACCGCATGGGTCTACACCGAGGCCTCGCTGTGGGGAGCCGCCGGCGCGCTGGCCTCCTTCGCCGCGGTCGTGGGGTTCCTCCAGCGGCCAGATCGCCTTCGCCACGTGGTGATCGCCGGCCTGTGGGCGGCCGTGGCCTGGCTGTCGCGGGGCTCGGTGGGCATGGCGCCCGCCGTCGCGCTCGGGCTCCTCGGTGTCGCGCACCTGACGGGCTGGCGGGTCGCGGGGGCCCTCGCGCCCCGGCCGGACACGGAGAGTGCGGCTCCCGCCACCGCGAGGCCGCGCGACATTCCAACCGCTGCGGCACTGCTGACCGCCGCCGTCCTGCCGGCGCTCGCTTTCGTGGTCGTCAACCTTGCGAAGTTCGGCTCCCCGTTGACCATCCCGTTCGGCCGCCAGAGCGCCGCGGCGTTCCCCACCCGTGCGGCCGCGCTCGACGAGTACGGGGGCAACCTGTTCTCGCTGCGCCTCGTGCTGCCCAATCTGGTGCACATGCTGCGGCCCGACCTCGTCGAGCCGACCAGGATGTGGCCCCTCGTGGACTTCACCCGCCACGGCCCACCGACGTTCGGCGGGGTCGTCTTCGACACCGTCGAGTCGACGGTGGGGCTGCCGACGCTGATGCCCGCGCTGCTGGTGCTCGGTGCCGTGGGCGCGGTGGCGATCCTGCGGCACCGCCCGACGGCGGCGCCGCCGGGCGACGGGCTGTCGGCCGCCCGCCTCCTGCGGCCGCTGCTGATCGGCGGGGCCATTGCCGCGGCCGTCCCCCTCACCATCGCCTTCGTGGCCCAGCGCTACGCCACCGATGCCATGCCGCTCCTGATCACGGCGGCCTGTGCCGGCGCGGTCGCGTTCGAGCACTGGTGGACGCCGCGGGCCGGGGTGCGCGTCCACGTCGTCGTGGCCGCGCTCGGGGTGCTGGCGGTGGTGGGCATCTACGTGACGTCGGCGACGACCTGGCTGTACGGGCGTCTGGAGGCGCCGCCCGACGCGGCGACGCGCGCGGCGGCTCTCGAGGTTCAGGCGGCGGCGAGCGACCTGCCCGGCGTCGGCCCGGTCCCGGTGACCCGACTGGACCGGCTCCCCGCCCGTGTGGACCGGGCCGGCGAGCCGGTCGTGGTGGGCTCGTGCGAGGGGCTCTACTGGGGCCAGTACGACGGCTGGTTCACCGTCGAGGCCACGCCGGCCCGGGGCCATCACCGGCTGCGGCTCTCGCTCCCGTCGTCGCTCCGCGAACCGGTCGCCCTGCTTGCGCTGGGCGGCGAGGCGAACCACGTGGCGGTCGGCGTGCAGAGCGCGGGTGACGGGCGGGTGCGGTTCATGGTGAGCACCGGCGCGGCCACGACACGCGGTGAGCCCGTCGCGCTGGGCCCGGGACCCGACCACGAGCTGGACGTGTGGGCCGAGCCCGGCACGAACTCCATCACGGTCGACGTCGACGGCCGGAGGGCGTTCCAAGGCTGGGTCGAGCCGCCGTCGACCGGAGCCGTGGCCGTCGGTGCCAACCCGTTCGCCGGACCCATCGCCGACCCGCCCCCGGGCACGGTCACCGAGCTCCCCGTCGCGACGCCGGCCTGCGACCGGCTGCTCGCTCAGGGTTGAGCGGCGACTCCGGACTGCCATCCGGGTTCGTCCGCCGACGGCGCCACCTCGACCAGCCAGGTGGAGGTGAAGAGCTTCGGGGCGACGACGAGGCCCAAGGCGTCGACCCGGGCCGACCACTTGCCCCGCGACCGCCCCGGATCGACCGTGGTGATGCCGCGCGCCTCCCACCGGCGGGGCTCCAGGCCCCCCGCCCGGAGCAGCCGGGCCAGCGAGTCGCGCGTGAAGAATCGGACGTTGGACTCCGCCAGGGCGCCGTGGCGCTCGTAGGTGAAGCGCCCGGTGGCCGCCCGGGCTCGCGGGTACCAGTGGGCGACGTTGGCCACCGCCAGCACCGCCACCCCGCCCGGCCGCAGCGCCCGCCGGAGGGTCTCCAACGACTGCTCGGGCCGCACCGAACGCTCGAGCAGGCCGACCGCGGCGACGACGTCGAAGCCCCCGCCCTCCGCCGGATCGCCACCGGCCTCGGCGACGGCGCGGCGGGCGTCGCCGGTGTCGTCGCAGCCGTCGAGGTCGACGGTCGTGACGTCGTGGCCGGCGGCGGCGAGATCGTCGGTGAGCACCTGGGCCGGCTCGGGCTCGGCCACCACCAGGGCGCGGCCCGCAGGCCGGCCCGACAGCCAGGCGGCCATGCGGTGCCCGAGGCCCTCGGCGAGCTGGGCCGCCGGGCCCACCCCGGCTGGTGTGTCGTCGACCACGCCGAGACCCAACTGGTGGGCGCGGTAGCGGATGACGTCGGCCACGATGTCCTTGGCGTACCGCAGGCCGTTGACGTAGGAGATCTCGTCGCCGTAGAAGGTCGGGATCGGGATCTCGACGATCCGCTTCCCGGCGTGGTGGAGCTGCAGGATGATGCCGGTGTCGAAGTCGTACTCGTCGGAGTTCCGCTCGAAGTCGACGGCGCGCAGGGCGGGCACGCTGTAGGCGCGGTAGCCGCTGTGCCACTCGCTCAGGTCGGTGCCCACGACGCGGTTCTCGAACGTCGACAGCACCTTGTTGCCGATGTACTTGTACAGCGGCATGCCGCCGCGCAGGGCGTCGCCCCGCTGCATCATCCGCGAACCGAACACGGCGTCGGCCTCGCCGCGCTCGAGCGGCGCGACGATGTCGGGCAGCATCTCCGGTGCGTACTGGCCGTCGGCGTGCAGCAGCACCGCGATGTCGAAGCCCTGATCGATCGCCCACCGGTAGCCGGTCTTCTGGTTGCCGCCGTAGCCGAGGTTGCGTTCCTGGCGGATGACCGTGAGCGGTAGGGGCCGCTCGGTCGCCTGCTGGTAGCCCAGCCCGACGAGGTACGTCGGGTCCTCGCTGTGGTTGTCGCACACCAGCACGCCGCTGATCCGGCTCGCGAACTCGTCGGGGATGCGGTCGAGCACCTTGGCCAGCGTGGCGGCCGCGTTGTACGCGACCACGACGATTCCGATCCGCTTCACGGCTGCTCCCCAGGAGTAGTCGGGTGTGACGCGCGCCCCGGCAGGGTAGCCGACGGCCCGAACAGGGGTCGGAGCCCGGCGACGAGGTCGATCCGGGGACGCCACCCGGGTACCGGGCCGCCGGGGGCGCGAGGCACGAGGGCGTCGACCGGCCGGTCGGGCCGCGCTCCCCACTGCACGGGCAGGGCCCGTCCGGCCGCCTCCTCGGCTCGGGCCACCACCTGCCGCACGGTCAGCGGCGCCCCGGAGGAGACCACGAACGACCCGGCGAGGTCGGGTCGCCGCACCAACCCGTCTGCGACCATGACGAACGCGGCCACGACGTCGTCGACGTGGACGAGGTCGACGACCTGGCCACCGGAGCGCATCGGCAGCAGCTCCCCGGTGCCCGCCGCCCGGAGCAGCGCGGGCACGAGCTTGGGCCGGCGGTCGCCGGGCCCGTAGGTGTCGGCGAGCGTGAGACGGGCGACCGGCAGCCCGTGAGCCACGGTGTAGGCCCTGAGGATGTCGGCCAGCGCCTGCTTGGTGGCCGCGTAGAGGTTGGCCGGGGCGTAGGCGGCGCCGCCGATGTGCTGCCACACGGTCCCCGTGTCCACGAGCGGGACCCCGCCGGCGGCCACGAGCGCCTCGGCCAGCCGGGCGCCGAACACGACGTTGGCGTCGAGCATCGGGACGACGTCGTCAGGCCCGTGGACGGCGACGAACACGGTGGCCAGGTGCAGGCACACGTCGGGCCGCGCTGCCAGGACGGCGGCGGCGAGCTCGCCGGGGTCGCCGGGGATGGGGACGACCTCGACCCCGGCGGGCAGTCGGGACCGGCCCGGGTCGCGCACGAGCGCGACGACGTCCCGGTCGTCGGTGAGGAGGTGGCGCACGAGGTGCCCGCCGACGAACCCGGTGGCGCCGGTCACGAGGCAGCGGGCCGCGGTCACCCGTCGGCCGCGTAGGTGAACGGCGACCGGAACCGGTCGAGCGGCGGGAACCCGCGGTCGCGGCCGCTGATCGCGGTGGGTGGCAGCGGCCAGGTGACGCCGACGCTGTCCCAGCGGATGCCGCGGTCGTGCTCGGGGGCGTGCTCGGTGGAGACCACGTACGCGACGATCGTGTCGTCGACGAGCGCCTGGAAGCCGTGGGCGACGCCGGGCGGCAGGTGCAGCTGGCCGGGCGCCGCTCCGTCGAGCCGGAAGCGCACGGCGCGGCCCTCCGCCGGCGATCCGGCCCGCAGGTCGACCACGACGTCCACGACGGCACCGCTGAGGCACACCACGGTCTTGGCATGGTCGTGGGGCGGCACCTGGAAGTGCAGGCCCCGCAGCGCCCCTCGCTGCGACGACGACAGGTACACCTCGCGCACCCGGCCCTCGCCGCCGGCGGCCTCGATGCGGCTGGCCTGGAACGCCTTGACGAACCACCCGCGGCCGTCCTCGTGACGCGGCAGGGGGGCGTAGACGACCCCCGGCACCGGCACCTCGTCGACCGGGCCCGACCAGGGCGCGCCGGACACCGGCTCGACCATGGTGGCTCAGGCCCGAGCCGCCGCCCGCCGCAGCGCGGCCGGCCGCGGGAAGCGCACGGGGGTGGCCACGAACGACCGGATCGAGGCGGCGATGTGGTCGAGCATCTCGTCGCTGAGGCCGGGCCAGCAGCCGACCCAGAACGTGCGCTCGGCGACGGCGTCGGTGATGGTCAGGTCGCCCGCCACCCGGTGCGCGACGCCGGCGAACGCGGGCTGGCGCAGCAGGTTGCCACCGAAGAGCAGTCGGGTGGCCACCCGCTGCTCCTCGAGCCGGCGGAGCAGGTCCCACCGCTCGAACGGCGCGTCCTCGGCCAGCGTGATCACGAAGCCGAACCAGCTGGGCTCGCTGTTCGGCGTGGGCTGCGGCAGCACCAGGTAGGGCACGCCGTCGAGGGCGTCCCGGAGGCGGACCCAGTTGCGGCGCCGGGCGGCGACGAACCCGTCGAGCTTGTCGAGCTGGGCCACGCCGACCGCCGCCTGCAGGTCGGTGGCCTTCAGGTTGTAGCCGAGCCGGCGGTAGATGTACTTGTGGTCGTAGCCGGACGGGAGGTCGCCCGCCTGCCAGCCGAAGCGGCGTCCGCAGGTGTTGTCGGCCCCCGGCTCGCACCAGCAGTCCCGGCCCCAGTCGCGCACCGACTCGACGATGGTGTGGAGGTCGCCCCGCGACGTGAGCACGGCGCCGCCCTCGCCCATCGTGAGGTGGTGGGCCGGGTAGAAGCTGACGGTCGCGAGGTCGCCGAACGACCCGACCGGCCGTCCCCGGTAGGTGGCCCCCACGGCGTCACAGGTGTCCTCGACGAGGAGCAGGTCGTGGCGGCGGCAGAGGTCGACGACCCGATCGAGGTCGAACGGGTTGCCCAGCGTGTGGGCCAGCATGACCGCGCGGGTCTGCGGGCCCACCGCCTCGTCGAGGCCGGTGGCGTCGATGTTGTAGGTCGCGGGATCGAGGTCGACGAACACCGGCACGAGCCCGTTCTGCACGAGCGGCGCCACGGTGGTGGGGAAGCCACCGGCCACCGTGATCACCTCGTCACCCGGGCGGAGCGCCCGGTCGCCGAGCGCCCGGTCGGTCAGCGCGGTGGCCGCCAACAGGTTGGCCGACGAACCCGAGTTGCACAGCACCGCGTGCCCCACGCCCATCCGGGCCGCGAACCGCTCTTCGAAGTCACGGGCGAAGCGGCCCGTCGTCAGCCAGAAGTCGAGCGCGGCGTCGACGAGGTGCTGCATCTCGTCGCCGTCGAAGACCTTGCCGGACACGGGGACGGGCGTGACGCCGGGCAGGAACGGCCGGTCGGCGAAGGCGGCGTCGTGGTAGTCGGCGACCTTGGCGAGGATGTCGGCGCGCAGCCGGGCGAGCTCGTCGGTCCCCGCACCGGGGGCGGGCACGGTCACCGGTCGAACCTGTGCGGGTCGGTGGCGAACAGGTCGCGGTACCAGGCCACGGTCCCGGCCAGCCCGTCCGCGAGCGCCACCTCGGCCTTCCACCCCAGTTGGAGGCGGGCGCGGTCGGCGCGCAGGTGCTGGGCCGGGATCTCGTCGCTCGCCTCGCCGAGCACCCGAGGCACGGTGCCCGGGACGCCGGCGGCCAGGCAGACGGCCTCGTAGATCTCGAGGACGGTGCGGGGCGACTCGTCGCCGAAGTTGAACGCCACGTCCTCGGCGACACCGCGGTCGACGGCGTCGGCCAGGCTGAGGTAGCCGGCGACGGCGTCGCGGACGTGCAGGTAGTCGCGCACGAGGCTGCCGTCGCTGCGGATCGTCGGCTGGTCGCCCCGCAGCAGCGCCCGGATGGTGCCGGGAACGACGCGTGACCAGTTGAGGTCGCCGGGGCCGTAGATGTTGCCGCAGCGGGCGACGCCGACCGGCATGTCGTAGGTGACGGCGAACGAGCGGGCCACGATGTCGGCGCACGACTTGGACGCCTCGTAGGGCTGGACGCCGCCGAGCGGGTGGTCCTCGCCGTACGGCAGGTCGTCGCTCGCGCCGTAGGCCTTGTCGCTGGACGCGACCACCACGCGGCGGACGAGGTCCGGATGGCGGCGGGCCACGTCGAGGACGTTCCAGGTGCCGCGCACGTTGGTCTCGAACGTGGCCACGGGGTCTCGCCGGGCGGCCTGCACGAGGGTCTGCGCGCCGAGATGGAACACGGTGGTCACGTCGTGGACCACCACCGCCCGCTCGACCGCCCGGGCGTCCTCGAGGTTTCCGTTGACGACCGTCACGTGTCGGATGGTGCCGGACCGGCGGAGCTCGCTGCGGGGGTCGTCGTCGAGGACGAGGGCGACGACCGGTGTCCCGGCCGCGACCAGCGTGGCGCACAGCTGGGAGCCGACCATGCCCGTGGCGCCGGTGACCAGCACCGGCTCGCCGTGCCAACCCCGGGGTGCGCCGCTCACCGGTCCCAGACCTTCCAGGGTGCGATGCCGGTCGCCCAGAGCTCGTTGAGCAGCAGCGAGTCGCGGTAGGTGTCCATCGGCCGCCAGAAGCCGTCGTGCTGGTAGGCGACGATCTCGCCCCGGGCGGCCAGCCGTTCGAGCGGCTCCCGCTCGAGCACCGCGTTCATGTCGAGCTCGTCGAGCACCTCCGGCTCGAACACGAAGAAGCCGGAGTTCACCCAGTCGTCGGACTGCGGCTTCTCGCGGAAGGTGCGGACGACCTGGCCTGCGTCGAGGTCGACGTGGCCGAAGCGCGACAGCGGCCGGGTGGCGGTGACCGTCGCGAGGTGGCCGTGGCCCTGGTGGAAGGCGACCAGCTTGCGGACGTCGATGTCGGCCAACCCGTCGCCGTAGGTGACGATGAACGGACCGGGGCCCAGGTGGTGGGCGACCCGCTTCACCCTCCCCCCGGTCATGGTCTCCTGGCCGGTGTCGCAGATGGTGACGCGCCATCCCTCCTCGGCGTGGCCCTGGTGGATCTCGAGCTTGGCCGGGTGGCCGAGGGTGACCGTGAAGTCGCTGCTGCGCTCGGCCTCGTAGTTCAGGAACCAGTTCTTGATCTGTTGGCCCTTGTAGCCGACGCACAGGACGAACTCGGTGAAGCCGTGGTGGGCGAAGCCCTTCATGATGTGCCAGAGCACGGGGCGCCCGCCGATCTCGACCATCGGCTTGGGGCGGAACTCGGTCTCCTCGCGGAGCCGGGTCCCGAGCCCACCGCACAGGATGACCACCTTGGGCGCGCACGCATCACTTTCGGCGGCCCCATCCCCCGGTCTCCCCATGTCGCGCAGGATAAGCGATCGGCGCCGCGCAGCCCCACTCCCCGAGGCGTCAGCCCTGGTCTCAGCCCTGATCCTCGACCAACCGCAGCCCCGACGGGCTGATCGACGGCTCGACCCTCGGCATGTCGACGACGAACTCGGTGAGGTGGCCGGGGAAGACGTGCTCAGACACGAGCAGCGGGCCGCCGTCGTGGTCGCGGGTGATCCGCTCGCAGCGGAGGACCGGTGACCCCACCGGCACGGCCAGCAGCCGGGCGTCGTCGGGGGCGGCGGCGGCGGCGCCGATGGTCTGGGTGGCGCCGCCGATGGGCACCCCGACCAGCTCGTAGAACGGCGCCGCCTCGACGTCGGCCCGCGACAGGCGGGCGCCGACCGCCTCCGGGGCCCACACGGTGACACGGGCGAACGGCCGGCCGTCCGCGAGGTTGACCCGCCGAACCTCCAGCACCGAGTCGACGCCCAGCACCTGGCGGACCCGGGGTGGGGCGGTGACGAAGCGGAAGCCGACGATCCGCCGCTCGGAGCCCACGCCCAGCTCGCCGAGCTGGTCCTCGATCGTGCCGAGCCGGCCGAGCGACTGCCGGACCGGGTCGGTGGCGACGAACCAGCCGAAGCCCTGGCGGGCGTCGATGAGGCCCTCGTCCCGGAGCACCTCGAGAGCCTTGCGGACCGTGACCCGGCTGACCTCGTAGGCTGCCGACAGCTCGCTCTCGCTGGGCAGGAGGGCGCCCGCCGCGAGCTCGCCGCTCTCGACGCGCCGGCGCAGGTCGTCGGCGATGGCTCGATAGCGGACCTCGCGCACTTGTCATATACTTGTCTACATCGTAGGTTCGACGCAAGAACCTCCGTCACAACCTCCTCCGACAAAGGGGTCCCGCCGACGATGGCCGTCTCCGCCACCACCCCCATCGAGCTCGTCGACCAGATCTACGCCCGCCTGCCCGACCGGGTCGCCCTCGGGCGCGAGCGCTTCGGCCGGCCGCTGACCTTTGCCGAGAAGATCCTGGTCAACCACCTGCGCGACGCGCAGGGCCAGGAGATGGAGCGGGGCCGGAGCTACGCCGACTTCGACCCCGACCGGGTCGCCATGCAGGACGCCACCGCCCAGATGGCGCTGCTCCAGTTCATGACCGCCGGGCTGCCCGAGGTCGCCGTCCCCTCCACGGTCCACTGCGACCACCTCATCCAGGCCCGGGCCGGCGCCGACATCGACCTCCGCTTCGCGCTCGACGTCAACAGCGAGGTCTATGACTTCCTCCGGTCGGTGTCGGCGCGTTACCGCATCGGGTTCTGGAAGCCGGGCTCCGGCATCATCCACCAGGTCGTGCTGGAGAACTACGCCTTCCCCGGCGGGATGATGATCGGCACCGACAGCCACACCCCCAACGCCGGCGGCATCGGCATGGTGGCCGTCGGCGTCGGCGGCGCCGACGCGGTCGACGTCATGACCGGGTTCCCGTTCAACGTTCGCTGGCCCCGGCTGATCGGCGTCCGGCTCACCGGCGAGCTGTCGGGCTGGACCGCGCCCAAGGACGTCATCCTCCGGGTGGCCGAGATCCTCACCGTCAAGGGCGGCACGGGCGCCATCGTCGAGTACTTCGGGCCCGGTGCCGACGCCCTGTCCACCACCGGCAAGGCGACCATCTGCAACATGGGTGCCGAGATCGGCGCCACGACGTCGCTGTTCAGCTTCGACGACCGCGGCCTCGACTACCTGCGGGCCACCGGCCGGGCCGCCCTGGCCGACGCCGCGGCCGCGGCGATGGCCGACCTGCGGCCCGACCCCGAGGTCGCCGCCGACCCCGGCCGGTACTTCGACCAGGTCATCGAGATCGACCTGTCGACCCTCGAGCCGATGATCAACGGCCCCCACTCCCCCGACCGGGCCCACAAGGTCAGCCAGGTCGGCGCCCACGCCCGGGCGGAGGGCTGGCCAACCGACATCTCGTCGGCCCTCATCGGGTCGTGCACCAACTCGTCCTACGAGGACATCACCCGGGCCGCGTCGATCGCGCGGGTGGCCGCCGCCCACGGCCTCACCGCCCGGACCCAGCTGCTCATCACCCCCGGCTCCGAGCAGGTCCGGGCCACGATCGAGCGCGACGGCCTGCTGGCCGACCTCGAGGCCATCGGCGGCACCGTCCTGGCCAACGCCTGCGGGCCCTGCATCGGCCAGTGGGACCGGACCGACGTCGACACGTCGGTCCCCAACACGGTCGTCAACAGCTACAACCGGAACTTCCCCAAGCGGAACGACGGCAGCGCCAACACCCTCGCCTTCGTCACCAGCCCCGACGTCGTCGTGGCCCTGGCCCTTGCCGGCACCCTCGACTTCGACCCGGTGACCGGCACCCTGCCGGCGGCCGACGGCACCCCGGTCCGGCTCGAGCCGCCCGCCGGCGAGCAGCTGCCGGCCCGGGGCTTCGACCCGGGCGAGTCGGGGTTCCTCGCCCCGCCGGACGACGGCGCTGCGGTCACCGTCGAGGTCGACCCGGGCAGCGAGCGACTCCAGCTGCTCGCCCCCTTCGCCCCGTGGGACGGCGAGGACCTCGTCGACCTGCCCGTCCTCATGAAGGCGACGGGCAAGTGCACCACCGACCACATCTCCGCCGCCGGCCCCTGGCTGAAGTACCGGGGCCACCTGGAGAACATCTCCGGGAACCTGTTCCTCGGCGTGGTCAACGCGTTCCGGGAGGTCGAGGCCGGCCACGGCAAGGACCCGCTCGACGGCGAGATCCGGTCGTTCCCCGACATCGCCCGCCACCTCCACACCGAGGGCGTCCCCTGGTGTGCCGTCGGTGACGAGAACTACGGTGAGGGCAGTTCGCGTGAGCACGCCGCCATGGAGCCGCGCTTCCGGGGGGGCAAGGTGATATTCGCCCGCAGCTTCGCCCGCATCCACGAGACCAACCTCAAGAAGCAGGGCATGCTGGCGCTCACGTTCGCCGACCCGGACACCTACGACCTGATCGACGAGGACGACACGATCAGCGTGCTGGGCCTGGGCGACCTCGCCCCCGACACCCCGGTGCGGTGCGCCGTCACCAAGCCCGACGGCAGCCGCGTCGAGTTCCTGGCCACCCACACGATGAACGACGAGCAGATCGAGTGGTTCACGGCGGGCAGCGCCCTGAACATCATCCGCCGCAAGCACGCCGGGTGAACGAGCGCGACGATCCCCCGCCCCGCCTCCTGGGCGTCGACCACGTCCAGCTGGCCATGCCCGCGGGCGGGGAGGCGCTCGCCGAGGCCTTCTACGCGGGGGTGCTCGGCCTGACCCGGGTGCCCAAGCCGCCGCAGGCCGCGGCCCGGGGCGGCGCCTGGTTCTCCGGACCGGCGGTGACGATCCACCTCGGCGTCGACCCCGACTTCCGGCCCGCCCGCAAGGCCCACCCGGGACTGCTGGTCGAGGACCTCGACGTGGTCTGCCGGCGGCTCGTCGACGCCGGCGCCGACGTCCGCCCGGCCGACGACCTGCCCGGCATCCGCCGCATCCACACCGACGACCCGTTCGGCAACCGGCTGGAGCTGATCCAGGCGGTGGAGCCCCCGCTCGAGGCGTTCGCCACGATGGCCGAGCACTCGATCTTCCCGTTGGCGCTGATCGACAACGCGGGGACGATCTGCTGGCTCAGCGCGTCGGTCGAGCGGTTCTTCGGCTGGGACCGCGACGACCTGGTGGGCAGCAACTTCGCCCGGGTGGTGGCGCCCGAGTCGCTCCCGGCCGTGATCGAGGCCTTCACCGCCATCGACGACGCCTACGAGATCACCCCGTGGGGCGGCGTCGGCATGCCGGTCGACCTCGTCCTCGCCGACGGCACCGAGACCCCGTGCGAGCTCTCGGTGCTCACCACCCGGCGCACCGGCCTGCCCTGGTACGTCGTCAACGTGCGCCGGGTCGGCTACGAGCGGGCGCTCGACCTGGCCATCGAGGCGATGGCCGAGGGGGTGCGCCTCGGCGACATCCTCACCCGGCTGGTCGGCGCCGTCGAGCAGATGGTGCCGCAGTCGACCGTCGCCATCGGGGACCGCTGGACCGGCGTCGACTTCTCCGTCGTCGCCGGCGACGCCGCCGACCTCGTCGCCGTCGAGGGGGCCACCCCGTGGGCCCGGGCGCTCGAGTCGGGCGAGGACGTCTACGTCGACCTCGACGACCTGTCCCCGCCCGTCGCCGCGCTGGCCGTGGCGGAGGGCCACGCGGCCTGCTGGGTCCACCCGGTGACCGCCCCGGGCGACGACCGGCCGCTCGCGGCCATCACGATCTGGCGCTCGTGGCCGGGCCGGCCGACGGCGTTCACCTGGCAGACCGTCCGCCGCGCCGGCCAGCTGTTGAGGCTCACGCTCCAGTGGGACCGCAGCCACCGGTCGCTCCAGTACGCGGCCACCCACGACCAGCTCACCGGGCTGGCCAACCGGGTGGCGTTCCTCGACCGGCTGACCACCGTCGCCTCGCGGCACGAGGGCCGGGCGGCGGTGCTGTTCCTCGACCTCGACCACTTCAAGCCGATCAACGAGAACCACGGCCACCCCGTCGGCGACCGGGTGCTGGCCATCGTGGCCGACCGGCTGGTCGGGGTGCTGCGGCCGGGCGACCTGGTGGCCCGCATCGGCGGCGACGAGTTCGCGGTGCTGTGCGAGCGGCTCAGCGGCGCCGACGACGTCGAGGCGGTGGCCAAGCGGCTGCTGACCGTCCTCCGTGAGCCGATCCACCCCCAGCCCGGCATCCCGACCGAGGTCCGGGTCGACGCCAGCATCGGCGTCACCGACCTCCAGGACGTCGCGAACGTCGACGTCACGCTGGCCAACGTCGACGAGGCGATGCGCGAGGCCAAGACCACCGGCCGCGGCCGGTGGGTCCGCTACGACCGCGACTGAGCGACCCCGGTCGTCGGTCCCCGGTTCTCAGTCCTCGCCGGGGCGGCGGTCGGCCTCGCCGGCGTCGTCGCCGGAGTAGCCCGGCGGGTAGGTGCGGGCCAGCTCTTCGGCCGTGGGCTCGTAGGGCTCCCGCGCCTGGGGCGGGAGCAGGTCGGCGATGGCCGCCATCATCCGCTTGGTGTCGGCGTCGACCGAGTCGCCGTCCACCTCGAACGGCTCGCCCACCCGCACCCGGACGGTCGGCGGGTGCACGACGTTCCACACCCGGGGCAGGCGCTCGGAACGGGGCCACACCGCCTCGGTGCCCCACAGGCCGATCGGCACGACCGGGACCCGGGTCTGGGCGGCCAGGCGGGCGGCGCCCCACCGGCCCTTCAGCTCCGGGTCGAAGAACGCCCGGCCCCGCGGGATCGTGCCCTGGGGCAGGATGGCGACCAGCTCGCCGCTGGCCAGCGCGGCGGCCGCCTCCAGCAGCGGGTCGTCGGAGCCGCTGGCCCGGTCGACGCGGATGCCGCCGAGCGCCCGGGCGATGTTCCCCACGACGGGCGCGTCGAACACCTCGCGCTTGCCGAGGAACCGGACGGCCCGGCCCCGGCGGGCGAACACGCTCCCCAGGGTGAGCGGGTCGAAGTAGCTGCGATGGTTGGCGACCACGATGGCCGGCCCCGCCTCGGGGATGCGGTCGACACCCTCGACGTCGAACCGTACCCAGGGCAGCATCTCCGGCCGGAACACCGTCTGGATCACCCGCTGGGGCTCGATGCCCAGCACCGGCACCTTGGGCACTCCGGCGGGCACGTCGAGCCAGGTCACCGGCCAGCGGCGGACCACGGCCAGCGCGAGCAGCCGGGGGTCGGGGTTGACGGCCACGGGGTGCCCGACGGCGCCGAGCAGCGGGTTGTCGTAGTAGGAGTCGCTGTAGGCCCAGCTCTGGTCGAGGCCGACGCCGTTCCCAGCGGCCCAGGCCCGCACCGCCCGGAGCTTGCCGCGGCCCCACACGAACTCGCCGTCGATGGTGCCGTCGTAGCGGCCCTCGGCGTCGAGCCCGTAGCGGGTGGCGACGACGTCGTCGAAGCCGAGGGCGTCGGCGAGGGGCCGGATCATGTCCTCGGGCGTGGTGGTGGCGAGGACGAGCCGCCGGCCGTCGGCCCGGTGGTCGTCGATCAGGGGCCGGGCGAACGGCTGGACGGCGGAGGCCAGCGTCTCGGCCGCCTTCTCCCCCGCCACCTTCACCTGGTCGCGGGGCCAGCCCCGGGCGAAGCGGGCAGCCTGCCGGGTGAGGATCATCGAGGGCCGCGTCTCGCCCACCAGGTTGAACAGCCGATAGACGAGGCCCTCGCCGGGGATGCCCCGCCCGGACATCACGCCGGCCTCCCGCAGCGCCGCCGTGAGCACCGGTCCGCTGGCACCGCGCAGCAGCGTCCGGTCGAGATCGAAGATCGCGGCCCCTGTCATGCCCGGAACCTACCTGAAGGTTGCGCGAAGAGATCACGTCGGCGTGTCCTCGGCGGCAGCGCCGCCGAGAGCAACGACACTGTTCTTCCCGCTCTTGGCGCCTTCGGCGCCGGGCCGCTCGGGCCACGGCTCCGCCTGTCGGCGGAGTCTCTTCCGGAAAACGAGAGGAGCCGACCGCGGGTGGGTCGGTCGGCTCCTTCCTGGTGCGGCGCATCGGGAGGGGGGATCCGTCTGCGGCACTCTGTGTCGAGCAGTGCGATCGGGGGGAGATCGTCACCGCTCGTGTTACCGGCCAGTATGCGACCCGGCCCCGCGATTCGTCAAACAGTTGTTTGCGATAGGTGCCATCATTGGGAGCGATGGACCTCCGCCAGCTCGCCGCCCTGGCCGCCGTCGCCGAGACCGGCTCGTTCTCGGCCGCCGCCCGCCGCCTCCACACCGTCCAGTCCAACGTCTCGACCCACGTCGCCCGGCTCGAGCAGGAGCTGGGCGCCACCCTCGTCGACCGCTCGACCGGCACGCTCACCGACGAGGGCGAGGTCGTCGTCGACCGGGCCCGCCGCATCGGCCACGAGATCGAGTCGCTCCGAGCCGACGTCGACTCGATGCTCCACGAGGTGTCCGGCGAGGTCCGGCTCGGCTGCATCGGCACGGTCAGCCGCTGGCTCGTCCCCGTCCTCCTCGAGCTCATGGCCGACCGCCACCCCAAGGTCCACGTCGTGATCGTCGATGCCACCACCACCTCGCTCGTCCCCCAGGTGGTGGCGCAGAGCCTCGACCTGGCCGTCATCAACCTGCCCCTGGCCGGCGGCGAGCTCGCCACCGAGCCCCTCTTCGAGGAGGAGCGGATCGTCCTCGCTCCCCACGACCACCCGCTCGCCGCCCACGACCGCCTCGAGCTCGCCGACCTCGCCGGACACGAGCTGCTGCTCGAGCCCCGCGGCACCGCCTTCCGCGACGTGCTCGACGACGAGGCGACCCGCATCGGCGTCGAGGTCCGGCCCCAGGCCGAGATCGACGGCATCCGCCTGCTCACCTCGCTGGCGGCCGCCGGGTTCGGCGCCGCAGTCGTCCCCGCCACCGCCGCACCCCCCACGTACGAGGCCACGTGCCGCCGCGTCCGGGTCGACGGCCTGCCGGCCCGGGCCGTCGGCCTGGCCACGCCCCGGCGGGGGCGGCTGTCGGCTCCGGCCCGTGCCGTCCGGGCCGCGGTCCACGACAGCGTGGCCGCCTCCCCCCAGGACGGCGTCCGCCTGACCATGGGGTCGCCGGCTCCGCGGCAGTAGCCTCGACCCGGAGTCGAGATCACGATCGAGGAGCGCTGCGGCCGTGCCCGAGAGCATCACCATCACCGACAACCGCACGGGGGAATCCGTCGAGGTGCCGATCGCGGAGGGCGGGGTCGACGCCGCCGCCTGGCGCAAGCTGCTTCCCAACGTCTGGTTCTACGACGAGGCGTTCATGACCACTGCGGCCACCCGCAGCGCGATCACCGAGATCGACGGCGACGCCGGCATCCTCCGCTACCGCGGCTACCCCATCGAGCAGCTCGCCGAGCATTCGACCTACCTCGAGGTCGCCTACCTGCTCATCCACGGGGAGCTGCCGACGGCCGAGCAGTACGAGCCGTGGGTCCACGACATCACGTACCACACGTTCATCCACGAGAACGTACGCAAGCGGTTCCTGGAGGGCTTCCACTACGACGCCCACCCGATGGGCATGCTCGTGTCGGCCGTCGCCGCGCTGTCGACCTTCTACCTCGACGCCAAGGACATCCACGACCCCGAGGTGCGCTACAAGCAGATCGTCCGGCTCATCGCCAAGATGCCGACCCTCGCCGCGGCCGCCCACCGGTTCAGCGTGGGCATGCCGTTCGTCTACCCCGACAACTCGCTCGGGTTCAGCGCCAACTTCCTGTCGATGCTGTGGAAGGTGGCGGAGCCCCGCTACGACGCGAACCCCGCGCTGGCCCACGCCCTCGACGTGCTGTTCATCCTGCACGCCGACCACGAGCAGAACTGCGGCACCACCGCCATGCGGACGGTGGCCTCGGCCCACGCCGACCCCTACAGCTGCGTCGCCGCCTCCACCGCCGCCCTCTACGGCCCCCGCCACGGCGGCGCCAACGAGGCCGTCATCGCCATGCTCAACCGGATCGGCAGCGTCGACGCCGTCGACGAGTACGTGAAGCGGGTCAAGGCCGGCGAGGTCAAGCTCCAGGGCTTCGGCCACCGGGTGTACAAGAACTACGACCCGCGGGCGACGATCATCAAGCAGACCGCCGACGAGGTGTTCGCCATCACCGGGCGCAACCCGCTGCTCGACATCGCCCTGAAGCTCGAGGAGGTGGCGCTGTCGGACGAGTACTTCACGTCGCGGCGGCTCTACCCCAACGTCGACTTCTACTCCGGCCTGATCTACCAGGCGATGGACTTCCCCATCGAGATGTTCACCGTCCTGTTCGCCATCCCCCGGGTGTCGGGCTGGCTGGCCCACTGGGTCGAGCTGCTGGATCAGGACCAGAAGATCGCCCGGCCCCGCCAGCTCTACGTCGGCGAGCCCGAGCGGGCGTACGTCCCCATCGACCGGCGCGGCTGAGCCGGCCCGCCCGGCGCGCGTTCGAGGAGGGGGATGCACGCGGTCACCATCGTCGACGGCGCGCTCGCGTGGCGCGAGAACCCCGACCCCGTGCCCGGCACCGGCGAGCTGCTCGTCTGGGTCCGGGCCGCGGGGGTGTGCCGGGGCGACCTGATGCAGCGGGACGGCCTGTACCCGCCGCCGCCCGGCACCGCCCCGCCCGACCTGCCCGGCATGGAGCTGGCCGGCGAGGTCGTCGCCTGCGGGCCCGGCACCCGCCGGTTCGGGGTCGGCGACCGGATCATGGCCGTGGTCCCCGGCGCCGCCCAGGCCGAGCTGGCCGTGGTCCCCGAGCTGGTCGTCCTGCCGGTGCCGGAGGGCGTGCCGTGGGAGCGGGCCGGCGGCTTCCCCGAGAACTACACGACCGCCCACGACGCCCTGTTCACCCAATGCGGGCTGGCCGTCGGCGAGCGGGTCTGCATCCATGGCGCCGCGGGCGGGGTCGGCACCGCCGCGGTCGAGCTGGCCGTGGCGGCCGGCGCCCGGGTCGTCGCGACCGTGCGGAACCCGGCCTCGCGGGATGGCGTCGCCGCCCTGGGCGCCACGGTCGTCGCGCCCGACGACTTCGTCGACCACGGGCCGTTCGACGTCGTCCTCGAGCTGGTCGGCGGCGTCAACATGGCCGCCAACCTGCGGGCCCTGGCCACCTGGGGGCGGATCAGCGTCATCGGCGTCGGCGCCGGTCTCAGCGCGGAGATCAGCCTGCTCGACCTCATGGCCCGGCGAGGCCGCATCCACGGCTCCACCCTGCGCCCCCGCCCGCCCGAGGAGAAGGCGGCCGCCGCCCGCCGGGTCGAGCGCCACGCCCTGCCGCTCCTCGCGTCCGGCGGGCTCACCGTCCCCCTCGCGGCCACGTTCCCCATGCCCGAGGCCGCGGCCGCCTACGACCGGTTCGCCGCCGGCGGCAAGCTGGGCAAGATCGTGCTGACCGCGGACTGAACCGCGGCGGTCACGGGGCCGGCGGTAGGTCGACGCCGGCCGGCAGGGGCACCACCCGGGCGGCGGCCTGGACCGCGCCGGCGACCGTGAACCAGAGGGCCAGGTGGTCGTCGGACTCCTCGAGCAGCAGCTCGACGGCGACGCCGGCGGGGATGCCGGGGCCGTACTCGATCACCGCCCGGTGCGGGCCGCCCAGCAACCGGTGGGCGAACACCGTGCCGGGCTCGATCTGCTCCTCGACCGCCGCCCAGTAGGCCGCGTTGTTGACGTGTCCGAGGAGATCGATGTCCACGGCCCGCAGCGGCCACGGGACCGCGGCCGCACCCACCGGAGGGTCGCCGAGCCACAGCCGGCTCGACACCCGGCGGCCGCCGGCGGCGTCCCCGTAGGTGGCGAGGAACCGGTCACTCAGCCGGGCCGGGGCCATCGTGGTGACGTCGACGTGCACCCACAGCGTGTTGACCTCGATGCGGCCGCCGTCGCCGCCGACCACGGACAGCCGGCGCTCGGCCCACCGCCCGCCAAGCCCGCCGCACCAGGTCGCCAGGTCGATCCACTCCCGCCACCGGGGCGGGCGGTGGACGTCGACGACGGCCCGCCGGACGACCCAGGTCGTGTCGGTGTCGTCGATGCCGCTGTCGTTGGTGTCGTCGTTGCCGATGTCCTGCAGGTAGCGGGCGCACGCGTCGAGGCGGAGGCGGCCCGTGGGGTCGGCGTCGGCCAGGCGGACCCGGCGGCCGGACCGGAACACCCGCCCCTCGGCGGGCGGCGGCACCAGAGGTTCGTCGAGCACGGGGACCGGTTCTAGCGGGTCGGCGCCGCCGGGGCGAGCGTGTCGCCGCCACGGAGAGCGCTCGACGGCGATATGGCGGCGCCGGAAACGGTCACGAAACGCGGAATTCCATCAACCGTCAGCCGGCGCCGACTGAGTGACGAACATCACCGAATTCTTCTGTCCACGCGCTCTTGCACGGGATGTGCAGCCTGCTACACCGTGTGAAGCACGCCAGTCGTTTCCCCCAAACGAACCCCCGAACGAGCGCGCGAGGAACCACCATGCCTTCCCCTTTCTCGATCCACGACGTCCATGTGACCGGCTCAGGCGCCTTCCTTCCCGGCGACCCGGTGGGCAACGACGAGGTCGAGGCCGTGCTCGGCCAGATCGGCCCCCGGCCGTCCCGCTACCGCCGGACGATCCAGTCGCTCAACGGCATCCGGTCCCGGCACTACGCGCTGCGCGACGGCGAGGCCACCCACCTGAACGAGGAGCTCGCCGCCAACGCGGTGATCGCCGCCCTCGACCGCCGGGCGCTGCCGCTCGACGAGGTCGGCATGCTGGCGGTCGGCACGACGCTGGCCGACCTGCTGATGCCGGGCTTCGGCTCGATGGTCCACGGCCGCCTCGGGGCACCCCCGCTGGAGGTGCTGTCCGCCGCCGGCATCTGCGCCTCGGGCGCCGCCGCCCTGCAGCACGCGTGGACGGCGGTGATGGCCGGGCGCCACGAGGTGGCGGTCGCGGCCGGCTCCGAGCTGTCCAGCGCCATGATGAAGGCCAGCCGGTTCGAGCTGGAGAGCCAGCTGGCGCCCGGTCGGGACGACCCCGCCACGGCCTACCGGTGGTTCAACGCCGAGTTCCTGCGGTGGATGCTGTCCGACGGCGCGGGCGCGCTGGTGCTGGAGCGCCGGCCCCATGCCTCCGAGCCGTCGCTGCGGATCGACTGGATCGAGCTGACCTCCTACGCCGGCGGCCTGCCGACGTGCATGTTCCTCGGCTCCAGCGACCCCCGGGACGTCGTCGCCGGCAAGACCTGGCTCACGCGCGACACGCCCACCGACGCCGACCGCGACGGCATGCTCGTCGTCCGCCAGGACACCGACCTGCTGGGCGAGCACATCGTGACCACCGCGGGCGAGGAGCTGCGGCGGCTGACGAAGGTCGGTCGCATCGACCCCGACCTCGCCTACGACTGGTTCCTGCCCCACATCAGCTCGTACGTGTTCAAGGACCAGCTCGCGGCCACGCTCCGGGAGGTGGGGCTCGACCTGCCCACCGACCGCTGGTTCACCAACCTGGCGACCAAGGGCAACACGGGTGCGGCGTCGATCTACATCATGCTCGACGAGGCGCTGACCACCGGAATGTTCCGCCCCGGCGACCGGATCCTGGCCATGGTCCCGGAGTCGGGCCGCTTCGCCATGAGCTTCATGCAGTTCACCTGTGTCGCACCGGGTTGAGCCCATATTTGAGTAATCCCTAATCGCGCTATTCCACCATCTCGCCAAGGAGACACATCAGATGACGATCGTCGACGAGACCGACGTGCTGTCCCGATCGCCGCTCGGCCCCTGCCCCGCCGACGCCACCCCCACCACCGCCCGGCTCTGGAACGAGCTCGCCCTGGTGTGGGCCGACTTCGAGCGGAGGCTCGGCGCCATCCCCGTCGTCCGCCACATGGAGGACGGCACCATCACCGTCGAGGAGTACCGCGACCTCCTGCTCAACCTGCGCCAGCAGGTGATCGAGGGCGGCCGCTGGATCGCCCTCACCGCGTCCAGCATGTCGATCGACCTGATCGCCGTCCGGTCGCTGCTCATCCGCCACGCGGCCGAGGAGCACATGGACTTCCGCATGCTGGAGCACGACTTCGCCTCGGTGGGCGGCGACCCCGGGCTGATGCAGTCCACCCCCAAGAACATCGGCTCGGAAGCGTTCTCCGCCTTCATGTTCCACCAGGCCGGCCAGGACGACCCGCTCGACCTGTTCGGCGCGATGTTCGTCATCGAGGGCCTCGGCGCCTGCAAGGCCGCGCGATGGGCCGAGGGCATCAAGGCCTCGCTCGGCCTCGACGACAGCCAGGTGCGGTTCCTCTCCTACCACGGGGTCAACGACGACACCCACTACGACAAGCTGCGCGGCGTCCTCGCCAACCCGCTGGTGGACGACGACCTGGCCCGGCGGCTGGTACGCACCGCCAAGGTCGTGGCCCGGCTCTACGCCCTGCAGCTCGAGGAGCTGGGGAACGTCTGATGGGCGTCACCGCCAACGAGCCACCGCGGCCCGACCGCGCCAACCCGAGCATCTGGGACGCGATGGCCGCCGACCCGCTGCTGCACGTCGACGATCGCAGCCGGGCGCTCCAGGTGGCCGACTCCCGGCGCTGGACCCGACGCCACCTCCGGCCCGTCACCCGGATGGCCTGCATGGCCGTGGTGTGGACCGCCCTGGCCGTGAAGCGGACCGTGCCGCCGCTGCGGCGGGGCAGCGAGGCGATGCTCAACCGCATCGGGCCCCGGTTCATGCAGCGGTGGACCTCGCCCGAGGCGCTGGAGCTCGTGCTCCGGCACTTCGCCATCGAGACCCAGCTGGTGAACTTCGTCGCCCGCAACAGCGGCGGCCCCGTCCCCGAGGTCGACCTCCTGCCCCGGCGGGCGGCCGAGCTGGGCGACTGGCGGGGGCAGAACGCGGTCGTCCGCCACGACGCCAACATCTTCAACCTGTTCATCGACCTGGGCTCGACGCCGGGCGTCGACGTCCACACCCCCCGGCGGCCGGAGGACCTCGACTTCTCGATGCTGACGCTGCCCAGCGTCGACGTCGAGCCCGCCACCCGGCGGTGGCTGCGCCTCGACCTGCAGTCGACCCTCGACGTCATCGTGGCCACGCTCGCCGTGTTCATGGACCACGACACGGCCGAGCGGGCGGTCAACTCGCTGCAGCTCGACGAGAGCCTGCTGGCCGCCGTGGCCAACCTGACCGGCGACCCCGTGTTCCGCACCTGGGCGCCGATCAAGTTCACCAACTGGGTGGGCATGACCGGTGACGTCGGCCGTGACCTCCACTGGCACTTCATCGTGACCGAGTACGCCCACACCCGGCTGTGCCGGATGCGGGACGCGGTCGCGGAGACGTCGGCCGCCCCCGGCCGGGTCGCCGCGGGCGCGGGGGCCTGACGTGACGGGGCGGTGGGTGGCGGCCTACGCCCGCGCCGTCACCCGCCGCCCCGGCATGGCCCTGGCCGCCACGGTGGCCACCACCCTGGTCCTGGGCGTCGCCGCCGCCGGCGTGCGCCTCGACAACAACTTCGCCGCGCTGTTCGCGTCGTCCAGCGCCGAGGCCCGGACCCGGGAGGAGTACCGGGCGGCATTCGGGCCCGACGACGGGCTGCTCGCGGTGGCCCTCGCATTCGACGGCGCCACCGCGGCCGCCGATCCCGACGGCCGCGACCGCGTCGCGGTGGTGGACGCGGTGTCGCGGGCGATCGGCGAGGTCGACGGCGTCGCCCGGGTCGACAGCCCCACGGTCACCGATGTGCTCGCGCCCGGCACCGGGCGGCCGACGCCTGCGTTCGGGCCGGACTCCACCCTCGCCACCATGCCGCTCGGCGACCGGGCCGCGCTCGCGCGGGGGTCCGGCCTGGGCACCCAGTTCCTCCTGTCCGGCGACGCCCGGACCTGGCTGGTGGTGGGCGAGCTGGCCGCCGACCGCGACTCCTACGAAGAGGTGGTCGGACCGGCCGGGGAGTTCCGCACCGCGGTGCGGAACGCCCTGCGCGACGGCGGGGTCGATGTCGACGCCGCGTTCGCCGGCATCGCCTTCACCCGGGTCGCCGCCATCGAGCAGATGCAGAGCGACCTGCTCGCCTTGTCGCCGCTCGCCACGGTCGTGATGGCCGTGCTGCTCGCGCTGTTCTTCCGGCGGGCGGTGGCGGTCCTCGCCCCGCTGGTGGCCATCGGTCTGTCCGTCGTCGCCACCGCCGGGGTCGTCGGGCTGGCCGGCGACGACCTCAACCAGGTCACGGTCATCTACCCGATTCTGCTCATGGGGATCGTCGTGGCCAGCGCCACCCACCTCATCCACCGGTACTACCGGGAGCGGGCGGCCGGCCGCGACCCCGCCGAGTCCGGGCGGATCACGATCGAGCGGGTGCTGCCCGGCGCCCTGGTCGCCAACCTGACCAGCGCCATCGGGTTCGCCTCGCTCGCCACCGCCCACATGCGGATCCTCCGCGAGTTCGGGCTCTACCTGGCCGCCGGGGTGATGCTGGCCTGGGCGATCGGCATCACGGTCGTCCCGGCCGTGCTCGTTCTCCGGCGGGCCGAGGCGCCCGCCCGCTACCGGCGGGCCGCGGTGGCGCCCGGCCGGGACGGGCGGCTCGCCGGGGCCGTCACCGGGCGCCGGGCCGCACCGGCGCTGGTGGCGGCAGGTCTGGCGGTCGTGGCCGGCTAGGCGGCGCTGGCCACGACCGCCACCTACGACTACGCCCTGACCGACATGCTGCCCGCCGGCGACCCGACGACCGTCGGCAACCGCCGCATCGACCGGGAGCTGGCCGGCGTCATCCCCATCGAGGTGAGCCTGCGGGGCCCGGCCGGGGCGTTCGACGACCCCGCCGTGCTCGCCGGGGCCCGCGACCTCGACGCCTACCTGGGCGGCGAGCTGGGCACCCGGCCGAGCGGGGTCACCGCCCTCGTCGCCGCCCTGGCGCGGGCGGGCGTCGCCGGCGCCGCCGCCGACCTCGCGGCCACCTGGCGGGCGGCGGAGGC
>JBKPHT010000127.1:0-8852 GCA_046730015.1 Actinomycetota bacterium
GACGGCCGGGGCCGGGACTCCGGCGTGTGGCTGCCCCTCGGGCTGGCGCTCGTGGCCTTCGCCCTCACGGCCACCGGGGCGATGTGGATCTACCGCCACGGCCGGGCCCGCTCCGCCTACCTGCTGACCGCCCCACCGCTGGTCGCCGGCACCTTCCTCCTCGCCGAGACCGCGGCCCGCGCCCTGCCGGCCTGGGTGTAGCGATCGCTTGGCTCAGGTGTCGGCCGTGAAGCTCAGCCGGTAGCTCGGGTTGAGGAATGCCAGCCGGTTCTGGTGGACGCCGACGGTGCCGCTCACCTCCATCCGGCTGCCGACCCGCACCCCGGCGAGCTCCCTCCGGCCGAGGAACACGGCGAGCATCGTGCCGGTGCCGTCGTCGACGACGCACTCGAACGTCGGGACGTCCCGCTGGGGCGCCACCCGCACCGACTTGACCGTGCCCTTGACCCGGACCTGGTCGCGCCATCGGACCTGGCCGATGGGCGTCACGGTGTCGGTGTCGGTCCGGGGCGGGCGGTCGGACACGGGCGTGGGGGCGGTGGTGAGGCGGCCCCGGTTGGGCGGCGGGACGAGGTCGATCGTGTCGTCCGACAGCCAGGCGTCGAGGTGGAACGGCACGGTGGTCACGTTGGCGTGGGGCAGCTTGGACACCTGGGCCTGGATCTCGTCGGCGGTCCGGTCGTGGAGGATCCGGTGCCACAGGCCGTTGTACTTGCGGTCGGGCAGCAGCACCGACACCTCGGTCTCGCCGTCGGACAGCTCGTGGGCGACCAGCTCTACCGCGCCGTTGGTGAGGCGGCGATCGGGGCAGGCGACCAGCTCCAGCGGGATCCGGGCGAGTCCCAGCCGGGCCCAGTCGTGGGCGAGCCGGTCGGCGGCCTCGTCGTCGACGACGAAATGGACGGCGCGTAGCTCGTCGGGCGTCAGCGTCCGCGCGTACTGGATCGCCCGGGCGGCCGCCAGGTCGAGCCGGTCGACGAACACCAGCACCACGTGCCGCCGCAGGATCGGTGCGGTGGCGGCGCCGGGCACGTCGGTCTCGAGCGACTCGCGCTCCCGCTCGTACTGGCGGTTGAGCCGAAGGAGGGTGACCACCGCCAACGGCATGATCGGCAGGATCACCCACGCGTCCGAGAACCGCGTCACGACGACGATGAGCACGATGGCGGCCGACAAAAAGGCTCCGACCCCGTTGGCGAGGATGCCCCGCACGTAGCCTGGCTCGCGCTTGCGCAGGTGATGCCGGGTCATGCCTGACTGCGACAGCGTGAACCCGGTGAACACCGAGATCGCGTAGATCGGGATGAGCCGGGTCACGGCCGCGTTGCTGACGATCACGAGCACGGCCGCGGCCGCCGCCAGGGCGATGATGCCGTTGGAGAACACCAGGCGGTGCCCGCGCTTGGTCAGCTGGCGGGGGAGGAAGCTGTCGCCCGCCTGGAGGCTGGCCAGCCGGGGGAAGTCGGCGAAGCCGGTGTTGGCCGCCAGCACCAGGATGAACATGGTGGCCACGTTGAGGACGTTGGACATGGCCTCGCCCACCGCGCCGCCGCCGTACACGGCCTCGCCGATCTGGGCCAGCACGGTCGGCGTCCCCTCCTCGAACGGGATCACCTTGATCTTCGACGCCAGGAACGACAGGCCGAGGAACATCACGCCCAGGCCGGAGCCCATGACCACCAGGGTCTGGCGGGCATTGCGCCACTCGGGCTTCTGGAACGCCGGCACGCCGTTCGAGATCGCCTCGACCCCGGTGACGGCCGCGCCGCCGGAGGCGAACGCCTTGGCCAGCACGAACGCCGAGGTCAGGGTCAGCAGGCCGGAGTGGTCGCCCAGCTCGACCATGCCCTCCTCGACCGTGCCGAGCACCGGCAGGTCGCCACCGAGGTAGGACACGATTCCCCACCCGATCAGCAACCCCATGTTGATCATGAAGAAGTACGTGGGGGCGGCGAAGAGCTTGCCCGACTCGCGCACCCCACGCAGGTTGCCGTAGGCGATGAGCGCGATGAAGAACAGCGACAGCGGGACCCGCCATGGCGCCAGCGCCGAGATGGTCGACGCGATCGCGGCGCTGCCCGCGGCCACCGACACGGCGACGGTGAGGATGTAGCCGATCAGCAGGGCGGCGCCCGCCACCTGGGCCGGGACGATGCCGAAGTTGTCGCGCGTGACCAGGTAGGCGCCTCCGGCCGAGGGGTACTCCTTGATCGTCTCCCGGTAGCTGATGATCAGCAGGGCGAGCACCACCAGCATCGCCGCGGTGACCGGCAGCACCAGCGCGAACGCGGCGAACCCGAAGTACGGCACCAGGACGTGGAGGATCTCCTCGGTGGCGTACGCCGAGGACGACAGGTTGTCGGACGCGAAGACGGCGAGGGCGGTGGGCTTGCCGAGCCGCTCGTGCTCGAGCTGCTCGGAGTGCATCGGCCTTCCCAGCAGCGTCCGCTTGAGGCGGTAGGCGAGCCCGTCGGGCGGCAGCGGGACCGACGGCTTGGAGCGGCTCGGCTCGGGCGCCTGGTAGGCGGCGGGCGCGGCGCCGGCCGGCGCCGCTGCCTCGGTCGCGGACCCGGGGGCGGCCTCGGTGGTCATCGGGCCGAGCCTAGGCTCGGTGCCCCGCACGAGGGCGAAGCGGCCGGGCGGGTCGGTCGTTCCCGAGGCGATGGCGGTCGGGGGCCGACCACCACGACCTCGGGAACCGACTGTCGATCAGGCGGCCATCTGGGCGGGGGCCGCCGTCTCCAGCGCCAGGTCGAGCACCTTGGCGACGTCGTCGACCGGGTGGAACGTCATCTCGTTCCGGACGGCCTCGGGCACGTCGTCGAGGTCGGGCTCGTTGCGCAGCGGCAGGATGACCTCCCGCAGCCCTGCCCGGTGGGCGGCCAGCACCTTCTGCTTCACGCCGCCGATGGGCAGCACCCGGCCCGACAGCGTGACCTCGCCGGTCATCGCCACCGTCGACCGGACGTTGACGCCGCGCAGCAGGCTCACCAGGGCCGTGGTCATGGTGATGCCGGCCGACGGGCCGTCCTTGGGGATGGCGCCGGCGGGGAAGTGGACGTGGAACCGCTTGCCCTCGAGGTCGGCCCGGTCGATGTCGAGCCGGTCGGCCCGCGACCGGACGTAGGAGAGGGCGATCTGGGCCGACTCCTTCATCACGTCGCCGAGCTGGCCGGTGACGGTCATGCTGCCCGACTCGCCGGGCATCGACGTGGCCTCCACGAACAGGACGTCGCCACCGACGCCGGTGACGGCCAGGCCGGTGGCCACGCCGGGGACCGACGTGCGGTCGGCCGCCTCGTCGTGGAAGCGGCGCCGCTTCAGGTAGCCGGCCACGTCGGCCGCGTCGACCCGGATCGGGGCCGGCTCGCCCTGGGCCACCAAGGTGGCGGCCTTGCGGAGCAGCTTGCCGAGCTCCCGCTCCAGGTTCCGGACGCCGGCCTCTCGGGTGTACCCGTCGACGATCTCGCCGAAGGCGGCGTCGGTCACCTCGACCTCGCCCTCGCGCAGCCCGTTGCGCCGCCGCTGGCGGTCGAACAGGTGGTCGCGGGCGATGGCGACCTTCTCGTCGTGGGTGTAGCCGTCGAGGCGGATGACCTCCATCCGGTCGAGCAGCGGCCCGGGGATCGTCTCGAGCATGTTGGCCGTGGCCAGGAACAGCACGTCCGACAGGTCGAGGTCGACCTCCAGGTAGTGGTCGCGGAACGTGTGGTTCTGGGCCGGGTCGAGCACCTCGAGCAGCGCCGAGGAGGGGTCGCCCCGCCAGTCGGCGCCGATCTTGTCGACCTCGTCGAGGAGGATGACCGGGTTCATGGTCCCCGCCTCCTGCAGGGCCCGGACGATGCGGCCGGCCTGGGCGCCGACGTAGGTCCGCCGGTGGCCCCGGATCTCGGCCTCGTCCCGGATGCCGCCCAGGGCGACCCGGGTGAACTTCCGGCCCAGGGCCCGGGCGACGGAGGCGCCGAGGGACGTCTTGCCGACCCCGGGGGGACCGGCCAGGGCCACGATGGCGCCGGGCTTGCGGCCGTTGTCGTCAAGGGGCTCGATCTCGGCCACGACCGGGACGGTCTTCCCGTCGCCAGCGCTCTCGCCGTCGCCGTCGTTCTCGCCGCCGTCGGAGGCCTGGGCGGCCTCGCGCTCGGCCGCCGCCTCGGCGGCCCGCTCGGCGACCAGCTTGCGGACGGCCAGCATCTCGACGATCCGCTCCTTGACCTCCTCGAGGCCGGTGTGGTCGGCGTCGAGGACCTCGCGGGCCCGACCGATGTCGTAGTCGTCGACGGTCTGCTCGCCCCACGGGATCTCGAACACCGTGTCGAGCCAGTTGCGGATCCAGCCGTGCTCGATGTTCTGCTCGGGCGTCCGCTCGAACCGGTCGATCTCCCGCTCGATCGCCTTCCGGGTGGTCTCGGTCACCGCGCCGGCGTCGGCCAGCTTGGTCAGGCGCTCGCGGTAGCCCTCGACCGAGTTGTCCTCGTCCTCGCCCAGCTCCTTGCGGATGGCGTCCATCTGCTGGCGGAGCAGGAACTCGCGCTGGCGGTCCTCCAGGCCCGAGGTGACGTCGTTGCGGATCTTCTCCGAGAGCTCGTGCTCGGCGAGCGCGTCCTTGACCCAGCGGAGCACCAGCGCGAGGCGGCCCTCCAGGTCCAGGGTTTCCAGCAGCTCGACCTTGCGGTCGACCGACAGGTCCGGCCACCAGCCCACCAGGTCGGCCAGCGCCGACGGGTCGTCGACCCCACGCAGCACCTCGGTCAGCCGGCGGCCGCCGATGGCCTCGAACAGGGCGCGCAGCGCGGCCCGCAGCTCGGTGGCCTGGTCGCGGGCGGCGTCGGTGACCTCACCCTCGTCGACGGGCGCGGCGTGGACCCACAGCCCGCTGGTCTCGCCGATGACGCCCAGCCCGACCTCGGCCCGGGCGGTGGCCCGGATGACGAGCGCGGGCATGCCGCCGGGGAGGTTGCCCCGGTTCTCGATGCGGGCGACCGTGCCGACCCGGGCGTAGCGGCCGTCGCCGTGGCGGGGGACGAGCAGCAGGGTGTTGCCCGCCTTGGCGGCCGCGTCGGCCGCCGCTCGCGCCTCGTTCGTCTCCAGCGCGAGGGTCACCACCATGCCCGGCAGCACGACGTCGTTCGTCAGCGGCAGGACGGGCAGTGTGAGGGTGTCCAAGTCGGCCATCGGGCCCCCTTCAGATTGGACATGTGCAGATAGTTCAGTAGTGCAATCAACTCTAAAGGGGGATGGCACATTCCCCACCCAGGAACCCTGAGCGCGTGCCACTCAAGTCAGGCTAGTGGTGGTGCCTCGTGGAAGCGCCGCCCACTACGGTTGGCGCCCGTGGTTCTGGCATCCCTCCCGGCACAGAGCACCCCTCTCCAGGAGGCGTGCGGCGACCAGCCGTCGTTCGTCTGCCGTCGCGTCCTCGACTGGACCGGCAGCGAGGTCTGGGCCGAGGGGGTCGACAAGCTGCTGGCCACGCCCGCCCACATCCTGTTGATCCTGCTGGTGGCGCTCCTGGCCAACGTCTTCGTCCGGCGGGCCATCCGCCGGCTGAGCGCCAAGATCGCCGACCCGGACGCCCAGGACCGCGTCGCCCGCCTCAAGCGCCGCGCTCCCAGCGCCATCGTCGACACCGGCTCGGTGTCGCTCCGGTCGGCCGCCCGGGCCCGGACCCTGGCGCTCGTCCTGCGGTCGATCGCCAGCGCCCTCATCTGGGCCATCGCCGTGACCATGATCCTGGGCGAGCTGGGCGTGAGCCTCGGACCGCTCATCGCCGGCGCCGGCATCGCCGGCGTCGCCATCGGCTTCGGCGCCCAGAGCCTGGTCAAGGACTTCCTGTCCGGCATCTTCATGCTGGTCGAGGACCAGTACGGCGTCGGCGACATCATCGACGCGGGCGAGGCCACCGGCACGGTCGAGGCCGTGACCCTGCGGACCACCCGGCTGCGCGACGTCAACGGCACCGTCTGGCACATCCCCAACGGCATCATCGAGCGGGTCGGCAACATGTCCCAGCAGTGGGCCCGCGCCCTGCTCGACGTCGAGGTGGCCTACGGCACCGACATCGACGAGGCCCAGGCGGTCATCAAGGAGGTGGCCGACGAGCTGTGGCGGGACGAGAAGTGGTCGAGCAAGATCCTGGAGGAGCCCGAGGTGTGGGGCGTCGAGCGGCTGGGCCCCGACGCCATCGTCATCCGCCTGGTGGTGAAGACCCGGCCGGCCGCACAGTTCCCGGTCATGCGCGAGCTGCGACGGCGGCTGTCCGACGCGTTCCTCGAGCGGGGCATCGAGATGCCGTTCCCCCAGCGGTCGGTGCTGGTCCGTCGGGACGAGGGCTCGTCCCACGACGTCGAGGAGCTGCTGGAGCCGCCCGAGGAGCGGCGCCCCACCGTCTCCTGACCGACGTCGGCAGCACGCGGCGCGGTCAGTCCTCCGCGGCCAGCGCCACCTCGACCGCCAGGGCCTCGCCCGCGACCGGGCGGAGGTCGGCGATGCGGCCGGCGCTGCGGAGGTCGTCGGCCGCCAGGGCCAGCAACGCCAGCCGGTCTGGAGTGTCGGTGACGGTGGCGAGGTCGACCTCGGTCCGCATCGACCGCTTGGCCTCGCTCTTGGCCTTGCGGACCTCGGACAGCGCGGCGGCGACGACCGCCAGCACCGCGGGGTCGGGCTCGTCGGCCACAGTGGCGGCGCCGGCCTCGGCGACCTCCCGGAGGGCGTCGGCATCGGGCCACGGCGACCGGTGGACGGAGCCCTCCTGCCACCACGACCACACCTCCTCGGTGACGAACGGCAGGACCGGGGCGAACAGCCCGAGCAGCGTCTGCAGCGCCAGCCCGAGGGCGGTGCGGGCCGACGCTGCGCCGTCGTCGCCGTCGGCCCCGTAGGCCCGGTTCTTGACCAGCTCGAGGTAGTCGTCGCAGAACGACCAGAAGAAGTCCTCGGTGCGGGACAGCGCCCGGGCGTAGTCGAAGTGGTCGAACGCCTCGGTGACCTCGACGACCAGGTCAGCCAGGGCGGCCAGCATCGCCCGGTCGAGCGGCCGGGTGACCCCCCCGGCGGTGGTGGAGTCGAGGCCGAGCGCGAACTTCGACGCGTTGAGCAGCTTGATCGCCAGCTTGCGGCCGATCTTCATCTGCCCCGGCTCGAGCGCCAGGTCGAGGCCCGGGCGCCCGCCCGCCGCCCAGTAGCGGACGGCGTCGGCGCCGTAGGTGGCGATGAGGACGTTGGGGTCGTCGGGGGCGTTGCCGGCCGACTTCGACAGCTTCTTGCGGTCGGGGTCGAACACGAAGCCGGAGATGGCAGCGTTGGCCCACGGCAGGGTGTCGTGCTCGTAGTGGGACCGGACGATCGTGTAGAAGAGCCAGGTCCGGATGATCTCGTGGGCCTGGGGTCGCAGGTCCATCGGGAACGTCCGCTCGAACAGGTCGGGGTCGTCGACCCAGCCGGTGACGATCTGGGGGGTGAGCGACGACGTGGCCCAGGTGTCCATGACGTCGGGGTCGGCGGCGAACCCGCCCGGCTGGTTCCGCTGCTCCTCGGTGTGACCGGGCGGGACGTCGGTCGTCGGGTCGACGGGCAGGACGTCCTCGCTGGCGAGGATCGGCGTCAGGAAGTCGACCCGGCCCTCGGCGTCGATCGGGTACCAGGCCGGGAAGGGCACGCCGTAGAACCGCTGACGGGTGATGTTCCAGTCGCCCTGCAGGCCGTTGACCCAGTTCTCGTAGCGGACCCGCATGAACTCGGGCCACCAGGTGAGCTCCTCGCCCCGGGCCAGCATCGCCTTCTTGTCCGGGTAGCGGATGAACCACTGGTGGGAGGTGACGATCTCGAGCGGCCGGGTGCCGTTCTCCCAGAACTTGACGGGGTGGGTGACGGGGCGGGGCTCGCCCGCCATGTCGCCCGACTCGGCCAGGAGCTCGACGATGCGGGCCTGGGCCTGCTTGACCGTCTTGCCGGCCAGCTCGTCGTAGGCGGCCTGGGCGGTGGCCGGGTCGGTCGACTCCCAGCCCGGCCGGCCCCAGGTGACGGGGCGGAGCCGGCCGTCGCGCTCAACGACCGTGCGGATGCCGAGCCCCAGCTCGCGCCACCAGGTGACGTCGGTGGTGTCGCCGAAGGTGCAGATCATCGCGGCGCCCGTGCCCTTGGTGGGGTCGGCCAGCTCGTGGGCGACGATCGGGACCTCGGCGCCGAACAGAGGGGTGGTGGCGGTGCGGCCGAAGAGCGGCTGGAACCGCTCGTCGTCGGGGTGGGCGACGACGGCGACGCACGCGGGCAGCAGCTCGGGCCGGGTGGTGTCGATCCACAGGTCCTCGCCGTCCGGGCCCCGGAACCGCAGCCGGTGGTTAGCGCCGGGGATCTCGCGGTCCTCCAGCTCGGCCTGGGCGACGGCGGAGCGGAAGTCGACGTCCCACAGGGTGGGGGCCTCGGCCCGGTAGGCGAGGCCGCGATCGAGCAGCCGGAGCAGCCCGCGCTGGCTGGCCCGGGCGGCCTCCGGCCCGACGGTCCGGTAGGTGTGGCCCCAGTCGACCGAGAGGCCGATGGTCGACCACAGGTCGAAGTAGTCCTGCTCGAGCTGCTCGACGACCTCGCCGCACAGCTCGACGAAGTTGGGCCGGCTGACCGGGATCGGCCTGTCCTGGCTGCGGACCTTCTCGGGGCGGCGGAAGTCGGGGTCGTAGGGAAGCGACGGGTCGCAGCGGGTGCCGGTGAGCAGCTGGACGCGGCGCTCGACGTTGAGGCCGTTGTCGTCCCAGCCCATGGGGTAGTAGACCTCGCGGCCCCGCATCCGCTGGTAGCGGGCGATGAAGTCGGTGTGGGTGTAGGAGCAGACGTGCCCCGGGTGCAGGGTGCCCGACACG
>JBKPHT010000128.1:0-23643 GCA_046730015.1 Actinomycetota bacterium
GCTACTGACTTACCTCCCGCGTGACGATGTTGGCGGGGTCGGTCCCCGTCGTGACGGTGAAGAACGGGAAGAAGGCGGTCCCGCTCTGCCCCAGGCCGACGTAGTCGCCCAAGAAGAACCCCCGGGCCACAGGAGCCTTCCGGCTATCGAACGGGGCGTCGGTCACCGCGACCTCGTCAGCCCAGCTCGTCGCTACCGAGCAGTCCTCGGATGCGGGGTGGCAGTGGGCTAGGAACGCCTCGGTGGGAGTTGTCGCACCGTCGTCGGCAGTGTTGCTCCGGAAGTCGTAGTACGAAACAGCAACGGTCCCGTCGTCCAGCACGTGGACCATCGGCGTGAAGGCCTGCTCGTTCAGGTTGTTCGCCAGATCCGGCGTCTGGTTCACCTTGATGGGGGCCGACCAGGTCAGTCCCCCATCGAGGGACTGACTTAACGCGATGCTGGACCGGGGGCCGAACCGGCTGTCCTGCCACACCACATACGCCGCGCCGGTGGTCCGGTCGACGGCGATCTCGGCGTTGATGTCCCCGGTGCGGTGGCTAGCCACGACGCCTGCGGGCAACGGCGAATCCGGGTCGATCACCACTCCCCGGAAGAACCTGTCGACGATGGTCTCCTGCTTGTCCCAGGTCGCGCCGTGGTCCGAGGACCGGATCACGGCGATGTGGGAGCCCCGGGTTCCCTGATCGTTCCTGGCCCCCCGGATCAGCGTGAACACGTTGATCAGCTCGCCGTCGAAATCGTCGTTGTCGGGCAGCACCGCGATCTGGTTACCGATCGTCTGGGCGATGACCCCGGCCCTGAAGATCCGGCGGGCGGGCTCCCAGGTCTCGCCGCCGTCGGTGGTCCGAGCGAACAGGGGGTCGCCGGCGAAGGCGATGGCGTTCTCGAACGCCTGTTGGTTCTCGTTGCCGCTCGGCGGCGAAACCACCAGATCCCACACTGCGTACACGAAGTCGGAGTCGTTCGGGTCCGCGGTGATGGCGTTCTTGTCGTTGAACGCGTTCGGGCTCTCGTCACGGTTGAGGGAGATCGGGTCCTCCCACGTCGCTCCGTGATCGGTCGAGCGGGTGACCAGCATGTCGTCGGGGTTCGTGTCGAAGCCGCCGGGGGCGGTGTCGGTGCTCAGGCTCATCAGGTACGCGGTCCCGTCCGGGGAGATAGCTACCCACGGGTCGGAGGCCCGCTCGAAGTTCCCGCCGTTCGCCGGGGTTCCGCCGGTGCAGTTCGAGGACTTGGTCAGCGGGTTGGTCGTCCACGTCGCCCCGCCGTCCAGGCTGGTGGCAGTGACGTTGCCCTCCGATCCGCCGTTGTTCCAGCGGTCCTGCTGCCAGGCCCCGATGATGACGTCCGGATTCGACGGATCCACCATCACGTGGGGCTCGACCTCGCTGTTGACGAACTGGATGGCCGGCACGCCGCCGACATCGCGAAATCCGGTGTCGCCTTCACAGGCAGCGATCGGGCTAGCTCCGGAAACAGTGACCAGCGGGCCCGTGGTCGACGGGACGGCCGTAGCCGGAACGGAGCCGATCACGCCCAGAACGGCCATGGACACACATAGCGCGAAGAGCTTGCTTCTCGGGCGACGCATACCAACCACCTCCTGGAACCGGGGACGTCGTGCGAATTTGTGTCAAAGACGGCGAAGAGATTCCGGTGGTTGATGCGTGCGGCCGCACCGGCCTCGCGGCGGAACCGCTCGACGAAACCTCGCTCCCGATCAAAGGCTGTTGCCAGGACCTCGATCGAGACAACGCGCCCGAGCAGACGGTCATGACCCTCACACACGTCGGCCATCTCCCCGCGGCCGATCCGTTCCCGAAGCTCATAGGCCCGGCGAGAACGGCCGTGGTCCCCACTACCGAGTGACTCTACCCGGAAGCCGGCCCTATCAAGCCCGGCAGGTCGTGGACACGACGGTCCAACGCCGGAGGCCGCTGGGTCGGCCGGCTGACGGCCGTCTCGTCACGCGGGGCGCTCGTAGAGAGGCAGCGCGACACCCTCGCCGGAGGAGTCACCTACCGGCACTAACCGGGTCACTGTGCCAGACCCTCGTGGCCGGCTGCGTTCGGAACCGACTACGCGAAAGCAGGCAAGCACACGCATGTCGGGGCCGAAACAACGGTCAGGCTGACGCTGGCGCCGACCGCGCGGCTCCTAGCTGTCCTCGTACTTGAAGGACACCGACAGCTTCGTCCGGTACGTAACGGCACCGTCTGCGCCAATGTCGAGGTCCTGCTTCACGACCTCAGCCACGCGAAGGTCGCGGAGGCTCTCGCGGGCCTTGACCACCGCCGAGGACGCCGCCTCCTCCCAGGACGTGGTGCTGGTGCCGATGATCTCGATCACCTTGTAAACGCTCATCGCTAGAACCCTCCGGGGGCCGCTGCCGTGTGCTCTGACCCTACGCCAGTCAACGGCACGCCGAGGCTTGCCGCCCAGATCTTTGGCCACCTCGCCTTCGCCAGAGGCGAGGCGTAAGCGATCGCTATCTGCGCCCGTGACCCGGTGCCGAGCCGATCAGGGATCGGCCCTGAGGCAGCGCTAGATCGGTCGATCTGCTCGCTCTCTCCGCCACTATCTCGGAGACGGTCGTGTCGGGAGGGCCGAGGAGCCCGCTATCGGAGGACGAGGAGGTCGAGTCCGAGCGGCCAGGGGTGTTCCTTCCTGTCGCGTGCCTGGCGGATCTCGGCGATGCCTCGCGCCCACTCCTCGTCGTCGATGCCGATCAGCGCCGTGTCGCTGCGGCGCATCGTCGGCAGGAGCTCGAGGAACTCGTCGTAGGTGTCGAAGGTGGGTTCACGCACCCGCTCCATGGTGTCGCAGGAGAAGCCCGTCTCCTCGAAGACGGTGATCACCTCGCCCAGACGAGGCCAGGTCGATGCCAACGCCAAGGCACTCGGGAAGCGGTGGAAATGCTCGTGCTCGTCGTGACGACCCGGGAAGGAGCTGCGGATCATGACCGGTGCGCCGGGAGCCAGCACGCGACGCAGCTCGCTGGCCGCGGCCCGCAGGTCGGGGAACTGGTGGATCACGGTGGACAGCCAGGCACCCGAAGCAGACCCACTGTGCAACGGAAGGCTGTCGGCGGACCCACCCACGTAGCGGACGTCTGTGTGCCGATGCGCCATCGCGGCACGAGCGCGCATCCCGGGCGACGGTTCGACACCGACCACCGAGACACCACACCGAACCGCTATCGCCTCCGACCAGATTCCTGTGCCCGAGCCCACGTCGATCACCAGCCGGAGTCGGTCGAGGCTGTTGTCGGCGTCGAGATGCATGGCTATGTGCCGACACCAGATCTCGACGCACTCGGGTCGCCGGTCCCGAACCTGGTCGAACTCATTCGCAACCTGGATATCGTCATAGCGCACATCGCTCACGAACACCCCCGTTTCCCCTGAGTTTGATCTCTGTCTACCTGACGGCCTCGTGCGCCCGCGATCCGACACCCGACTCGATATCTGCTACCGCGCGCAGAGTGGGCGATCTGTTCGCCGCCGGAGACGCCTCGAAGGCGTTGCGTCACCGGCCCCCATATGACGACTCGGCCGCTCCATGACGGCGCAATCAGCTAGGCGGCGAGTTAACCCGGACTGCCCTCCAACGCGGGCTGTGTGGCGACCTCGCATTTACTACTCTCCGCGCTGACCACACTGCACGGTCGCCGGCTTGCGAGGTTGATCGCCGCCCTCTGGCGAGTTCCGATCGCCACCAACAGGCAGACCCAACTACGACCCGGACATCGCGAGCCCGACCTGCCGTCAGACTGGCGTCACCGCCCGGGCCTCGGCCGGGATGTCGAACAGGTCTCGCGCCTGGTCCCCGAGGAAGGCGCGGCGCCGGGCCTCGGGGAATCCGGCCGCCATCTCGGTCAGAGCGGGGATGTAGTCGGGGGTGTGGTCGGCGTGGGGGAAGTCGGACGCCCACAGGAACCGGTCGCCGTAGCGCTCGGCCAGCGGCGGGATCGACCGCTCGTCAGGGTCGCACGACACCCAGACCCGCTCGCGGACATAGTCGCTGGGCTTGTGCCGGAGCGGCACGCGCTCGCCGATGAACGTCTCGCCGTAGACCGCGTCGACGCGGTCCAGCCAGTAGCCGAGCCAGCCGCCGCCGGATTCGAGCACGATGACCTTCAGCGTCGGGAACCGGTCGAACACCCCGTAGTCGAACAACGTCGTGAACTGGTGACGGACCCCATCGGCGGCGGTGACCGATGCCAGCAGCCGTAGCTCGCGGGCGTACCGAGCGTCGAACCGCTGGCCGTGCACCCAGGCGGGCTCGAACGTCGGGTGGATGGCGAACGGCACGCCCAGGTCCTGGGCCGCGGCGAAGACCGCGTCGTGATCGGAGTGCCCCAGCGGCTTGCCGCCGGGGGCGAAGGGGGCCACGTAGGCTCCCTTGGCCCCCTCGCCCACGGCTCGCTCCAGTTCCGCCCCCGCGGCCGGCGGATCCGTGAGCGACAGGTGGGCGGTGGGCACCAGGCGGGGGCTGTCCGCACAGAACTCGCAGATCCAGCGGTTGTAGGCCCGGGTGTACGCCTGGCATAGCTCGGGCTCGTCAAGCTCGGCCTCCCACAGCAGGCCGATCGTCGTGTAGAGCACGACGGCGTCGAGTCCCTCGGCGTCGAGGACGGCCAGCCGCTCGCCGGGGTCCATCGACCCGAAGGGGGCCTCGCCCAGGTAGGTGCGCTCGGGATTGCGGCGGATGTCGGCCATGTCGGGAGCTCCCATGGCACCGAGCGTCGACGGAAAGCCTCGGCGACTCATCAGGCTGCGCCGGCCTCCGATCTCGAGCTCCTCCAGATTCCGCTCGTCGCGCACGATGCGCAGGGCCCGGTCACGATGCTGGGGGTCGACGTAGCGCTCCCACAAGTCGGGCGGCTCCAGCACGTGGCCGTCAGCGTCGACGGCCCCGTCGTAGCTCAGCCGCTCGGTGTCGTGCATCGGCTTCGCCATCGTGTCCCCCGGCGCCGCAGCGCACCCTTGACGAACGATCGTTCAGTTCAGCACATCCAGGGACGGGTCCCTCCGGTCTTGCGAGGGCGGGCCACCGGGGCCGAAGCTTGGCTCGTGCTCGATGAAGACATGCAGCGTGTGGTCGGCGAACAGCGCCTTGGCTACGTGGCGTCGATGTGTCCGGATGGGACGCCCAACCTGTCGCCCAAAGGCACCACGGCCGTGTGGGACGACCAGCATCTCGTCTTCGCCCACCTCCACTCGCCTCAGACCGTGGCCAACATCGAGGCCGGGAACCCTGTCGTCGAGGTCAACGTCGTCGATCCGATCCTGCGCAAGGGGTACCGCTTCAAGGGGCCGGCCGCAGTCCATCGCCACGGCCCCACGTACGACGCCGGACTTCGCTTCTACCACGACCGAAGCGGGCTCGAACCGCACCGGATCGAGGCCATCGTCCTGATCAGGGTCGACGTGGCGGCTCCGCTGATCTCGCCGGCCTACGACGATGGCTCGACCGAACGGGAGGTCGAGCGACGCTCCCTGGAGTTGTACGGCCTCGAGCGGGTGTAGGGCGCACCACGCCGGCGTCCGACCTCGGCGTCACTGGAGCTGCAGGACAGCGTGTCGGTAGCGGGCGGCACCTACCGTTTCTCCCGCGCCTGACCGCCGTAGGCGACAGACTGGGGTGGTGCGACCGCTCGCCGTCCATCACGTGTCCATCAACGTCGACGACGTCGACGCCGCCCTCGGGTTCTACACGAGCGTGCTCGGCCTCGTGCCCCGCCCCGACCGGCCCGACTTCGCCTTCGGAGGGGCCTGGCTCGACGCCGGTGGCCAGCAGGTCCACCTGATCGAGGGCACCCCGCCGCCGGGGGTGGGCCAGCACTTCGCCCTGCAGGTCGAGGACCTCGACGCCACGGTGGCCGAGCTGCGCGACCGAGGCGTCGACGTGAGCGACCCCCGGCCGGTGGGACCGAGCCGCCAGGCCTTCCTGGCCGACCCCGCGGGCAACCTGGTCGAGCTCCATCAGGTGATGGGCGTGCCCGACACCTGATCACCCGCCCGGCGGATCGTGATCCGTGGGAGGATGGCGGGGCCGATCCAGGGCGCAGTTCAAAGGGGGTGGTGCCCATGGCGACCGATCTCCGTGTCGAGGCCGAAGACAGCCCCGGCCAGCTGGCAGCGATCGGGGGTGCGCTGGGCAAGGCCGGAGTCAACGTCGACGGCTTCTGTGCCGTCGTGGCCGGCGGCCGCGGCGTGTTGCACCTGCTGGTCGAGGACGCCGAGGGCGCCCGCCGGGCGCTCGAGGACGCAGGCTACACCGTCGACGCCGCCCGGGACGCCCTGGTGGTCAGCGGGGTGGAGGACCGTCCCGGCTTCCTGGGCGAGACCGCCGGCCGCCTGGCCGACGCGGGCGTGAACATCGAGGTCGCCTACCTGGGCACCGGCACCCGGCTGGCCCTGGTGGTCGACGACCGCGACGCCGCCGAGCGGGCACTCTGATCAGCCGGCCGGCCGCCCGGGGCCGGCCGCCCACACCGGGATCTCCCCGATGCCGTCGTGGCCGAGCGCGGCCGCGATCGCCGACTCGCGCAGCCCCTCGACGTGAACGAGCCGAGGGCGAGTGGCATCGGGTGGCTCGCACGCGTGTTCGGCTTTCGGGAGGTCGGCCGTGCGAGCCGTCCCGGCCGGCTGATCGTCTCTCAGCTTGATGGTCGGACGCGATTCGTTGCACGCCGGGGGGTACGCGCGTACCGTCCCCGCCTGACCGCCCGATGTCCGGGCGTGGCAGGAGGGGGTGCACCATGAGGGTGCGGATTGGTTTGGCGATCGTCGTCACGGCGTTCGTGCTCGGCACTGCTCCATCGGTGTCGGCCGACACCGCGGGCACGGATGCCGCGATCGATGCCGCGACGGCCCGGGCCGCATGCGAAGCGTTCTTCGGCGTTGGTCCGGGCGTCGAGCCGTTGTCGGCCTGCCAATGGGGCATGCGTGCCGTGCAGGCTGGTCCGGCGTCATACGCCCAGGCAACCGGCGCCGGCGTCAGCGTCGGCGTGATCGACGGTGGCGTCGACGTCACGCATGCCGACGTCGCGCCCAACCTCGACCTCGCCCGGTCGTGCTCGTTCATCTTCTCCGACACGCCCACCGCCGCTCCGGCAGAGGTGGCGAACGGAGACTGCTCGAACAAGTCCGCCGTCCAGGACCTTCAAGGCCACGGCACGCACGTGTCGACGATCATCGCCGGGGCTGACAACGGCATCGGTGTCGTGGGCGTGGCTCCCGAAGCCACGATCGTGGCGCTGAAAGCGTGCACCATCGAAGGGTTCTGCTTCGCCGACTCGGTGGCCGCCGCCCTGCGTTACGCCGGCGACCAGCGCCTCGACGTCGTGAACCTCAGCCTGTTCGCCGACCCGTTCCTGTACTTCTGCAAGAGCGACGCCGAGCAGCGGGCGATCCTCAAGGACATCGAGGACGCGGCACGCTACGCCCAGCAGCGGGGCGTGGTGATCGTCGCGTCGGCGGGCAACGAGTCCGACGACCTCGGCCATCCCATCACCGACGAAATCAGCCCCGACTGGCCGCCCGACTCGGCGGTGGAGCGCGAGGTGCGCAACAACTGCCGGGTGGCGCCGGCGGAGATCCCGGGTGTGATCACCGTGTCGGCCGTGGGCCCGACGACCCTGGCGAGCTACTCGAATGTCGGCTCGCCGGTCGATGTCACCGCGCCGGGCGGCGACGCGGCGCAGACGCCGGGCACCACCTTCGGGCGCGTCCTCTCCGGCTGGTCGAGCACCGACCAGTCCGGCCAGTGGGAGGCGCTCGCCGCCGCGAACCGGGCCGTGCTCGACGGCACGAACCGGTACGTCTGGATCAGCGGCACCTCGATGTCGTCGCCACACGCTGCGGGTGTGGCCGCGCTGGTCAGCGAACTCCACCCCGGCTGGAAGCCGGGGGCGGTCGCCGCCGCGGTGCGCCGCTCGGCCTCGCCGCTGACGTGCCCCGCCGACTGGCCTGCGGACGACCCGCGTCGGTGCACGGGCGGCATGGGCAACACGTCGTTCTTCGGCGCCGGGATGGTGAACGCGCTCGGCGCATCCTCGATCTGACGCCCGACCGGCCGGCGGCCCACTCGGCCGCCGGCCGGTCAGTGCTCGCCGGCCAGTACCCTCCGGAGCGGTGTCTGACCTGGACGGCGGCGCGGAGGTCCATGTCGTCCGCTTCGGCGAGACCGAGGTGGACGTGCGGGCCTTGGAGGTCCGGCGGGGCGGTGCGGTGCAACCGGTCGAGCCGCAGGTCTTCGATGTCCTCGTCCATCTCATCCGTCACCGTGACCAGGTGGTCTCCAAGGAGCAGCTCCTCGACGCCGTGTGGCGATCCCGGTTCGTGTCCGAGTCGGCGCTCACGTCACGGATCAAGGCGGCCCGGCGAGCGGTGGGCGACAACGGCCGTGACCAGCGCATCATCCGCACATACCACGGTCGGGGCTATCGGTTCGTCGCCGAGGTCGAGCCCGAGCCGCCGGCGGCCGCGGCGCCGGCACGCCGGGAGAACCGGCTCCTGCTCGAACGGGACGACGGGCTCGCCGAGCTGGGCGCGGCGTTCGAGGCGGTGACCACCGGCTCCTCCGGCGCGATCGCGCTGGTGAGCGGTGAAGCGGGCATCGGCAAGTCGAGCCTGGTGCGCGAGTTCACCGCCAGCGTGCGCGTCTCGGCTCGGGTGCTCGTAGGGGCGTGCGATGACCTGCTCACCCCGCGCAGCCTCGGGCCCTTCCACGACATGGCCCCCGGTGCCGGGCCCGACGTTGCCGCCGCGCTCGCGGCGATGGATCGTGAAGGGCTGCTGAGCGCTCTGGGCGGCCTGCTCGGCGACGACCGACCCACGGTCTTCGTGGTGGAGGACGCCCATTGGGCCGATGACGCCACGCTGGACGTGCTGCGCTGGCTGCTGCGTCGGTTGGTCGACCACCGCGGGCTCGTGGTGCTCACCTACCGCTCCACCGACGTCGAGCCCGGGCACCCGCTGCAGCGCCTGCTCGGCGCCGTACCCGCCTCGATCGCGCACCGCATCGAGCTGCCCGCCCTCAGCCCCGAGGCCGTCGCCTCGCTGGTACGCGCCGCGGGGCGCGATCTCGACGCCCACGCGCTGGCGAGCGTCACCGGAGGCAACCCGTTCTTCGTCACCGAGGTGCTCGCCGACGCCAGTGCGGACATACCCGGCAGCATCGTCGACGCGGTGATGGCCCGACTCCACGCCGTCCCGGTCGACACCGTGAGAGCCCTCCTGATCTGCTCGGTGATCCCCGGCACCATCGACGTCGAGCTGGCGGCCGCCTTGCTCGGCGATGTGCACGTCCTCGACGAGGCGGAGCGTCGCGGCATGCTCATCGCCGACAGTGAGGGCATCCGGTTCCGCCACGAGCTGGCCCGTCGCGCCATCGAGGGATCGCTCACCGACCTGCTGCGCATCTCGTACCACCGCCGGGTGCTCGAGCAGCTCGTCGCCCTCGACGCGCCGGCCCCACGACTCGCCCACCACGCCGCCGGCGCACGGGACATCGACAAGCTGTTGGAGCACGGTGTGCGGGCCGCACGGGAAGCGGTGGCGACGGGTGCCCGCCGGCAGGCCGCCGAGCACTTCGTCGTGGTGCTCGAGCACGCCGACCGGTTCGAGCCCGGTGAAGAGGCCGTGCTCCGGGCCAGCTATGCCTACGAGCTCTTCCTCCTCAACGAGCTGGAGGCCGCCGAGGCCGAGGCGCGGCACGCGCTGCAGCTCGCCGGTGGGGTGGCCGACGCCCTGGTGGTCGCCGAGGCGCTCGCCACCCTGGTACCGGTCGTGCGTCTCTTCGACCTGTGGGACGGTGGCGCGTCCGACATGGGCCGGCGGGCGATCGAGCTGCTCGGCGACGACCCGCCTCCGGAGCTTGAGGCCACCGCCTGCGTGAACCTCGCGAGCGACCTCGTCCAAGTCGACCAGCACGGGGAGGCTGCCTCATGGACCGAGCGCGGGCTCGCTGCCGCACGCCGCGCCGGACGCAAGGATCTCGAGTCGCTGTGCCTGATGTACAGGGCGACGTCCAAGGGCTGGCTCGGCGACCCCGACGGCGAGGCCGACCTGCGCGAGGCCATCGAGCGCGCCGAGGCGCTGGGTGCGTGGGACTACGCCGCCCGAGGATGCCACAACATGGTCGGCATGCTGTTCCGGCAGGCCCGGTTGGGGGAGGTGCCGCCCTGGATCGATCGCGCCGTGACCGACTCGGAGGAGGCCGAGTTCCTCTCCGGCCTCGCCCGCGCCCGCTCGATGCGAGGTGGCCTCAACCTCTATCGCGGCCGCTGGGACGAGGCCGAGGCGGAGCTGCGAGAGCTCACCACCGCCGATGAGCCGAAGATCCTCTCGTGGCTGCCCCTTGCGCTCCTCGGCCGGTTGCTCGCCCGGCGCGGCAACCCGGACGCGGCCCGGGTGCTGGTCCGAGCGGAGGAGACCATCGCCGGCCTCGACGATCCCCAGCGGCTGCTGACCGTCCGAGCCGCGCGCATCGAGCATGCCTGGTTGTCCGGCGACGACGACGAGGCCCGAGCGTTGGCCGCCACCACGCTCGACGCCATCGGGTCGGCGTACCACCCGCAGCTGCGCGGCGAGCTGCTCCGCTACCTCCAGCGGGCGGGCGGCACCTCGGGGCCGGGCGATGGCTGCTCCCTCCCCTATGCACTCGCGCTCGCCGGCGACTTCCGCGGCGCAGCCGACGTCTGGAAGGCCATCGACTTCCCCTTCGAGCAGGCGCTCGAGCTCGCAGACGTCGGCGAGGCAGGAGCCGCAGCCGAGGCCATCGCCATCCTCGACCGCCTCGGCGCCCGTCCTGCCGCGGAGCGGGTTCGCGACCGGGTGCAGCGACGGTCCGCCTAGGTCCGGGTCGGCTCCCCCGCGCCCTTCGCGCTGCTGGTCGTGGCCGACCTGCTCGGCGTGCCCGAGGCCGACCACCAGCGGTTCAAGGAGTTCTTCGGCCTGAGCGTCACCCCGGGTGAGGTCGGCGCCGGCGAGCAGGGCGAGGCCGACCTGAACCCGCTGGCGGGGCTGGACGAGTGGTTCGCCCGGTACGTCGAGGACCGGCGCCGCGAGCCGCGCCAGGACGTGCTCACCCAGCTGGCGCTGGCGACGTACCCCGATGGGACGACGCCGCAGGTGTCGGCGGTGGTGCGGACGGCCACCTTCCTGTTCGCCGCCGGACAGGAGACGACCGCCCGCCGCTCCACCAGCATCGCCGGCGTCGACGTGGCCGCGGGGCCGCCCGTGATGCTGCTCAACGGCGCCGCCAACCGCGACCCCGGGCGGTTCGAGTGCCCGCAACGGCATCACCGTCAACACCATCCCCCCGAGCCTCGTCGACACCCCGATGGCCCGGCAGGCCGAAGCCGCCGGCGACTTCCCCGGTGTCGACGTCATCGGCCCCATGGTCCCCCTCGGCCGAGCGGGCACCCCGGACGACATCGTCGCGGCCTGCTCCTTCCTCTGCTCCGACGACGGCAGCTACATCACCGGCCAGGTCATCGGCGTCAACGGCGGCATGTACATCTGAGAGACCGGGGATCGCGCACGCTCGATTCGTCCCGCCGGGTGTGGGAGGCTGACGGCCTCCCCGGTGGGCCTCACCTGGCGATCTCCTCAGTTCGAGCCCACCGGCCTTCCCAGGGAGGCGCGCGCGTGAGCGAGGTGGTCGTCCCCGACATCGGGCCGTCGACGTCGGGAGCCGCCGTCGACGGCACCGCGCCCGGTCGGCCCGGGCGACGGGCTCCGAGGCGACGACCGTCGGGTGCACCGCCGCCGCTTCCCCGTCGCCTGCGCACGACCGGGGCCGGCTGGCTCATCGGCGCGGTCGTCGGCGTCGTCGTCACCGTGCTGATCTTCCGCAACGGTGTGGAGGGGCCGGCGATCACCGCGATCGTCGTCGACGACACCGTCGTGCGGTGGATGAGCGACATCGACCTGCCGGGCATCGACCGGATCGCCCGGGTCGTGAGCTACGGGGGCTCGTGGTGGGTCATCGAGGTCATGAGTTGGGTGCTCATCGTGGCGCTCATCGTCCTCCGGCGATGGCGCCACCTGGTCATCTACCTGGTGGTGTCGCAGCTTGCGCAGATCACGTACTCGCTCATCAACGACCTGACGACCCAGCCCCGTCCCTTCGGCGTCCCCCTGAAGGGGAGCTGGGGAGGTTGGTCGCTGCCCTCGATCCACATGCTGGCGCTCGCCGGGCTGTCGGTCGTCGCCCTGTACACGCTGGTGCCGGAGGGGCGGCATCGCAATCGACTGAAGTGGGTGGTCGCGGTCATCGTCACGATGGTCGCGCTGGCCCGCCTCCATCTCGGCGTGGACTCGCCGAGCGCGATCGTGATCGGCGTCCTCATCGGCGTCAGCTTCGCCGTGATCGGGTTCCGCTACTTCGCGCCGAACGACGTCTTCCCGGTCTCGTACCGCCGGGGGCGGGCCGCGCACCTCGACGTCGGCGGCCCCCGCGGTGAGGCCATCCGCAAGTCGCTCGAGGACCAGCTCGGCCTGACCGTGTCCGAGATCCAGCCCGTGGGGCTGAGCGGATCGGCCGGCTCGACGCCGCTGCGCCTCCGGGTGGACGGCGCGTCGTCGCCGTACCTGTTCGGCAAGCTCTACTCGCGCACCCACCTTCGCTCGGACCGCTGGTACAAGCTCGGTCGAGAGCTGATGTACGGCCGGTTGGAGGACGAGAAGCCGTTCAACACGGTGCGTCGGCTGGTCCAACAGGAGGACTACGCGCTACGGGTCGTCCGCGAGGCCGGCGTGCCCGGCGCGAAGTCGTACGGCTTCGTCGAGCTCACGCCGGAGCGCGAGTACATGCTGGTCACCGAGTTCCTCGAGGGCGCGGTCGAGCTCGGCGACGCGGTGGTCGACGACGCGCTCATCGACGAGGCCCTCCATCTCGTCCGGGTGCTGTGGGACGCCGGCCTCGCCCATCGCGACATCAAGCCGGCCAACCTCATGGTGCGGGACGGCCACATCCTGGTCATCGACGTCGCGTTCGCGGAGCTCCGCCCGACGCCGTGGCGCCAGGCGGTCGACCTGGCCAACATGATGCTCTGCCTCGCCCTGCGCTCGAGCGCGCAGCAGGTCTACGACCGGGCACTCCGGCAGTTCACGGTCGACGAGGTGTCGGAAGCGTTGGCGGCGGCCCGCGGCCTGGCTCTCCCGTCACAGCTGCGCCGGGCGCTGCGTGCGCAGGGACACGACCTCCAAGACGAGTTCCTCAACCTGCTCCCCGAACGACCCCGTCCGATCAAGGTGCAACGGTGGACGTTCCGGCGCGTCGTGGTCGCGCTCGCCACGGCCATCCTGGTCGTCCTGCTCGTGCTCAACTCGGCCCGGCTGTTCGGCAACGACGAGGCCACCCGCACCCCCGTGCACGTCGACGCCTTCTGCGACGAGATGGAGCCGATGTGGCTGCAGGCGCAGGCCGTGCCCACCGCCGAGCTCGTCCCGTGCGTGGTCTCCCTGCCCGTGGGGTGGTCGTTCCGGCTGCTGACCGTCAACAACGGGCGATCGCGGATCACCGTCGATCACGACCGCGCCGGCTCCGAGGCGATCGACGTGCGCTTCACCGATTCGTGCGACGTCACCGGCGCGACCGAGGTCGTCGCCGACGTCCCCGGCGCCCGTCGCTTCGAGCGGGACCCGGTCGACGGCACCGACACCATCCTCACGTGGTACGAGGTGTTCCCGGGCGGGTGCGCGACCGCGCGGCTGAGCTCCGGCAGCGCCGCGCCGGGGGTGATAACGGACGTGACCGAAGAGGCCAGCCGGGTGATCGGCTTCGTCCCCCGAGCCGACCTGGCCCGGGCGCTCGACGAACGCTCGGACGGACGCCTGCAGCTCGACCCGCCGTCCTGATACTCGGGACCCTGATACTCGGGACGTCGCCCCTTGACTGGCCTCCCGCCGGTCGAGCGGGGGCCCTGGACGTGTCGCGAGGGAACGGAGCAACGACCGCTTGGGTCGCCACCGGTAGGTATCAGCCCTCGGCCGGCGCCGCCTGCTCGCTCAGAAACGTCAGGAAGCCGTCGTCCTGTCGGATGTCGTCGAGCGCCGTGTCGTAGTGGCGCTCGATGGCGGACAGCTCGTCGGCGTGCTCGTCGGCGAACCGCGTGGCCGTGGAGGTGGCGGCGCGGTCGTAGCCGATCGCCCAACCGGGTTCGCAGGCGGTCAGGACGTCCATCGCCGCATCCGTCTCGGAGCTGTCGGCCAGAGCGACCCGACGAGCGTCGCCGGGATCCGACGCGACGATGTCACCGGCGTCCTCGGCGCATCGGCGGTACTGCGACCTGGCGGCGCCGAGCTCGGGGGACGCCGCGATGTCCTCGTCGAGCTGCTGCCGCAACGGCCTCTGGCGGTCCCAGATGGTGGGGATCGCCTCGGCCGCGGCACCCCGGCATCCCCTGGTGGCGAAGTCGGGGCCTCGACCGTGCGGGATCTCTCCGGTGACCTCTGCCTCTGCCACATCGGCTGCGCTCTCACCCAGCAACGTCTGGAAGTAGCGCTCGCGGTCTCCGGTCGAGAGGCTGTCCGCATACGCGCGGTTTCGGCTGGTCGGGGTCTCGGAGGCGACCGGTGCCCCGTTGGCGGGCACTCCGAGATGGGTGGCGATCTCTGCGACCCGGTCGGTCGGAAATGCCACGGCCGGCGCATAGTCGAAGCCGGCATCGCTCATGCACTCGGCGACGTCGACCTCGCGCTGGAAGGCTTCCCGATAGGCGATCGTGTCGTCGCGAAGCATGCCCTGAGGCGACCGTCCGAAGCCTTCGTAGCTGTCGAGCGGAAACGCTCCGGGGTCCGATACGGCCCGGGGGTTGCCGAGATGGTCGTCGATGGCATCCGCCATGGCCTTGCCGCCGGCCTGCCAGCCGCACGCTTCGGCGCACTCGCCCTCGTGGGGGCCCATGAACCAGTCGGTTGCCGCCTGGTTGGTGTGGAAGAACAGCTCGACGTAGGCCACATGGGGCGCGTTCGCGCTGCACTCGGCCAGCTGACCGAAGCAGTTCCAACTGTTCCTGTGGCCGGGCACGACCGGGTCGAGCTTGGCCACCAACTGATCGCGCAACGCCGTGCTGTTGGCGTCACCCTCCTTGAACATCACCAACAGATATTGCGCGGCGTCGCCGCAACCCGCACCGTTCGCGTTGGTGTGGGTGGCGATGTGCACCTGGGCGCCGAGGTTGTTCGATTCCTCGCGGTTCTGGAGAAAGCCGTTGTCCCGGGAATTGGCGCTCACATAGACCAGGTAGTTCCTGCCCGCCAGCCCCGTGGTGGAGGGCGTGTCGGCGGTCGCGGTCCACATGTTGGCGACGCGCCCGTTGACGTTCTCCTCCCAACCGCACTCCCCCCGACCGCCACTCGACGCGTGCCGCGGCGAGGAGAGATAGACCCTGGTGGCGTGACCCGTCTGGCCGCCAAACGTCATGGTCTCGGGCGTCACTTCCGGGTACGGGGCGGCGTGGCACCCTGCCGTGAGCAGCAGCAACAAGCCGACCGGCAGGATCGCCGCCTTTGACCACGACCGGTTCCTCCGGCGCCCAGGCGTTGCCGCAACGGCCATCGCAAGTATTCCCCCTTATCTCGGCGAGCGCGCAGCGGCAAGGACACGAGCCGGCACGACGCCAGATCGCCTCAGCGCGGGATCCACTCTCAGCCCAGCACGACGCGGCGACGTTAGCACTGGTCGCCACCACAGCCGCGACCCCGGCCCCCGGACGCTCAGACGAGGTCCATCACGGGCTCGAGCTCGAAGAGGGCACGCCCGTAGGTCTCGAGGGCGGGGCCGGTGGCCACGAACGCGTGGCGGGACGCGACGTTGAGGTCGCGCCAGTGGCGTTGGAGGGCGCTGGCCTCGGCGAACGACGAGGCACCCCCGACGTTCACCAGCGTGTCGACCGCCCGGCGCAGGGTCTCGCCCGCGTAGCCGCAGGCGCCACGGATGCGGCCCAGCGTGACGGGGTCGGGCGCGGTGCCGGCGCCGGCGGCGTCGATGTCGGCCGCGGCGCGGAGAACCTGCATGCGGGCGGTGTCGATGTCGAGGACGGCCCGGGCGATGTCCGCCAGCACCACCGACGAGTCGGTCTGCCGGGCGAAGCTGGTGTACGAGATGCCCCGCCGGTCGGCCTTGGCCACGACGGCGGCCAGGGCGGCCTCGGCCACACCGAGCAGGGGCCCGAGCAGCACCACGGCCAGCACGCCGCCGAGAGGCCAGGCGTCGGAGGGCGCCTGGGACTCGGGCGGCGTGGGGGTGCCCGTTGCGAACCCGCTCAGCGCCATCCGCCGCGCCGGGACGAAGACGTCGTCGGCCACCACGGTGTTGCTGCCTGTGCCCCGCATCCCGGCCACGTACCAGGTGTCCTCGACGGTCAGCTCGGCGAGGGGCAGGTAGGCCAGGTCCTGGCCGGCGGGCCGGCCGTCTCCGTCGGGGTCGACCAGCTGCACGCCGCACCCGCACCAGTCGGCGTGCAGCGATCCCGAGGCGAACCCCCAGCGCCCGGTCACCCGGAACCCGCCCTCCACGGCCGTGGCGGTGCCGGTGGGGGCGACGACGCCGCACACCCGGGGGATGCGGTCGCGACCGGCGCTCCGGTCGTCGCCGTCGCCGAAGATCTCGGCCTGTCCCTCGCCGGCCAGCCGCGACGCCGCCCAGGTGGTGACCGCGATCAGCGTCTGGACCCACGCCGTCGACGCGCAGCCCTGGCCCAGCGCCGCGGCCACCGCGAGCTGCGTGGCCATCGTGGTGCCCCGCCCGCCGCAGCGCTTGGGCGCCACCGTGGCGAAGAGGCCGGCCCCGTCGAGGGCGGCCAGGTTCTCGTCGGGGATGCGCCGCTCGTCCTCGCACCGGGCGGCGTTGGCGGCGAGCAGCGGCTGCAGGGCCCGGGCCTCCTCCACCAGGTCGTGGTCGACCGACTCCGTGAACGGTTCGGCACTTCGTGCCGAGTAGGGCACTGCGCTCATGGTTCGCTCGCTTCGCTCGCTCACCGTGGGCTCCTAGGGGTTCGGGGCGAGGGGCTGGTGGCCCCAGACGCTGATGCGGTCGTAGCGGCGGTTGCCGTCCCAGTCGTCGGCCACCCGCCGGGCGCCGTGGCCCACCTCGACCTGGAAGCCGGCGGGGGTGACCACGTAGAAGCTGAACATGCCGTCGTTGTCGTGGCGGCCCAGCCCGCTGGCGATGGCGAGCCCGGCGCTCCAGGCCCGGTCGAAGGCCCGGCCCACGTCGTCCCGGTCGTTGACCTCGAACATGACGTGGTGGAGCGTCCGGGGCAGCTCGACCGGCGCCCGGGCCAGAGCCAGCGTGTGGTGGCGTTCGTTGCAGTGGTAGAAGCGGACCTCGAGGTCGATGCCCGGGGCGATCTCGGTCTTGACCCAGTCGGACTGGGCCATGCCGAGCCCCTCGGTGACGAAGTGGTGCGACGCCGCGAACGCGGTCGTGGCGAACACGACGTGGCCGAAGCCGACACCCTCGGTGAGGAAGCCGCCAGGCACCATCGGCGATCGGCCCGCGTCGGGGGCGTCGGCAAGCCCGTGGGTCAGCTCGACCCGCACGCCCCAGGGGGCCTCGACGTGGACGAGATCGGCGACCCGCCGGGCCGCCACCAGCGCGGCGGGGGCGGTCGCCGGCGGGTACCCGGCCGCACCCAGCCGGGCCACGGCCGCCCCGAAGGCGGCCGCGTCCACGGCCTCGAACCCGACGACCACGGCGTCGTCGGCCGGCCCCTCGTCCACCACCAGCCGGTGGACCTTGCGGTCGTTGCGCCAGGTGTCGGCGCCGTCGCCGCTCGGGACCCCGGGCACCAGGCCGACGACGTCGGCCAGGAAGGCGCCGAACGCGCCCCGGTCGGCCACCTCGAGGCCCAGGTAGGCGAGCTCGATGTCGCGGTGCACGGGTCAGCCGCCGCCGACGAAGCGGTTGCGGATGGTGCCGATGCCGGTCACCCAGCTCTCGACGGTCTCGCCCGGCTGCAGGAACCGGGGCGGCTGCCGGGTGAAGCCGACTCCCGCCGGCGTGCCGGTGAAGATGACGTCGCCCGGCAGCAGCGGCACGATCGCCGACAGCTCGGCCACCAGGCGGGCGACGCCGAAGATCAGGTCGCCGGTGCGGGCGTCCTGCACGGTCTCGCCGTCGACGGCGCAGCCGAGCGCCAGGTCGTCGGGGTTGTCGAGCTCGTCGGGCGTGACCAGCCAGGGGCCGATCGGGCCGTAGCGGGGGAACGACTTTCCCAGGCTGAACTGGTTGCCCGCGGCGAACTGCACGGTGCGGTCGGACACGTCCTGGCCGACCGCCAGCCCGGCGACGTGCGCCCAGCCGTCGGCCTCGGCGACCCGCTCCGCCCGGCGGGCGATCACCACCACCAGCTCGACCTCCCAGTCGACGGTGCCGCTCGACAGGGTGACCTCGTCGTAGGGGCCGGCCAGGCAGGTGGGGAACTTGGTGAACGTGGCCGGGATGCCGGGCACCGCGGCGCCCGACTCCTCGGCGTGGGCCCGGTAGTTGAGTCCGATGCCGAAGACCTGGCGCGGCTCGGGCACCGGGCACCCCAGCCTGGCCTCGTCGACGGGCACGTCGGCGCGCTCCTCCCCGGTGTCCACCTGGGCGGCGAAGGCCCGGAACGCCTCCCAGTCGTCATAGAGCGGCTGGATCTCGGGGCCGAAGCGGCCGCCCGACGCCTTGGCCACGTCGACGGCGCGACCGGCATCGCCCACCAGGGCCGCCCTCCCACCGTGGTTCGCCAGCTTCATGCGCGTGCTCCTTCGTGATCGTCGGCCGCATCCCAGGGCAGGGTGGCCGAAACCCAGTGGGTGACCGGCTCGGCCTGGTCGTTGCGGTGCAGGTGCCGGGGCGGCTGGGCGAAGGTCTCGTAGGGCCGGCACCGCAGCACCACCCGGTCCTCCGCGTCGGCCATGGCCCGGATCATCGGCCGCACCTCGGCGGGCAGGGCCTCGCCCGACATGCGCGCGGCCACCGCCATCATGACGTCGACCACTAGCTCGGGCTCGTCGTCGACCGCGGCGTCGCAATAGACCTGCAGGTAAGTGAACGGCCAGCGCTCGTCGAGCACACAGAGGCTGGCCTTGCCGTGACAGGCGACCGCCCGGGCCTTGGCCCGGCCGCGCATGGTCGACACCAGCAGCTCGTCGTCGTCGGTCGGCACGTAGTAGACGACCGACAGGGCCGGCCCGTCGGCGCGGCGGGCGGTGCCGAACACGCAGGTGCGGTGGGTGCGGACGAACGTGCGGCGCACGGAGGGGGCCATGTCGCGATCGGTGGGCGGGGTGAACGGCTCGGTCGACAGCGGGAGGATCCGCATGTTCGCTCCTGTTCGGCCACGGACTGGTGATCGATCGGGTTGTGATCGATCGCTAATTATCGGTCGATAATAGGTTACTCTGGGCTCGTGCCGCAAGCCCAGAAAAGCCCGTCCCGGGCCCGCCGTGCCCGCGACGACATCCGTGAGCGGCTGCTCGAGTCGGCGCTGGTCGAGTTCGGCGCCAAGGGCTTCGATGGCGCCTCGACCAGGGCGATCGCGCATCGGGTCGACGCCCACCAACCGCAGATCCACTACCACTTCGCCTCCAAGCAGGCGCTGTGGACCGCGGCGGTCGACCACCTCTTCGACCTGCTGGCCCGGGCCATGGACGGGCTGAGCCTCGGTGACGGGACCGAGCCGGCGACCGTGGACGGCGCCCCGGGGGACGCCCTGGCCGAGGAGTTCGCCGAGGTGATCCGGCGCTTCGTCCGCTTCGCCGCCGCTCACCCCGAGCTCAACCAGATCATGGTGCACGAGGCCACCGAACCCAGCGACCGGCTGACCTGGATGACCGAGCGGCACGTCCGGCCGCTCTACGACGCCATCCGGCGTGCCTGGGGGCGGCTGCGCGACGCCGGGGTGGCGGCCCCCGTCGACCCGGCCACCGTCCACTACGTGCTGGTGGGCGCGGCCTCGCTCCCCTACGTCAACGCCCCCGAGGCCCGGCTGCTCACCGGCGCCGAGCCCACCGACCCGGCCTGGGTCGAGGCCTACGCCGACGGGCTCGTCGCCACCCTGCTCCCGGGCCTCCGGCCGGCGGGCTGATCGCCCACCGCCCGGGCTACGTCGTTCCCCGAGGCGATAGAGGTCGTTCCTCTGTTCCCGAGGCGATAGGGGTCGGGGGCCGACCGCTATCGCCTCGGGAACATGCGAGCGACCGCTATCGCCTCGCCATCCCGCCGGACCGGCGAGAACCCGCGGTCGCCAGCGGGGAACATCACCGGGTGGAGGACGAGTCGGACGCCGAGGTGATCGCCGCCTCGCTGGCCGCGCCCGCCCGGTTCGGGGCGATCTTCGACCGCCACGCCACCGCGCTCCACCGTTACCTCGTCCGCCGGATCGGGCCCGACGAGGCGGAGGCGGCGGTCGGCGAGGTGTTCCGGATCGCGTTCGAGAAGCGCGCCGGCTACGACCCCGACCGCACCTCGGCCCGACCATGGCTGTACGGCATCGCCACCAACCTCGTGGCCAAGCACCGCCGCCGGGAGGCCCGGCGGTTCCACGCCATGGCCCGGCTGGCCGCCCAGCGGGTGCCGCCACCGGACGACACCGACCGGGTGAGCGCGGCGGTCGACGCGGCCGGCGCCTGGCGGCGGGTGGCGGACGCCGTCACCGCGCTGCCGCCGCCCGAGCGCGACGCGCTGGTGCTCCACGTCTGGGAGGGGCTCTCCTACGACGAGGTCGCCGCCGCCCTCGACGTCCCGGTCGGCACCGTCCGGTCACGGCTCCACCGGGCCCGGGCCCGGCTCCGCGAACCCGGTCGGCCCAGCGGGGGACAACGGGGCGACACCGAGAGCACCGACCCCCGGGACCTTGGGAGGATCGGGCAGTGAGCGAGCGGAGCGAGCGAACCGGCAACACAGTGCGTTGCTCGGCCCGAAGGGCCGATTGGTCATCGCGCGCATCCCGACGGGTGCGCCGATGAGCGACGCCTTCGACCCGGTTCGGCGGTTGCGGCCCGACCGCGTCGAGCCGGACGACCCGGCCGACCCGGCGGTGCTCTCCCGCGCCAAGGAGCGACTCATGTCCACCATCGACCAGGACCACGACCCCATCACGACCCTGGCCACGCCCGACGTGTACCCGCGGCTGGCCTACGAGGACGAGCTGGCCGCGGTCGCCTACCTCACCCGCGTGTTCGGGTTCACCGAGATCCGGGAGGCCCGCCTCGAGTTCGGCGGCCACCACCTGTGCTGGCTGCGGATGGGCACCGGCCTCGTCATGCTCGGGCACGCCAACCCGGACGTCCACCTCATCCACAGTCCCCGGGAGGCGGGCCTGACCACGGTCATGGTCAACGTCTACGTCCCCGACGTCGACGCCCATTACGCCCGGGCCGTGGCCGAGGGGGCCGACGTCACGATGGACCTCGACGACGCGTTCTTCGGCGAGCGGCGCTACGAGGCCACCGACCTGGAGGGCCACCGGTGGCACTTCGCCGAACGGTTCGACGACATCCGGGCCCGGGGTGGGCGCGAGCCGGAGCCGGGCGAACCGCCGGCCGGCTAACCAGGCGGCGACACGGCTGTATCCGGCGGCGGGCGGCCGACTCTTTGGGGCAGTTCCCGCTGGAGAGGTTACGAAGATGACCATTCTCGAGACCGCCGCCGGTCGGCGCCTGCGCCCTGGCGGGCGGGTGCAGGCGCCGACCACCCGGCCCGCCCGCCACAACGGGGCCGGCGATCCCCCGGGGCCGGCGGGAGCGCAACGTACGCTGCCTGCCGTGGGAGCGGCGTCGGGAGAGCGTGAGCAGGCCGGGTTCGAGGAGCTGGTCCCCCGCGCCATCGCCGGCGACGACCGGGCGTGGGAGGCCCTGGTCATCCGCCTGCAGCGGGTGGCGTGGCACTCGATCGCCGGGTTCGACCTGCCGGCCGACGACCGCAAGGACGCCTTCGCCGCCACCTTCTTCCGCCTGAGCGAGCGCCTGCCCACCATCCGGGAGCCGGCCAAGCTGCCCGGCTGGGTGGCGACCACGGCCCGCAACGAGGTCCACACCCTGCTCCGGGCCCGACGGCGGCTGACCGCCACCGACCCCCACGACCTGCCGGCCACCCCCGAGGCCCCGGTCGGCGAGTCCCGCCTGATCGACGACGAGTTGCGGGACGCGGTTCGCCGCGGGTTCGACACCCTGTCGGAGCGGTGCCGCGAGCTGCTGCGGCTCGTGACGCTCGATCCGCCGCTGTCCTACGCGGAGGTCGGCGAGCTGCTCCACATGCCCCACGGCAGCATCGGACCGACCCGCCAGCGCTGCCTCGACCAGCTTCGCCGCACGGCCGAGCTGCAGCCGTACCTCGATGGGAGCTGACCCATGCGCGACCGAGAGATCGACGACGACCGCCTCCTCGATCTGGTTGGTCAGGTGCTCGACGAGGCCGACCCGGTACCCGCCGACGCGCTCGCCGTGGCCGTGGCCGCGAACCTCGGCTCGCTCGACGCCGAGCTGGCCGAGCTGACCTTCGACTCACTGATCGACGAGCGGGCTCTGACCTTGCGCGACGCGGACACCGACGTCCGCTCGCTCAGCTTCACGGCCGGCGAGATCACGATCGAGGTCGACATCGCCGACGACGCCGTGGTCGGCCGCGTGAGCCCGCCGGTGGAGGCGGCCCTCGACGTCGTCCAGCCCGGGCGACGGCGGACCGTCCGTACCGACGGGCTCGGCCGCTTCCGTGCTCCGGTGGACCCCGGGCCGCTGCGACTGCGGCTCGACGCTCCCGGCGGCGCCGCCGCCACCCCGTGGATCGTCCGCTGAGCTCCTGACACGTTCGTCCGCCGACCCGGAGCCGCGTCACCCGCCGCCGTCGACGCCGATGCAGACGAAGGCGGCGGCGAGGGCCCGCCGCCCGGGGTCGTCGCCCGCGTCGGCTTGGGCGGCCGCCAGCGCGGCGGCCGGCGTCGACCCCGCCCGCAGCGCGGTGTGCAGGGCCACCGAGAACGGCGCCGCGGCCTCGTCGGGCACCGGCAGGACCGGGGCCAGCACCGACCGCACCCCCAGGCCGACCAGGGCGGTCGCGGTGCCGACCACCTCGTCGCCCCGGGCCACCTGCGGCACCGCGGCGTTGCAGGCCGGCAGCACAAACGTGGCCGGGGCAGCCGCCAGCCGTTCGAGGTCGTAGATCGTCAGGGCCCCGTCGGCGAGCCCCAGCGACGACAGCAGCGGGCTGTCGGACCGGAGCCGCCCGTGGGCGGCGACGTGGGCGATGCCGGCCCCCGCCAGCGCGTCCAGCACCCGCTCGACGGTGGCCTCGGGCCCGCGCAGGACCCGGGCCGACGGGTAGAGCCCGGCGAGCGCGGCGACCTCCTCCTCGGCGCCGGGCAGGTCGGGGCCGGCCACCAGCACCGTCGGCCCGGCCGCCGCCGCGGCGGCGCGGCCTCTCCCCCGCCGGAGCCACAGGTCGGCGCTAGGCGTGACCGTCACCGTCCGCCCGGCCAGCGACGGGAGAGCGGCCCACGGCAGCTGGTGCAGCGGATGGGTCGGCACGACCACCACCGGCCTTCCGGGGTCCAGCCCGAGCGGCGCCAGCAGCAGGTCGTCGACCCGGCGGGCGCCGGCGTCGACGTCCCGCGTCGGCTCGCCCGCCGGCGCCCACCGGGGC
>JBKPHT010000129.1:0-4032 GCA_046730015.1 Actinomycetota bacterium
CGACTCCTTCCTCAGCGTCCTTCGCAACGACGTGTGGTCCTCGTCGGAGAAGGCCCCCGCCAAGCTCGGCACGCCGTCGGCGCAGATCATCGACCTAGTTGAGAGCCACGAGTACCGCTGAGCCAGCCGGCCGTCGCCGCCATCCGGCACCTGGCCGTGCCCGAAGCGCCAATCGGCCACGGCGCGGTCGGTGTCACCCAGCCGGCGTTGGCGGTGTCGCCGAAGTCGCAGAGCAACACGGCAGGGGCCATGACCGAGTCTCAGGGCCAGTCGCCGAGCCGAGTCAATGCCTGTTCGTAGCGTTCGATTCGCTCGGCGTTGCCTGGCGCGGCGGGAGATCGGCGGTTGTTCGCCAGGTTCTCCTCGAGGTCGGCGATCTTCACGCGTCGGGCGAGGTCGTTCGTCGCCACTCGCTCGATGTAGCGCCCGTAGGTCTCGCCGTCGTGGTGGGTGAGGCACTCGATGGCGGTCACGACCTCGACCGGGTACCCGGCCTCGACCAGGTCGTTGATCTCCAGGCTCGTGTCTTCGATCGTGTCGTGGAGAACGGCGGCCATCTGCTCGATCGGGTCGAGGAAGCCCAGCATGACCCGCAGCGGGTGGAAGATGTACGGCTCCCCCTCGGGTGACGGATAGCGCTGCCCATCGTGTGCCTGCGCAGCCAACCTGATCGCGTCCTCGACAGAAGGAGACGCTTGCGTCACACCCACGACGCTACGGCGAAATCCCCCGCAGAGGTCGACACGCATGCACCGTGCCGGCGTTCGGGGACACTCGCGTGACTCTGACGGGTCGGTCTCCCGCCGCTTCGGACGCGGACGATGCGAGGATGAGGATCGTGCCGTTCGCTTCCTACCCTGTCCCGCCGCTCGACCCCGCACTCAACCGAGTTGCCGCCGTCCTGGATCCGATCCTGACCCCGCTTGGTTTCGCAGCTGGCCAAACAGGCGCGTCCGACGGGCATGGCCAGGTGATCTTCTGCCGGGGCTTCGTTGACAGCACCGACCGCGGCTGCGTCGACCTCGTCGTCGACCTCGAAGCGGTGCCTGACTGGCGCATAACCGACGTTCGTTACTGGGGGTACCCCAGCGACCGGTGGCACCTGGCGTTTGATCCGGACAGCGACCTGTCGGCGCAGCTGTCGGGACTCGCGCGAACGCTCCCCGACGAACTGTCGTAACGCAACGCGCGCCGAGCCGGCGATCGGGGGCAGGTCTGGGTCACCGTGAGGATCACGGCCGAAGGGGTCACCACCAGCTGGCCCAACCCATAGCCCCTCGGTGCGGCGGAGCGGGTCGCCATGGGAGCCGACGACGGTGCGGCGCCCCTCGCGACCGCGCCCGAACGTGCTTCGTATGGGGAGCGGGGCCACCGGGGGGTGCCGTGCCGGCGAGGGTACGCACGTCGCTCGACGCCGTGGTCCGTCGGGCGGCGCCGGTCGACGGGCCATAGGGTCTCGCGATGATCACCTCGATCCACACGCTCATCTACTCCGACGATGCGCTGGCGACGCGGGCCTTTCTGGGCGACGTCCTCGGCTGGCCCCACGTGGAGGACCGCGAGGCCGGGCCCGGGTGGCTCATCTTTCGCACCGGGCCCAGCGAGATGGGAGTGCACCCCACACGCAGCGTGTGGGAGGGCCAGGAGTACAACTCGCCTCGCCATCACGAGATCAGCCTGATGTGCGACGACATCGAAACAACCCGGGCAGAGCTTGAAGCGAAGGGCGTGAAGTTCGCAGCGCCGATCACCGACGAGGGTTGGGGCCTCGTCACCAGGATGGATGTGCCCGGCGCCGACCCGATCATGCTCTACCAGCCGAGGCACCCGACGGCCTACAACCTCTGACGAAGGGGTTCGCCCCGTCGAGGGCGGTCCTGATCCCCGGGTACCTCGGCGCGACGCGGTGTTCCTCGTCGCCGTTGCTCTTGGCGGTAGTCGACCGGTGTTAGGACGGCTGCTGCTGGGGGCCGACGACCATCCAGGGCGTGCCGAACCGGTCGACGCACATGCCGAAGGCCTCGGAGAAGAAGGTCGGCTCAAGCGCCTGGGTGACGGTGCCACCGTCCGCGAGCGCATCGAACACGCGCGTGGCGTCCGCGAGGTCGGCGGCGTCGTAGCTCACCATCATCCCTTGGACGGGACCGAAGCTGTCGGCCATCGGATCGTCGGACGCCATCAGCAGGTCATCGCCGATGGTAAGGGCGGCGTGGATGATCATGTCGGCCTTGTCGGCAGGCGGCTCCTCGCCGGGGACGTCCTTCATGGTGATCAGCGTCAGCTCGCCGCTGAAGATCTCCTGGTAGCGGGTAAACGCCTCCCGGCAATTGCCGCCGAAGAACAGGTAGGGACGAAAGGCCATCGCTTCCTCCATTTGATCTCGCGCCAGCTCTGTCGGTGAGTCTGACGGAACCGGGCCCGCGAACTCATCGTGGGCCGGAGCCGAATGAGGCGGCGGCCGGTCAGCTGGTGTGGCGCACGAGGCATGTCAGACGAGTCGCCGGGAGTCCGGCGTGGGTCTCATCCGCCAGGCGGGCACAGCTGGCGCGGCGATGCTCCCCGGCGGTAGGTGATCACGACCGAGCCGTCGCCGGCGGACACGCCGGTCTCGACCGTGGGCGTGCAGAGAACGTCTCCGGATACGAGGCTCGAGCCGCCGCCGCCTCCTGCTGACGCGCCAGGGACCAACAACAGGAAGGGTCCGAACGCGACGAGGGCGGACGACGCCCCGCCGCCGCCCCCATAGAGCCCTGCACCGCCGCCTCCGCCGCCCTGCCCGCCGGCAACGGATGTCAGCACACCGTCAATGACGGTGAACGTGCTCGGGGGAGCCTGCTCGCCAGCGCCGCCCGCGCCCAAGGATCCGTCGCCGGCCCCGTCACCCCCCGCCCCTCCAGCGATCGCGGTGCCGCCGCCCCCGCCACCGCCAGGGACCAGCTGCGGGGGCAGGAACTCGAAGGATACGAGCTGCCCATCGGTTCCGGGCTGGCCGACGGCGCCGGCAGCGCCGCCCGAGGCGACTCCGGCCCCGCCGCCACCGCCTGCGACGAGCAGGCGCGACACCAGACCACTCGCATCGCCGTCGCCAGTCCGGACGTCGGACGCTCCGCCCCCGCCGCCCCCGCCCGGACCACCAGGAAGGCTGTGCCCAAAGGAGATGAACAACGGTTCAGCCCCGGCCCCGCCTGGGGCGCCACCCCCGAATCCCCCAGTGCCAGCGGTCGACCCGCTCGGGTTACCGCCTCGCCCGCCAACGACAATCGTCAGGACAGTTCCCCGTCTCACAGCGAGCGTGGCACTGACATGCGCGCCCCGGCCGGCCTCCCCACCGGCGGCACCGCCGGCCGCGCCGTACAGCTCGAACGTCGCCGACTGCACCCCTGGGGGCACGGTCCACTGGTAGGCCCCCGGCTGGTCGAAGACCACGCTCGTGGTGGGCGATTCGGCCTCGGCGAGTCCACCACCCAGTCCCCCGAGCGCCGCGCAGACTGACGTCCCGACGGCCACCGTGGCCGCAGACCAGAACCCCACGCGGAGAATTCTCAGCCCACCGCAAAGGGATGTCAACCAGGCGACCCCGGCCCGACAGCGTCGTACGAACGGGTGCTGCCGAGGCCAACCTCGACCGCTGGATCCGAAGGACGCGCGACCGGAGAACAGTACGTGCACCTTCGTCCAGCCGGCTCTGCCAGCACTCTTGACCGATCAGAGCCAAAACCGGCAGCGCGAGTCTCAGCGGGGTCCTCCCTCACCTCATCGCCGCCCGGATGGCTCGCTCGACCACACTGAGGTCCATGACCGAGTTCCGCGAGCAGGACCTAACCGGAGCACGCTTCGAGCGCGTGATCCTCCGGGGCGCCAGCTTCAAGAAGGTGCTCCTCAACGACGCCCGCATGCACGCAGTCGACCTCACCGGAGCGCAGTTCCGCGGCGCCCTGTTCAACGGGAGCCGCATGCGCGGCGTCGAGCTGGTCGACATCGAGATCAGCGGCGAGTTGCGGAACGTCGTCGTGAACGGCGTCGACATCGGAC
>JBKPHT010000130.1:0-7027 GCA_046730015.1 Actinomycetota bacterium
AGCTCGATGGCGCCGACCAGGGCCAGGACGAACAGGATCCCCCACCAGGACAGGTCGGCCCACAGCAGCACGAGCAGGCCGACGACCGCGGTGCCGATCTGCAGCGCCTCCTTGTGGTCGACGACCCAGGCGATCGTGGCGGGGTCCTGGGCCCGGCCGGCGGCCCCGGCGGCGGCGCCGCCGGCGGCCCGGGCGAGGGCGACGGACCGGCGGCGGAGGGCGAACACCCACGGGTACGGGCCGGTGAGGACCGCCCCCACGATGACCGCCAACACGATGCCCAGCACCCACGACGTCGCCGTGAACAGGCTCGACACGAACGCCCCGACCACCGCCTTCACGGCGGCCTGGTTCTCCGGCCGCACCATGTCGACGACGTCGTCCTCCAGCCGCAGACCCAACCGCCGGACGAGCACGACGCCGAGGGCGACGCCGACCATGAGCTGCAGCAGGGTCCGCCGCTTGCGGGGCGCCACCCACAGGGTGAGGGCGATGAGCACCAGCGCGAGAACGACCAGGGCCACCACCGCCCGGTTGAACAACGTCACGGCGTCCTGGGCCTGCTCCAGCTGGGTGGCGTCGAACACCTCGAACTGCCCGAAGTCCGGCGGCAGCTCGCGGCCCAGCGCCGACTCAAGCCGCGCGATCGCGGACTCCGGGATGTCGTCGACGGTGATGGTGGGGATGTCGATCGTCCGCCCGAAGAGCTCGGGCGACCGCTCGCCGATCTCCGCCAGCAACGCGTTGATGACCGGGATGAAGTTGACCTGCACCTTGCCGTCGACGATCTCGACGTTCTCGGGCGTGTCGCCCTCCAGCACCTCCACCACCCGCGTGTGGACCCGCCGGTTGACCGCCACCCACAGCTCCTCGAACGTGTCGCTGGTGAGGAAGGAGTCGACCTGGTCGTTGACGAAGCCCCGGAGCGCGCTGGTGAGCGGCCCGGCCAGGATCTGGCCCCGCTCGGGCAGCACGTCCTCGAAGAACGACTCGGGGTCGACGGCCAACATGAGCTCGGTGGTGAGCCAGCGACCGAGCGCCTGCTGGACGTCGGCGTCCTCGCCGATGGGGGTGACCGTCCGCACCCAGCGGTCGGTGTTGAGCGCGTTGCGGCGGGCCCACACCCCGGTGACCGCCACGGTGGTCACGACGGCGGTGAGCACCACCAGGACGGCGGCGGTCACGCCGCGGGCGCGGTGCCTGGAGGGCCGGACCGGCGATCCCTGGTCGAGCTTGCTGCGGAGGGTGCTGACCTCGGCCTCGAGTCGGGCCCGCTCGGCCTCCAGCCGGGCCACCTCGTCGTCGGGCAGTTTCGTCACCCCGCCATCCCACTCCGGGAACTGGCCGGCGGCATCGCCCGCCCCGGGTGATAGCGCGCTAGCGGGCCAGGAGCCCGACCTGCTGCACCCGGTCGATGGCCTCGCCCCGCGACGACACCCCGAGCTTCCGGTAGACCGACATGGCCTGCGTCTTGATGGTGTGCCGCGACACGTGCAGCCGCTCGCCGATCTCGCGGAAGGTGAGATGGGTCGGCAGGAGCGGTAGCAGCCGCAACTCCGCGGTGGTGAGCGACGTGGCCCCGACCGTGCCGGGGCCCATCGCCTCGAGCTGATCGCGCAGCCGGTCGGCCCGGGCGGCCAGGCTCCCGAGGTCGGGCCGCATGTGGAGCAGGTCGCGGACCTCGCGCAGGATGAGCCGGGCGCCGGCGGCGTCGGCCAGCTCCAGGTACGCCTGCACCAGCTCCAGCCGGGTCTGCACGGCGAAGAACGGGACGGCGGCGGTGAGGCCCACCCGGAGGCGGGCCACGTGGGCGGCGCCCGCCCGGGCCGCCTCGACGTCGCCGCGGTGCAGCGCGGTCCGGGCCGCCACCGCGTGGACCAGGGCGGAGGAGACGTAGTCGTCGAGGGCGCCGGCCTCGACCAGCAGGGCGGCCTCGACGGCCAGGCTCTCGGCGGCCGCCCAGTCCCCCCGGTCGATGGCGAGGAGAGCCCGCTCGGCCAGCGCCACGGAGCCCGCCGGCAGGCTCCCCATGTGGCGGGCGGCGTCCGCGGCCCGGCCGAGCACGGTGTCGGCCCGCCCCGGTTCGTCGTCGAGCAGGAACGCGACGCCCGACAGCAGCAGCGCGGCGGGCCGCAACAGGCTGTCGGGGGACAGGCCGTCGAGCGCCTCCTGGGCGTCCCGCTGCATCTGGGCGACCCCGTCCCGGCCGGCGAAGCCCCGGAGCGCAGCCCGCCAGGCGGCCAGGCTGCTGCCGTCGGGTGGCGGCGTGTCGACCGCCGAGCCGAGCGCGGCCGCGGACCACACCTCGGCGGCGGCGTCGTGGCCGAGCAGCGAGTGGACGACCGCGCCGAGCACGGCGACCGACGGGTAGGCCTCCAGGAGCTGGCGGTCCTCGAACCATTGGAGCCAGGTCAGGCATGTCTCGACCCGCCCGGCGGAGTACGCGGGGATCGCCTCCTGGCCGACGAGCGCCGCCACGCGGTCGGGGTCCCGCGACTCCTGGGCGTGCCAGATCGCCCGGTCGGGCTCGCCGGCGGCGGCGAACCAGTCGGCGGCCCGGGCGTGGAGCCGGGCCGCGAGTCGCGGCTCCCGCAGCTCGAGCTCGGCCCGCAGCAGGTCGGCCAGCAGGTGGTGGTAGCGGAACCACTCGCCCCGGCGGTCGAGCGGCACGACCAACAGGTTCGCCCGTTCCAGCGACTGGAGCAGCGCGCCCGACCCCGTAGTTCCGAGCACGTCGTCGCACACGGCGCCCGACATCCGGTCGAGCACGGACGACCGGGTGAGGAAGCCGACCGTCCGGGCCGGGAGGCGGTCGAGCAGCTCGGCGCGCAGGTAGTCGGCCATCAGCCGGTCGTCGCCGGAGAAGGCGTGCCCGGCGCCCCCGCCGCGCCCGCCGTCGCGGGCGGCGAGCGCGGCGAGGTAGAGGCCCACCGGCCACCCCTCGGTGTGACCGACCAGCACCGCGAGGTGCTCGGGCCCGATCGGGGCGCCGGCGGCGGTGACCAGCGCCGCGGCCTCGCCGGCGTCCATCGCGAGATCGTCGGCGCCGATCTCGAGGAGCCGGCCCGTCGACCGCAGGCGGCCGAGGGCGAGCGGCGTCTCGCCGCGGGCCACGACCACGAGCTGCGCGGCCGGGGGCAGGTGGGTGGCGATGGCGTCGATGGCGTCGCGACAGGCGGGGTTGCGAATCGAATCGGCCTGGTCGAGCGCAACCACCACCGGGGCGGTCATGCCGTCCAGCGCGCTCACGACCCGGTGGGCGATCGTGCCGGCGGTGGAGCTGCCGTGGGGAATGCGGGCGCAGCACGCGTCGACGTCGATCGGCTCGACCCGGTCGAGCGCATGGGCCAGGTAGGCGAGCAGGACCGCCGGGTCGTTGTCGGCCGGGTCGAGCAGCAGCGAGGCCACCGGCCGAGCCGACCGCTCGGTCCACTGGGCCAGGAGGCTCGTCTTGCCGTAGCCGGGCGGGCCGGTGATCGACACCACCGGCATGGCGCTCGCGGCCAGCATCCGCTCGACGAGCGCGGTGCGGGGGACGATGCCGGGCCGGACCGCGGGCGGCTGCAGCTTCCACGGCAGGGGCGTGAACGGCGCGGCCTCGCGCCGGGGAGTCCCGTGCGTGGCCCCAGTCGCACGGGGCGCGCCCACCGACATGCCGTCGAGGGTACGCGCGTCTCGCTGCGTCGGCAATCGCCCGCCGAGGGTGATGACAAATTGCGTTCTCATGACAAATGGCTGGTCAGGACGTTGACTCCCAGGCCCGGTCGACGTCGTACCCGAGCGCCAGGGCGAGCCGCGGCGCGGCGGAGACGAGCCGGGCCAGCCCGGCCACCGGCGCCACCGCCAGGAGGGCGCCGACCACCTCCGACTCGGAGGCGCCGCCGGCGACCGCGGCCTCGACCGTGGTCCGGTACGCGCCGGCGGGCGCGTCGAGGACGACGAGGGCCGCCAGCTGCACCAGTGCCACGGTGCGGGCGTCGAGGGCGGGCGGCGTCACGGCCGGGCCGCCGCGGGGCCGGCCGGTGCGGCGAGACCGGCGGATCGGCGCGGATCGGCCGGATCGCCCCGGCCGAGCTCGTAGCCCTGGCTGGCGGCGATCCCGGCGGCGGCCGCACTGGTGCGGGCCGTGCCCACGATCGGGGCCAGGGCCGCCACCACCCCGACGATCTCGTCGTCACTGGCCCCCGCGGCCACCGCGGCGCTCACCGCCCACTCGTACGACGCCGGGGTCGACGCCACCGCCACCAGCCCGGCCAGCCGCACGAGCGCCTGTGTCCGGTCGTCCAACCCGGGTGCCCCGGCACCGATCGACGATCCCAGGACCCGGCCGGCCGCATCCTCGTCGTTGAGCGCCAGGCGCCTCAGGAGGTCTTCGTGCTCCGTCCTCACCGAACCCACCCCCCCGCCCCAAGTAGGATCGTGGCGGCGACCGGCCACATCGCCCCGATGGGACGATTCGCTCCGTCGCCGGGCGAATAACGCCATTATCATCGTCGGCATGGGGGATCAGGGGAACGCCCGGCGCGACACGCACGGACTGCCGATCAAGTTCGGACCGACGTCCAACGGGGAGTTCCACCCGGTGCCGCACAGCCCGCTGGTGCGGGAGGTGATCCGGCGCACCCACCGGCTGGCCGACGACAACGCCCGGCGGCTCGGCATGTCGCGGCGGCAGTTCCTCAACACGGTCACCGGCGCGGCGGCCACCCTGTTCGTCCTCGCCGCCTGCTCCAAGGAGGAGTCAGGGTCGCGGGGCGAGTCGCCGGGCGGCTCCTTCGACGTGTCGGAGGACGCCACCCGCGACACTGCCACCGCCCTCGAGGAGCTGGGCGGCGAGGAGTTCATCTTCGACGTCCAGACCCACTACGTGAACTACGACCTCGCCGGCCAGGTCGGCGAGTGGACCGTCGCCTTCCCCCAATCCCGCTGCGAGGAGGGCGCCTCCGAGGGCGACTCGCGGGTCTGCTTCACGGCCGACGCGTACTTCCGCGAGGTCTACGTCCGATCCGACACCTCGATGTCGATCCTGTCCGCCCTGCCCACCGAGGCCCTCGTCGGCCTGCAGCCCGACGACATGCTGTTCGCCATCGACGTCGCCACCCGCCTCGGCTGCGACGGCCGGGTGCTCATGCACGGGGGCGCCTACCCCCACCGCGGACCGTTCGAGGCCGCGCTGCTCGACATGGACGACCTGCGGGAGCGCTACGACATCGCGGCCTGGAAGATCTACACGATGACCCCGACCGACGCGCACTTCTACTTCGACGACCACGATCCCTCCCGTCCCCAGATCGGTCAGCGGTTCATCGACCACGTCCGCGACATCGGGCCCCCGATCATCTGCACCCACAAGGGCATCAGCTCGATCGTCGGGTCGACGCCGGAGCTGGCCGACCCGCGCGACATCGGCCCGGCCGCCGCCCGCAACCCCGATGTCAGCTTCGTCGTCTACCACTCGGGCTTCGAGCCGCGCGCCGGGGGCATCGGGCCCTATGACCCGGCCGACCCGGCGCCCCAGGGCGTCGACCGCCTGATCCGCTCGCTGGAGACCGCCGGCGTCGAGCCCAACGGCAACGTCTACGCCGAGCTGGGCGGCACCTGGTGGTTCCTGATGCGCGACCCCACCGCCGCCTCCCACGTCCTCGGCAAGCTGCTCCGCTACGTCGGCGAGGACCGGGTGGTGTGGGGCACCGACTCGATCTGGTTCGGCACCCCCCAGGACCAGATCCAGGCCCTGCGGACCTTCCAGATCAGCGAGGAGCTGCAGGAGACCCACGGCTACCCGGCGCTCACCGACGAGATCAAGGCCAAGATCTTCGGCGTCAACTCGGCCCGCCTCTACGGCATCGACCCGATCACCGGGACCTGCGACCTCAGCCCCGAGGAGGTCGAGGCCGTCCGGGCGTCGATGCCGCCCGCCCGGACCTACGGCCCCACCACCGTCGGCGAGTCCATGGCCATGATCGCCGCCCACCAGGCCGGCTACGGGATGTGACACGCGTCTGACGCCCCGGGCGGTTCGGCGGGCACCCGGCCGTATCGTGGAACGATGGCAGCGACAGACGGTCCGTTCCCCGCCGGCTCCCCGGCCGGCACCAACGGCGCCAACGACATCAGCCGCGCGTCCAAGCGGCTCAAGTCCGAGCTGGTCGACGACGGCATCACCCTCGACGCCGACGGCGACCTGCTGCTCCTGCTGCTCGACGAGCTCGACTACGCCCGCCGGCCGCCCCAGTTCGAGCGGCGGACCCCGCTGTACGGGTCGATCGTCGTACCCGACGACCGCGCCCTGGTGGCGACCGGCGAGCTCGCCGACCTCGTCGACCTCGCGGACCAGCCTCTGGCGGTGGCCCGCCGCTTCGCCGACGGCCGGTCGACGTTCCTCGCCCGCGGGCTCGACGGGTCGCAGCAGCTGGCCTGCTTCCGGCGCAACTTGCAGTACGAGGCCGACATGGTCGAGATCGAGGCCGACACCGGTGCCTACCTCGTGCAGCGGACCCCGGTCCTCGGCGTCACCCGGCTGTTCACCCAGACGAGCACGGTGGAGTGGACCGGCTACCGCTGGACGTCCCGCCCCAACGCCCGCACCCAGCACGCCCGGCTGGCTCGCTTCCTGCCGGAGGTCGCCCCGCCGGTGCTCGGCGGCATGCTCGAGCTGGCCGTCCACTGGCTCAGCCCGGGCCGGGCCGGCGCCATCCTGGTGCTCCCGGGGGAGCGCGGCGAGCGCGGCCTCGACCTCGACCACTCGATCCCGTCGCCGCCGCTGTGGATCACCATCCGCCACCACTACCCCGCCCTGCTCGCCGCGCTGATCCAGACCGACCTGGCCACCGTCGTCGGGCGGGACGGCCGGGTCCACCGCATCGGCGTCGGGCTCCACACCACCCCCGAGGCCGGTCGGGCCGTCGACAGCCCCCGCGGCATGCGCCACCGCTCGGCCGCCCGCTACACCTTCGACCAGCCCGGCGCCGTCGCCGTGGTGGTCAGCGAGGACGGCCCCGTCACCGTGTTCCACCGGGGCCACGCG
>JBKPHT010000131.1:0-9634 GCA_046730015.1 Actinomycetota bacterium
CAGGGCCCCTCGCTGGAGGCGGAGGTCGCCGCGGTCGCCGAGGTCCGGCGGCGCCTGGTCGGGTGACGACGGGCGCCCTCTAGGCTGGCGCGCCGCATGGCCCCCCTCGCCCCCGCCGCCACGTTCCGCCGGCGCGCCGGCCTCGACGTGCTGACCTGGCCCTCCCTCGAGGGGCAGGGCCTCGACGCCTGCGTGACCACCCGCGCCGGCGGCGTGTCGACCGGGCCGTACGGGTCCCTCAACCTCGGCCTGCACGTCGGCGACCAGCCCGCGGCCGTGGTCGAGAACCGGCGGCGGGCCGCCGCCGCGGTCGGCTGCACCCTCGACGACCTGGTGTTCGCCCGGCAGGTCCACGGGCGGGAGGTCGCCGTCGTCACCGCCGCCGACCGGGGCTCCGGCGCCCGGGGCGAGGCGGGGGCGGTCGAGGCCGACGCGCTGGTCACCACCAGCCCAGACGTGGGGCTGACGATCATGGTCGCCGACTGCGTCCCGCTGGTGCTGGTCGACCCCGGCGCCCGGGTGCTCGCCGTGGTCCACGCCGGCTGGCGGGGCACGGTGGCGCGGGTCGCCGAGGCCGCGGTCCGGGCGATGACCGACCTCGGCGCCGACCCGGGCGCCGTGGTGGCCGGCATCGGCCCGGCGATCCCGGCGGACCGCTACCAGGTGGGCGACGAGGTGGCCGACGCCGCCACGGCCTGCTTCGCCGCCGACCCCCGCAGCACCGACGGCATCCTCCGGCCCGACGGGACCGGCCGCTGGACGTTCGACCTGTGGGCCGCCAACCACCGGGTGCTCACCGCCGCCGGCGTGCCCGCCGAGGCGATTGAGATCGCCCCGGTCGGCACTGGCGGCGACAGCCCGTTCTTCAGCGACCGCGCCACCCGCCCCTGCGGGCGGTTCGCGGCGCTGGCCCACCTCCGGCCGGGCCCGGCCACGTGACCGCTCCCGCCCGGGCCCGGGCCTTCCGCTACGAGGGCTACGACCTCGACCCCGTGGCCCGCCGGCTCACCTGCCGCTACTCGCTGGACGGGCGGGACTTCGCCGAGACCGTCACCTTTCCCGGCGGCGGGCGCTGGGACGACCCCGCCGTCGAGGCCACCGCCCGCCTCGTGTTCCTGCTGGCCGGCGTGTCGTACTACAAGGCCGGCGCCCCGCCGGTGATCGAGCTGCCCGTCACGCCGCTCCGGCCGGTCGAGGCCGCGTTCCTCCGCAGCTACCACCTCGACGGCCTGGGCGAGTTCGCCTACCGCAACGGGCTCGACCTCGTCGACCTCCGGTTCGAGGCCGGCGTGCTCGACGACGTCCCGCCCGCGGCGGCCGCCCCGGTTCCGGCCGCCCGGCCACGGCCGCTGGTGCCGTTCGGTGGCGGCATCGACTCGATCGTCACCGTCGAGCTCGTCCGGCCCGTGGCCGACGCCGCCCTGTTCGTGGTGAGCCGGGAGGGCGACCGGTTCGCCGCCGTCGAGCGGCCCCTCGCCGTCACCGGCCTCCCGGTGGTCCGGGCCGACCGGGCGATCGACCCCCAGGTGCTGCGGTCGCGGGAGCTGGGCTTCCTCAACGGCCACGTCCCGGTGACCGGCATCATCTCCGCCATCGCGGTCATGGCCGCGGCGCTGGAGGGCCGGGACGCGGTCGTGATGTCCAACGAGTGGTCGTCGTCGTCCGGCAACGTCGAGGTCGACGGCCGGACGGTCAACCATCAATGGTCCAAGAGCCCGGCGTTCGAGGCCGGCTTCCGGGAGGTGCTGGCCGCCGCGCTGGGCGGCCGGGTCGACTACTTCTCCCGGCTGCGGCCCTACTCCGAGCTGTTGATCGCCGAGCGGTTCTCCCACCTGACCGGCTACCACCGGGCGTTCCAGAGCTGCAACCGGGGGTTCCACATCGACCCGGCCCGCCGCCTCGACCACTGGTGCGGCGAGTGCGACAAGTGCTGCTTCGTGGACCTGATCCTCGCCCCGTTCCTCGACGCCGCCGCCCTGGCCGAGGTCTTCGCCGGGCGGGAGCCGCTCGACGACCTGCGCCTGCTCCCGCGGTTCGAGGCGCTGGTCGACACGTCGGGCGAGGCCAAGCCGTGGGAGTGCGTCGGCGACGTCAGCGAGTCCCGGGTGGCCGTGGCCCTGGCCGCCGCCCGTCCCGACCGGGCGGGCAGCCCCGTCCTGCGAGCGCTGGTCGAGCGCCTGGGCGCCGCCCTGCCCCCGACCACCGCGGCGGCCGACCTGCTGGTCCCGCTGGAGGGCCACTTCGTGCCCGATGCCTACGCGACCCACGATCTGCTGGTCTGACCTGCCGGGCCGGCGGGTCGGGCTGTGGGGGCTGGGCGTCGAGGGCCGCGCCTCGCTCCGCAAGCTGGCCGCGCTCGGCGTCGAGCCGGTGCTGGTCGACGACGCCCCGGCGCCGGACGGGCTCGACGGCCGCCCCGTCCTCCCCACCGCCGACGGCGGGGTCGACGCGCTCGCCGCCTGCGACGTCGTGGTCAAGACGCCTGGCATCAGCCGCCTCCGACCGGAGATGGCCCGGCTGGCGGGCTCCGGCGTCGCCGTCGTCGGCGGCCTGGGCCTGTGGCTCCAGGAGACCGACCGGCGCCGGGTCCTGTGCGTGACCGGCACCAAGGGCAAGAGCACGACGACCGCGGTGGCCGGCCACCTGCTGGCCGGGCTGGGCCAGCGGGTGATGACCGGCGGCAACCTGGGAACCCCGCCCTACGACCCGGGGGTGCCCGCCGACGTCGACTGGTGGGTGATCGAGGTGTCGAGCTACCAGGCCACCGACGTCGCCGCCACGCCGCCGGTCGTGGCGGTGACCTCGCTGCACCCGGACCACCTGCCCTGGCACGGCGGCGACCCGGAGGCGTACTACGCCGACAAGCTGTCGCTGTGCTCCCAGCCCGGCGCCGACCTGACGGTGGCGAACGGCGACAGCCTCTTGCTCCGGGAGCGCCGGGACCGGCTGGGCCCGCGTGTCGAGTGGGTCACCGCCGGACCCGACGGCGGCGACGGCTCCGGGCCCGCCGATGACTGGGCGGCCCCGCTCGGCCTGCTCGGCGCACACAACCACCGCAACGCCCGGATCGCCCGGGCCTGCCTGGTGGCGATGGGCGTCCCGGGCGCCGACGACGACGCCGCGGTGGCCGCTGCGGCCGCCGGGTTCGAGCCGCTGGAGAGCCGCCTGTGCCCGGTGGCGACGGTGGACGGCGTGCTGTTCGTGGACGACGGCCTGTCGACCAACGTGCTGCCGACGCTCGCCGCGGTCGACGCCTTCCCCGGTCGCCGGGTGGCGGTCATCGTCGGCGGGCAGGACCGGGGCATCGACTACGGCCCGCTGGCCGCGGGCATCTCGGCCCGGGGCGCCCCGACGCTGGTGGCGATCACCGAGTCGGAGGCCGCCGCCCGGATCGCCGCCGCGTTCGCATCGCTCGCCCCGTCCGCCGGCGTCGAGGTGGTCGAGTGCTCCGACCTGCGGGCCGCCGTGGCCGCCGGCCGGTACTGGGCCCGGCCCGACGGGGTCGTGCTGCTCTCCCCCGCCGCGCCGAGCTTCGACCGCTACCGCGACTACCGCGAGCGATCCGCCGCCTTCGCCGCCGCGGTGGGCGCCCTCCCGAGGCTCCCGAGGCGATAGGGGCCGGTTCCCGGTTCCCGAGGCGATAGGAGTCGGGGGCCGACAGCTATGGCCTCGAGAACGGGAGAACGACGGGTATCGCCTCGCCGACCGCGAGACCGGGTCAGCCGCCTTCCGGGCCGGCCTCGGCCATCGCCGCCGCCCGGCGCGCCATCTCCTCCGGGCTGACGTCCTCGACGTGGGTGGCGACGCTCCAGTGGTGCCCGAACGGGTCCTCGAAGGTCCCGGTCCGGTCGCCGTAGAACTGCAGCGTCACCGGCCGCACCGACACCGCGCCCCGATCCAGGGCCTGCGAGAACACCGCGTCGACGTCGTCGACGTAGACGCTGATCGTCACCGGCGTCCCGCCGATCGACCGGGGGCTGCGGACGCCGATGGCGGGGAACTCGTCGGCCAGCATGATCAGCCCCGACCCGATCTCCAGCTCCGCGTGCCCCACCTTGTCCTCGGGGTCGCCGGGCCCGCCGCCCATCCGCATCCGCTCCTTCGCGCCGAACACCTCGACGTAGAAGCGGATGGCGGCGTCGGCGCCGTCGACGCACAGGTAGGGCGTCACCTGCGGGTAGCCATCGGGGATGGGCTTGACGTCGGCCATGGTGCACCTCCGGGCGATCGGCCCGCCGGGCCCGACACTACGCCGCCTCCCGCACGCCGATGCGGTGGTGCAGCCGGGCCAGCGGAGCGGGCGCCCACCAGTTCCACCGACCCATCAGCTTCATCGTGGCCGGCACAAGCAGCGACCGCACGACGGTCGCGTCGACCACCACGGCGAGCGCGAGCCCGATCCCCAGCTGCTTCAGGGCGACGATCTCGCCCGTCGCGAAGCCGGCGAACACGATGACGATCAGCAACGCCGCCGAGGTGATGATGCGGCCCGACCGCTGGAGGCCCTCGGCCACCGCCCGGTCGTTGTCGCCGGTCTCCTCCCACACCTCCTGGATGCGGGACAGCAGGAACACCTCGTAGTCCATCGACAGCCCGAAGGCGAAGACGAACACGATCACCGGCATTACCAGGTCGAGCGACCCCGGCGGGTCGAACCCGAGGAGGCCCGCCAGGTGTCCGCCCTGGAAGATCCACACCAGCGCCCCGAAGGTGGCGCCCAGCGACAGGACGTTCATCAGCACGGCCTTGACCGGCACGACCACCGAGCCGGTCATCACGAACAGCAGCACCAGGGTGGCCGCGACAATCACTCCGACGGCCAGCGGCAGGCGGTCGGCGACGGCGTGGCGGAAGTCGACCACCTCGGCCGGGTCGCCGCCCACGGCCACCCGGAACGGGGCATCGAGCGCCCGGACGTCCTCGACCACCCGCTGGGCCGTCGGCCCGTTGGACTCGCCCGCGGCGTGGACCGACACGACGCTGACCCCGGGGGCTCCTGCGCCCTCGTCCAACGTGGCGGCGACCACTCCGGGGAGGGCGCCGACCCGGTCGACGAACGACGCCAGCGCGGGGTCGCCGGCGTCCGCGTCGGCCAGGACCACCACCGGCTCGGCGGTCACGGCGCTGAAGCGGGCGTCGATCGCCTCGGCCACCTGGCGGGTCTCGGACGACCTCGGCAGGGCGTGGACGCCGATGTCGTCGAAACGGGCACCGGCGAAAGGGACAGCCAGCAGCACGAGCCCGGTGCCGACCACCACGACGACCGGGACCGCCCGCCGCTGGATCGTGCGGGCCAGGCGGGCGAAGGCGCCGTGCGCCCCAGCCGGCTCTCGGGGCGACAGGCGGTGGCCCCACCGGGCCAGCAGCGCGGGCAGCAGGGTGAGCGCGCAGGCCAGCGTGGCCAGGACGACACCGATGCCGCCATAGGCCAGCGACCGGATCGTCGGGTCGTCGAACACCAGGAGGGCGCTCAGGGCCACCGCCACCGTCGCGGCGGAGAACACGACGGTCCGGCCGGCGGTGGCCATCGTCCGCCGGACGGCGCGGGGCACGTCGAGGCCGGTCCCCCGCTCCTCCCGGAACCGGGTGATCACGAGCAGGCCGTAGTCGATGCCGAGCCCCAGTCCGAGCATCAGCGTGACGTTGATCGCGTACAGGGAGACATCGGTCAGCTCCGACACGCCGATGAGCGCGAGCATCGTCGCGCCGATGCCGCCGAGCGCGACACCCACGGGCAGGCCGGCCGCCAGGACGCCGCCGAACACGATCGCCATGACCAGCAGTGCCACGGGCAGGGACAGCAGCTCGGCCCGCTGGGCGTCGCGCTCGGCCAGCTCGGCCACCTCCTCGTCGAGGAGCTCTTCGCCGCCGACCAGCACCCGCGGCGCGTCGATGGCCCGCAGGGCCTCGGCGACCTCGACCACCGCGGCCTCGTGCCGGTCGTCGCCGAGACCCGCGGCGAGCTCGACGGCGACCCCGGTCGCCCGGCCGTCGTCGCTGGGCAAGGTGCGGACGGCGGCGACCCCGCCGATGGCGCGCAGGCCGTCGGCGACGCCCGCGGGCAGCGGAGCGGCGTCGACTACGGCGACCACCTCGCCGCCCCCCGGATCGAGCGCGTCGAGGCGCTCGCCGACCTGCTCGGATTCGAAGCCGGGCGAGCCGTCGAGGTCGGCGTCGAGCGACGAGAACAGCAGGCCGGCCGCCCCCAGGCCGGCGAGGAGGACGACGGACCAACCGGCGATCAGCCGGCGGGGGGCCCGGACAGCCAGGGATGTGAGGCGGTTCACCATGCCCCCGAGCGTGCGCCGGAGCGGGCGCGAGTTCGTCGGGCCAGGGGTTGATCAGCCCGGTCCACCCCCGGTCTGACCCACCAGTCCCGACTCGTAGGCGAAGATCACGGCCTGCACCCTGTCGCGCAGGCCGAGCTTCATCAGCACCCGCCCGACATGGGTCTTCACCGTCGCCTGGGCGACCACGAGAGCCTCGCCGATCTCCGCGTTGTTATGCCCGAGGCCGATGAGGGCGAGCACCTCCCGCTCCCGCGGCGTGAGCCGGTCGAGCTCGGCCGACGCGGCGACCCCGCCCGCGGACGGACGGCGCGCGAAGTCCTCGACCAGCCGCCGGGTGACCGACGGGGCCAGCAGCGCGTCACCCGCCGCCACCACGCGGACGGCGTGGACGAGGTCCTCCCGGCGGACGTCCTTGAGGAGGAAGCCGCTCGCACCGGCCCGCAGCGCGGCGAACACGTACTCGTCCAGATCGAACGTGGTGAGGATGACGACCTTGACCGCGTCGGCGACGTCCGGGCCGGCGAGCCGGCGGGTCGCCTCGATGCCGTCGCACCGCGGCATCCGGATGTCCATCAGCACGACGTCGGCGTGCTCCCTGCGGGCGACGGCGACCGCCTCCTCGCCGTCCCCGGCCTCGCCGACGACGGCCATGTCGGTCTGGGCGGCGACGATCATGGCGAACCCGCTCCTCACCAGCTCCTGGTCGTCGGCCACCACCACCCGGATCGGCGGCTCGTCGCCCGGGGTCACGGGGCCAGCGGGAGGTGGGCCCGCACCGCGAAGCCGCCCTCGGGGCGGGGCCCGGCGTCGAGCCGCCCGCCGAGAACCGCGACCCGCTCCCGCATCCCGGCCAGCCCGTGGCCGCCGGGCCGGCCGGAGCCGGTGGCGTGGCCCCGACCGTCGTCGATGACCGTGACGACGAGCTCGCCGGTCCCGGCGAAGTCGAGCGCGACGACGGCCCGATGGGCGGACGCGTGGCGCAGGACGTTGGTCAGGGCCTCCTGCACGACCCGGTAAGCGGTCAGACCGACCACCCCCGGCACCGGGCACGGGTCGCCCGCCGTCCGGACCTCCACGGCCAGGCCCGCTTGGCGGACCGACTCGACCAGCTCGTCCACGCCGCCGAGATCGGGCTGCGGGACCAGGGTCGAGTCCGACCGCAGGACCCCGAGCACCCGCCGGAGCTCCCCGAGCGCGGTGCGGGCGGTGTCCGCCACAGTGGCCATGGCCGACCCCGCCCGTTCCGGGTCGGCGGCCAGCACCTCCTGCGCGGCCTCCGCTTGGACGACGATGACGCTGAGATGGTGGGCCACCACGTCGTGGAGGTCCCGGGCGATCCGGACCCGCTCGTCGGCCACGGCCCGGCGGGCCTCGTCCACACGGCGGGCCTCGGCCCGCGCGGCGTCGACCCGCTGCCGGCGGACGGTGTCGCCCACGACCCAGCAGGTGATGCCGACGAAGTAGCCGACTGCCAGGTCGGCCACGTCGGACTCGTCGCCGAACCAGATGCCCACCGCCGCGGCCACCAGGACGGCCAGCGCCAACGGCGCGGACACCGAGAGGCGCCGGTAGGCGGCGAGGGTGTACACGGCGAGCCCGGCGGCAAACATGATCGGGGGGTCGGGCAGGCGGGCGAAGCCGTACGCGAACGTGGCCGCGCTCACCAGCGCGAACGTCACCACCGGCGCCCGCCGGCGCCACACCAGGGGCACGATCTGCACGCCGAGCAGGGCCACACCCCAGGCCGTCAACGCGAGATCGTCGTCTTGCTGGTCCTCGACCACCACCGACACGACGGTCACCGCGCCGACGACGACCGCGAGCAGAGCGTCGGCCACCGGGGGCGGGAGGCGCCGCCATCGGTCCAGGAAGCCGTCCACGTCCAGCACCGGCCGCACCGTACCGACACGGGCCGCCGCCGTCATCAGACCGCGGTCTGATCCGCGGGGCTCACCGCCAGGGCAGCACCCGGCCGAACTGCACGAGCTCGCCGTGGAACTCGACGTCCGCCGGGTCGAGGGCCAGGCGCACGAGGTGGGTGGCGGCCTCGTCCGGCGTCTGGGCCTCGGCCATGTCGTCGAACCAGGGCCGGGACGCGGCGGTGTCGACCAGGCCGGGGCAGACGGCGACCGCGAGCACACCCGGCGGTCCGTCCTCCCGCAGGCGGCGGGCCACCACCCGAAGGGCGGCGACCTGCCCGACCTTGGACGGGATGTTGATCCAGTCGGGCCACCCCTCGGCCGCGGCCGTCCCGTCCTCGACGGCGGCCACCCAGGCCCGGACCACCGCGTCGACGGCGTCGAGGGTCAGGCCGGGGTCGTCGAACCGGGCGTGCAGCGGCGGTGGCAACGACCGGAGGGTGCCGAACGAGCTGGCCACCACCAGCAGCCGGGCCCCCGGGCGGAGCAGCGGGACGACCGCCCGGACCAGCCGGGTGGTGCCGAGGTTGTTGGTGGCGGCGAACTCCCGCACCTGGGCGGCGGGCGGCCGGTCCGGGACGATCCGGGCGGCGGCGTTGGAGACCAGCACGTCGATGCCGCCGTGGCGCTCGCGCAGCATCGCGGCGAACCGCTCGATCGCCTCGGGGTCGGTGACGTCGAGCGGGTGGATGGCGACGTCGAGGCCGGCGGCGTCGAGGCTGGCGGCCGCGGTCGCGATGCGGTCGGGGTCACGGCCGGTGAGGTAGACGACGTCGTCCGGCCCGGTCAACCGGGCCCGCAGCCCGGCGACGACCGCGAGCCCCAACCCCTGGTTCGCTCCGGTCACGGCCGCGATGGTCACCGCGCCCGGCAACGGCGGCGGGGCGGTCGGTATTCCGCGGCCCCCGGGGCGGTCACCACCGCTCGACGAGGTGCTCCCGACCGGGCGGGGGCTCGTAGGGCTCGGGCCAGAAGTCGGTGATCCGGGTGATGACCCCGTTCGCCACCTCGAAGAACGTGACCGCGAGGGCGTCGTCGTCGCCGGATCGCCACCGGAACAGCAGGCTGCCGTCGCGGTCGTCGCCGAGCACCACCCGCGGCTCGATGTGCCAGTCGCCCGGGTACTCGACGTTGAACCTCACGTAGCGGTCGCGGCCCCGGATCCGCTCGCGGGTCTGGGGCAGCTCGTAGACGACCTCGGGGTCGAGCAGCGCCCCGAAGGCGTCCCAGTCGCGCCGCTCCAGGGTGTCGGCGAAGGCGGCCACGAGGTCGCTGGCGCCGGTTCCGGTACCGCTGCCGGTCACGACGCTTGCTCGACCGGCGGGCCGGGGGCGGGGAACGCGGTGCGGAACGTGAACGCGCTCGGGGTCGGGCCGAGGCGGTCGAGGAGCGCGAGGCGGTCCTTCGCCTCGTCGGTCGTCGGCC
>JBKPHT010000132.1:0-3479 GCA_046730015.1 Actinomycetota bacterium
GTCAATTTATTTCCGGACAAGGGGAAGTGCGATGCGACAGCGAAGCCGTTGGTTGCGGCTTTTCGCCGTTCTCCTCGGTCTCTCGATGCTCGCCGCAGCCTGCGGCGACGACGACGACACCGAAGCGAGCGACGAGACGACAGAGGACACCGCGGGGGAGGAGGAGGGCGCGAGTATCGCCACCGAAGTTGGGGAAGCGGCGCCGGAATGTCAGGGGACCGAGGACGGCACCCTGACCATCGGAGCGCTGCTGCCGGAGACCGGCGACCTGGCGTTCCTCGGGCCGCCCGAGATCGCGGGCGCCCAGCTGGCGGTCAGCGAGGTCAACGCCGCCGGTGGCGTCAACGGCGCGCCGCTCAGCTACCTGCCGGGCGACTCCGGTGACGAGAGCCCCGACGTGGCCAATCAGACGGTGGACCGCCACCTGAGCGCCGGGGCCGACGCCATCCTGGGTGCCGCCGCCTCGGGCATCACCCGCAACGTGATCGACAAGATCACCGGTGACTGCGTCATCCAGTTCTCGCCGGCCAACACGGCCAAGGACCTGACGACGTACGCGGACGACGGCCTGTACTTCCGCACGGCCCCGTCGGACATCCTGCAGGGCCGCGTGCTCGCCGACCTGGCCATCGCCGACGGCATCAGCACCGCGGCCATCCTGGCCCGGGGCGACGCCTACGGGGAGGGCCTGCTCGACGACATCAAGGGCCCGTTCGAGGAGCAGGGCGGCGACGTCGTCGTGGAGAAGGTCTACGACCCCGAGGCCGGCAACTTCGAGGCCGAGGTCGACGAGGTCGTCTCCGCCGACCCCGACGCGCTGTTCATGGTCGGCTTCGAGGAGTCGGCCGGCATCCTGAACGCGCTGTTCGAGCAGGGATTCACCGCCGACCAGAAGCAGATCTACCTGGTCGACGGCAACATCGGTAACGCGCTCGGCGAGAACTTCACCGAGCAGGGCGTCCTGGTGGGCATCAAGGGCACGCTGCCCGCCGTCGAGTTGCAGGCCGACTTCAAGGCCAAGCTCGACTCCACCTACCCGGGCCTCACCGACTACAGCTACGGCCCCGAGACCTACGACGCGGTGATCATCATCGCCCTCGCGTCGCAGGCCGCCGGCACCGACAACCCGAGCGAGGTGGCCGCCAAGATCAACGGCGTCACCCGCGACGGCGAGAAGTGCTCGACCTTCGCCGACTGCAAGGCGCTGCTCGACGGTGGTGCGGACATCGACTACGACGGTCCCTCGGGCCCGCAGTCGTTCAGCCTGGCGGGCGAGCCGACCGAGGCCAGCTTCGCCGTCCAGACGTACGGTCAAGACAACCAGATCGACGCCGCGGCGACCGAGTACCAGACGGTGAAGCTCTAGCTCCACCGCCATCTGCCATCCAGCCATGCGATCGGGGGCCGGCTCCTGCGGGGGCCGGCCCCCGGCGCGTCGTCGCGGACCCGCGGACCTTCGACCGTTCCGGCGGCGCGCCGCGCTGCTTCCTTCCGCCATCGCCGCCAGACGGCGGCGGCGGGCTACTCCGCCTGGGCGAGCGTGCCGAGGTAGAGCTCGATCACCTTCGGGTCGGTGAGCAGGGCGTCGCCGGTGTCGGTGTAGGCGTTGCGGCCCTGGTCGAGCACGTAGCCCCGGTGGCAGATCTGCAGGCAGCGGTTGGCGTTCTGCTCGACCATGATGATCGACACGCCGGACTCGTTGATCCGCCGACAGTTGATGAACACCTCGTCCTGGAACACCGGCGACAGGCCGGCGGACGGCTCGTCGAGCAGCAGCAGGTCGGGGTTCATCATCATCGCCCGGCCCATGGCCAGCATCTGCCGCTCGCCGCCGGACAGCGACCCGGCCCGCTGGCCCCGCCGCTCCCCCAGCCGGGGGAACATGGCCGACACCACCTCGAACCGCTCGTCGAACTGCTTGGGCTTCAGGTAGAGGCCCATCTCCAGGTTCTCGGCGACGGTGAGCCGGGGGAACACGTTGTTGTTCTGGGGCACGTAACCGATGCCCTGCGAGACGAGCTGGTGGGCCCTGAGACCGGTGATGTCCTTGCCCCGGAACGTCACCGTCCCACTGCGGACCGGGATGAGCCCGAACAGGGCCTTGACCAGGGTCGACTTGCCGGCGCCGTTGGGGCCGATGATGCCGACCAGCTCGCCCTCGTGCAGCTCGAGGTTGGTGCCGTTGAGGATGTTGACCTCGGGCACGTAGCCGGCCACGATCTCGCGGGCGTCGAGCAGCAGGCGGCCGTCCCCGGTGGCGTCGGTGGGGGTATTCACTGGCGCCCCCTTCGGGATGCGCGCAGTGAACACTCGGCCCTTCGGGCCGGGCAACGCACTGTGCTGATGGTTAGCTCGCTTCGCTCGCTCACGTGTCCTCCTCACCGGCGCCGGTGCCGGCCTCGGCCCGGGCCAGCTCGGCGTCGACCTCGGCCAGGATCCGGTCCTGCTCGCTGCGGTCGAGCGGCGTGCTGTGGTGGGCGCCCAGGTAGGCGTCGATGACTACCGGGTTGGCCACGATGGTCGAGTGGCGGCCCTCGGCGATGATCGCGCCCTCGCCCATCACCACCACCCAGTCGCTGATGGTGCGAACCACGTCCATGTCGTGCTCGACGAACACGACCGACAGGCCGTCGTCCCGCAGCTGCTGGACGTGACCGATGATCGACTGGGCGAGGGCCGGGTTCACGCCGGCCATCGGCTCGTCGAGCATCACCAGCGTCGGCTCGACCATCAGGGCCCGGGCCATCTCCAGCAGCTTGCGCTGCCCGCCCGACAACGTGCCGGCGTACTCGTCGCGCATGTGGGCCAGCTTGAACCGCTCCAGCAGCGCGTCGGCCCGGTCCCGGATCCCGCGTTCCTGGCTGCGCCACAGGCCCCGGACCAGCGACAGGAAGAACCGCTCCCCGACCTGGTCGGTCGCCCCGAGCATCATGTTGTCGAGGACCGAGAGGCGGGCCAGCGACTTCGTCAGCTGGAAGGTTCGCACCATGCCCTTACGGGCCGTCCGGTGGGCGCCGATGCCCTCGATGTGCTCGCCCTCGAACGTCCAGGCCCCGCTGTTGGGCCGGTCGAACCCGGTGAGCAGGTTGAACAGGGTGGTCTTGCCGGCGCCGTTGGGCCCGATGAGGGCGGTGATCGTGCCGTTCTGGATCTCCAGGTGGTCGACGTTGACCGCCATCAGGCCGCCGAACCGTCGGGTGACGCCGTCGGCCACCAGGATGGGGTCGGGCTTGGTGGCGCCCGGCGTCTCGTCGACGCCGTCGAAGGCGTCGATCGGCACGCGGGTGAAGCCGCTGCCCGTGCCCGTGGTCATCGGTCCTGCAGCGCGATCTCGCGCCGGTCGCCGAACAGGCCCTGGGGCCTGAAGATCATGAGCAGTACGAGGATGACGCCCACCATGACGAAGGGGACGTTGCCGACCTGGTTCGCGTTCATGAAGCTCTCGGGGATGTAGTCGTTGGCCTGGGCCTGGCGGACGA
>JBKPHT010000133.1:0-4331 GCA_046730015.1 Actinomycetota bacterium
GCGGTCCTCGACATCCCCGACTCCGACAGCGCGGACGGCTTTGCGGTGCTCGACGAGCACTTCACCGAGCTCGGGGCCGGAACCCAGTCGGGAACGATCGTCTTCCGAGCCGACCAGGGCGTCGACGACCCCCAGGTCACGGCGGCGATGGAAGAGCTGTTCGCGCTGGTGGACGCCGGGTTCCCCGACGAGGACGGCGTCCCGGAGCATCCCGGCGCCATGGTCATCTCGCCCTACTCCGAGCAGGGTGAGAGTCAGATCGCCGGGCAGGGACCGTTGGCCGACGAGCTCGCCTACGCCCAGGTCAACCTGGCGGCCGACATCGATCTGACCGAGTCGGCGCTCATCGGGGAAGCCATCGCCGAGCACGCGCCTGCGATCGAGGGACTCGAGGTGTTCCCTGGCGGCGCGGCGCTCGCACCCTACGAGTCGCCGGGGTCGGAGCTGATCGGCCTGGCGTTCGCCATCGTCGTGCTGATCCTCGCGTTCGGATCGGTCCTCGCCATGGGCCTGCCGGTCGCCGTCGCGCTGGGCGGTGTCGGAGCCGGCATCGCCGCGACGCTCCTGCTCAGCAACATCTACCCGATCCCCGACTTCACGCTGAGCGTGGGGGTCATGATCGGTCTCGGGGTGGGCATCGACTACGCCCTGTTCATCGTCACCCGCTACCGCGAGGGCACGCGCGCCGGAAAGCCACCACGGGCCGCGACGCTGGCGGCGATGGACACCGCCGGCCGGGCGGTGATCTTCGCCGGGACCACGGTGGTCATCTCGTTGCTCGGCATGTTGCTCATGGGCATCCCGCTGGTGGCCGGCGTGGGCCTGGGGGCGTCGGTGACTGTGCTGTTGACGATGATCAGCTCCCTGACCCTCGTGCCGGCCCTGCTCGCTTTGGCCCAGGAGCGGATCGAGGTCACCCGGTGGCGGGGTCTCGTCGCCGCCGGCTTGGTCGCCGTCGCCATGCTCGGGGCCGGCATCGGCTTCCCGCCCCTCGCCGCCGGCGGCGCCATCCTCGCGGCGGCGACGCTGCTGGTGAGCTTCGCCGTGGGTCCTCTGCGCCGGCAGGTGCCACGGCGCAGCGCCAAGCCCGCGCGAGACACCACTGCCTACCGATGGAGTCGCATCATCCAGCGCAACCCGTGGCTGTGGCTCGCCGTGGGGACGGTCGCCCTGCTGACCCTGGCGTCCCCCATCCTCGACCTGCGACTCGGCGTCGCCGACGAGAGCAACCACCCGGAGGGCACCTACACCCGACAGGCGTACGACCTCCTCGCCGAGGGGTTCGGCGACGGGTTCAACGGGCCCTTGCTGATCACCGTGGTCCCTGGTGCCGGCGTTGGCGCCAATGCTGGCGCTGGCGCTGGCGACGCGACGGAGGCGGTGCAAGGGCTGCGGCAGGCGTTGGCCCGGACCCCAGGGGTAGTCGCTGTCAGCGAGCCACTCGCGGACGACCCGACGGCCCCAAACGCGTTCCTCATGACCTTGATGCCGACGACCGCCCCTCAGGCCGAGGCCACGAGCGGTCTCGTCACCCGGCTGCGTGACGACGTCATCCCGGCGGCGGTCACCGGAACGGAACTCGACGTCAAGGTCACCGGCACGACCGCGGCCAACATCGACCTCACGAATTTCCTGGGTCGGCGGGTCCTGGTCTTCTTCGGGGTGGTGCTGGGCCTGTCGTTCGTCCTGCTGTTGATGGTGTTCCGCTCGCTGCTGGTCCCGTTCAAGGCGGTGATCATGAACGTGCTCTCGATGACCGCGACCTACGGCGTGGTCGTCGCCGTGTTCCAGTGGGGCTGGGGCGGAGACCTGCTCGGCATCGCGGGTGCTCCCATCGAGCCCTTCATACCGATGATCCTGTTCGCCATCGTCTTCGGCCTGTCGATGGACTACGAGGTGTTCCTGCTGTCCCGGGTGCGTGAGGAGTACGCCCGGACCGACGACGCCGTCGAGTCCGTGGCCGATGGCCTGGCCGCTACGGCCAGGGTGATCACCGCGGCTGCCGCCATCATGGTGGTCGTGTTCGGGTCGTTCGTCCTCGAGGACGACCGCGTCCTCAGGATGTTCGGTCTGGGCCTGGCCGTCGCAGTGCTGCTCGATGCCACGTTGATCCGGATGTTGCTGGTGCCGGCCACGATGGCGCTTCTCGGAGCCCGGAACTGGTGGATGCCCCGGTGGCTCGACCGGCTCGTCCCCCGCCTCACCGCCGAGGGCACGAGCGCCGACGCCGACGGGCACGACAACGCGCCGTCCCGCAACGAGGACGAGACCGGCGCACCCGCCCGGGAGCTCCAGGCGGTCGACGCCTGACCCCGACGCAGCCAACCGGGGCCCGTCACGCAGGAACCGACCACCGCTTCGAGGTCGGCCACCTTGGTGTCGATGGATAGCTGGTCGACGTCCCAGTCGGACAGCCCGCAGCCGCGCTCGTCATTGCGGACGAGCCGGTGCCGGCGCGACAGCTCCAATCACATGCGTACCGAACTGGTCACCGACGCCCTCAACGTGGACGCCGCGCGGCGGCGCGGCAGACAGAGTTGGGCGGACAGCAGCCCGGCCGCGCCGACCAGGGCCCACAGCGCCCATGGGCCGATCGCGTACGCGGCGCCGCCGATGAGCGGTCCGGCGCCCGTTCCGATCGTGTACGCGGCGCCGTACAACCCCTGGTAGCGCCCGACCATCCGCGGCGGAGCCAGACTTCCCAGGTAGGCGGCGGCGACAGAGGTGGACATCATCTCGCCGAGCGTCCAGATCAGCACCGTCGCCGACAGCAGGACCATGCCGGTCATGAACCCGGTCAGCGCGAGACCGACACCGATGAGCAGGTTGCCGATGGCCAGTACGTACTCCGGCCGGTACCGGGAGACCGCGCCGGTGGTGGGCAGCTCCAGCACCAACACCAGCAGACCGTTGAGCCCGATGAGGAGACCGAAGTCGCCCGCGCTCAGACCGACGTCCTTGACGTGCAAGGGCAGGCCGACGGTGGACTGGATGTAGACGAACTCGGCGACCACGGTCATCAACAGGAATCGCACCAGGGTGCGGTCGGCGAGCGCCTGCCGGTACCCCACCGCCCGGTCAGCCTGCGTGTCCGCGTCGTCCTGGTCGGACCGCGGCTGGGGCGCATCGCGCAGCAGCACCGCCACGACCACGCCGAACAGCAGGCACGCGGCGGCATTGCCCAGGAAGAGCTCCGCATAGGAGGTGCTGGCCAGCACACCGCCGATGACGCCGCCCAGGGCAGCGCCGATGTTCATCGCGAACCGGAACACCGCGAAGGCGGCGAGCCGTTGCTGGTTGGTCGCCACGGAGTCGAGCAGCACCGCGGCCGCGGCCGGCCGGTAGATCTGCGACGTCACACCGATGAGACCGACCACCGCGACGATGATCGGGAACGGTCCGAGGGACGGCACGATCGCCGTCAGCCCGGCGGTGGTCACGGCGGACAGCACGATGGTCCCTCGCCGGCCGATCTTGTCGGCGAGGTAGCCACCGACGGCGCTGCCGAGCACGTTGCCCAGACCGGACACGCCCAGCACGAACCCCGCGGCACCGGCGGAATAGCCGCGCCCGGTCAGGTAGAGCACGATGAACACGGGCAGGAAGTTGCCGACGCGGTTGACCAGGATGCCGAGACTGACGATCCACACCCGGGCGGGCAGGCTGCGCAGCGCGTCGCGGAATGGCGGTTCGTCGACGCCCGACCGGTCCGGCGGCGCGGTGCTCACGCGACGGGCTCGGTGCGCACGAGGATCGCCGCGGCCAGCCGCCTGCCGTGGGCGATCGCTTCGGTAGCGGTGGCGCCGCGGGCGATGACGTGACCGACCTTGTCCTCGTTCCAGGTCAGCGGTGGTACGTCGTCGCCCGGCTCCACCTCCAACTGGAGGTCGACGAACGCCGGGTCCGCGCGCACGGCGTCGACGCCGGTCACCTCCACGACCCGTCCGGGCTCCGGCGTGAGGAACCGGACGGCCGCTCCGCCCCGAGGCTCGGGCGACGTGGTCAGTGGCTCCACGACGCCGAACCTGGCGCCCAGCGCGTAGCGCTCCATGTCGACGCCGTAGGCGATCTCGGCCAGTTCGTTGATCCGGTCACCGCCGATGCGGTTGTGCGACTCGACGATCCGCGGGCCGCGCGAGGTCAGCTTGACCTCGGTGTGCCCTGGACCGTTGCGCAGCCCCATCGCGTCGAGGAAGTCCGTCACCAACCGCGTGACCTCGCGCAGCGTCTCGGCCGAGCAGCCGCTGGGCTGCGAATGTCCGATCTCGACGAAACCGGGGCCGCCGATCTCCTTGTCGGTCACCGCCACGACCACATGCCGGCCGTCGAAG
>JBKPHT010000134.1:0-3975 GCA_046730015.1 Actinomycetota bacterium
GTGGAGCTCGCCGAGCCCCTCGAACGGCGCCGAAGCGGGTACCTGGCGCGCGATGGTCGCCGACAACGGCGACTCCACTGCGTCGGAGCCGGAGTCGTCGTCCGCGTCGAGCAGGACCGCCGCCAGCACCACGACCGCGGCCGCCGCGACCACGAGCAGCGTGACGACGAGGGCGCGCCGGTGTCCGTGCATCCGGCGCCGAGGTTACGAGACGGGAATGGTACTCAGGCGGGCGCGGGCTCGACCGAGCCGTAGAGCCCCAGCGCCTCGGTGACCGCGTCGGCCGCATGGTACGTCTCCCCGCTCGCGGGGAAGCGACCGGCGCGCACGTCGTCGGCGAACCGCTCGATCGCGCGCGTGGCATCGCCGCCGAGGTCGGCGTACCGGCGCACGAACTTCGGACGCACGCGGTCCTCGAACCCGAGGATGTCGTGGTACACGAGCACCTGGCCGTCGCAGTGCCGCCCGGCGCCGATCCCGATGGTGGGCACGGGTACCGAGTCGGTGACCATGCGGGCGACCGCATCGGGCACGCACTCCAGCACGATGGCGAAGACGCCGGCCTCCGCCAGCGCGACCGCGTCGTCCACGATCTCGCGCGCCGCGTCGAGGGTCTTGCCCTGCACCCGGAAGCCGCCGAAGCGGTGCACCGACTGGGGCGTGAGGCCCAGGTGGCCCATCACCGGGATCTCGGCGTCCAGCATGGCCTCGATCACCGGCAGCCGCTTGCGGCCGCCCTCCAGCTTGACCGACTGCGCGCCGGCCCGGATCAGCGTGGCGGCGTTGCGGACGGCCTCGTCCGCGGTCGTGTGGTAGCTCATCCACGGCAGGTCGCCGACCACCAGCGGAGCGGGGCCCTCGGCCGACGACGACCGCAGGCCCCGGTGGACCGCGGCGGTGTGGTGGGCGATGTCGTCGACGGTCACCGCCAGCGTGTCGTCGTAGCCGAGCACGACCATGGCGAGCGAGTCACCGACGAGGATGAGATCGACCCCGGCCGCGTGGGCCTGGCGGGCGCCGGGCGCGTCGTACGCGGTGACCATCACCAGCGGATCGGCTCCGTCTCGTACCTTGCGAGCGCGGATGCCAGGAACGGTGTGCGTGCGCATGGGCGCAACCCTCCTTCTCCGTCCAGCGCCTCGGAGGCTGCCGGCGGTAGGGCCGAAAGTAGCGGCGTCGCTAGCCTCAACGCCATGTCGGCGCGCCCGCATTCCCGGTCCGAGGCCACGACCTGCGACTCCTGCGGCTCGCCCGACGACGACCTCGTCGCCGTCCACCGCGTGTACGTCACGCCCGCGGCGTGGGACACCGAGGAGAAGGTGGAGGTGGTCGACGAGGTGGAGCAGTGGTGCTTCCCCTGCCGCAGCCACTACCCCCACCAGCCGCTCGCGGACTGACAGGGGCGACCCCCCGTCCCGGAGGGCGAGACGGTACCTGTCGGTCGGGCGTTCTCGAGGCGATAGGGGTCGGGGGCCGACCACCATTGCCTCGCGTACAAGAGAACGACCCCATCGCCTCGGGAACTGACGCGAGCTATCCCGTGCCGGGGTCGGGTGGTCGGGTCGGGCCGGGGAGGCTCGTCGGGGACGAGGTCGTCGTGCCGATGGTGGTCGTGCTGTTGCCGCCGCCCGGGCGGGTCGGGCCGGGCAGGCCAGGGATGCTGACGTCGGGGATCGTCCAGTCGGGGCCACCGTTGCCGTTGCCGTTGCCGTTGCCCGGGACGGTGGAGGTGGCGGCCTCCTCGCCGGTCATCAGCGTGCCCTTGTTGATGACCGTGCCGCTCTCGATCTGCTGCTTGGTGGGCTCGACGAACGCGTCCTCCGTCCCGTCGGTGGCCACCTGCATGAACTTCTTCCAGATCTCCGCGGGGAACGAGCCGCCGGTCGCGGCCTTTCCGTGGACCGGCCGGCCGTCCTTGTTCATCGGCCAGAGCTCGTACGCCCCCGTCTCCGGGTTCTGGTAGTCGGGCGCGGGATATCCCATCCACACCGCGGCGGTGAGCTTGGGCACGAAGCCGACGAACCAGGAGTCCCTGTTGGCCTGCGACGTCCCGGTCTTGCCGGCGGCGGGCTTGCCCAGGTTGGCGCTCGCGCCGGTGCCGCCATCGCCCAGCACGGCCTGCAACGCGTGGGTGACGAGGTCGGCCTGGCCCTCGCTCATGAGCTGGACCTGGTTCACCTGGCGCTCCCACAGCACGGTGGTGTTGCCGTCCTGGTCGACCTGCTCGACCCGGGTGATGATGTCGGGCTGCCGGTACCAGCCCCGGTTGGCGAACGTCGAGTAGGCCCCGGCCATCTCGAGCGGCGTGGCGTTGACCGTGCCGAGCACCATGGCCGGGCCGACGTCGCGCTGGGCGATGCCCTCGGCGCCCCCGATGCCCATCTGGGTGGCCAGCGTGGCGACGTTGTTGGGGCCCTCGGGGACGCTCTTGCCGTCGCCGTCCGGGTCGACCATGTCGAGCCCGAGCGACAGCATCAGCTGGGCGTAGGCCGTGTTGGACGACTCGCGGGTGGCACCCACCAGGTCGAGGACGCCGGCGTCGCTCTCGGAGTAGTTGCTCACCTCCCAGGGCTCACCGTCGGTCAGCCACTGGTCGAACGTCATCTTGCCCTGGGCGTCGAACCGCGAGGTCAGCGAGTAGCCCTCCCGGATGGCCTCCGCCAGCACCAGGGGCTTGAAGGTCGAGCCGGGCTGGCGCCCGTCGGAGCCGTAGCCCCGGACCGCGTAGTTCTCCTGGGCGTCGCCCTCGGGCGTGTAGCGGTGGCGGCTGGCCACCATGGCCCGGACGAGGCCTTGGTCGTCGACGGCGACCATCGAGGCCTCGGGGTCGCCCTCCCACTCGGGCGTGGCGGGGTCGTCCTCGCGGTCGAGGGTGGTGGTGACCGCCATCCAGGCCGCACGCTGCATCTCGTAGTTGATGGAGGTGTAGACGCGCAGGCCCCCGCTGTTGATGACCTCCTCCGAGAACAGCTCCGGGTTGAGCTTGTGGAGCTCGCCCTTCACGTAGCTCGACAGGTAGTCGGTGCCCATGTAGTCGGGGTCGGCCGCGCCCCGGAGGGTGGCGACCTCCTTGATGCTGGTGTACGGCACCACGCCGATGTCGGCCGCGGTGAGCCCGTCGTGCATCGTGAACTCCTCGTCGGTGAGGTAGCCCTCCTCCCGCATGGCCACCAGCGCGGTGTGGCGGCGGCGGGTGGCCTCCTCGGGGTGCTTGGACGGCTCGGCCAGCACCGGGGCCCGGATGAGGCCGGCGAGCAGCGCGCCCTCGGACGCGCCGAGCTCCTGGATCGTCTTGCCGAAGTAGGCCTGGGCGGCGGCGGCCACGCCGGAGGCGCCGCGGCCGAAGTAGATGGTGTTGAGGTAGCCCTCGAGGATCTCGTCCTTCGACATCTGCTGCTCGAGCTTGATGCTGAGCACCGCCTCCTTTGCCTTGCGGCTGATGGCCCGCTCGGTCGAGAGCTTGAAGGCGTTCTTCACGTACTGCTGGGTGATGGTCGAGCCGCCCTGGGACACGGACCCGCCCTTGACGTTCTGGTAGAAGGCCCGGGCGATGCCGACGGGGTTGACGCCGTCGTGCTCGTAGAAGTTGCGGTCCTCCATGGCGATGACCGCGTCGACGACCGGCTTGGGGACCTGCTCCAGCGGGACGTTCTGGCGGTTCTCCTCCTTCTGGAGGCGTGCCATCGCGGTCTGGGGGGAGCAGCTGCCGGGGGCGACGTCGGCTGCGCAGACGTAGGAGGACTGGGCCAGGTCGTCGATCACGGGCAGCTCTGTGCTGGCGAACACGACGGCCACGCCGGTGAGCCCGGCCAGCATGGCCAGGGCGATGAGGAAGAGGGGCCGGCGCCAGCGCCAGATGATGCTCCGCTTGCGGCCGCCGTCCGCGGCGCGGCCGCCGCCGAAGGGGTGGCGGAGCGACCGACCGGGGGGCTCGTCGCGGTCGTCGGGGCCGCCGGGACCGAAGGGCCCGGGGCC
>JBKPHT010000135.1:0-5370 GCA_046730015.1 Actinomycetota bacterium
GCCAGCGGGCGGGCGCCGTCGTGGACCACGACGACCTCCGCGGCGGCGGGGACCCGGTCGAGCCCGGCGCGGACCGACCCCGAGCGGGTGGCGGCACCGGCCGCGACGGCGTCGGCCTGCGGCTCGGCGTCGCCGGCGCGGTCCGGCGGGACGACCAGCACGACCCCGTCGGCCACCGTCCGGGCGGCGTCGAGCGACCAGTCGAGCACCCGCCGCCCCGCCAGCGGCGCGTACTGCTTGGCGGCCCCGAACCGGCGGCCCTCCCCGGCCGCGACCACGATCACCCACACGGCTCCCATGACGGCCGGGAGGCTACTGCCGCGCCGGCGGGACCGACCCGCTGACTGGCCCGTCAGCACGGGTCGTGTGGGCGTCGTTATCGTTCAGGGTGATGAGCCCCACCGATCTGCTCGCGGACGTCGATCTGTTCGGCGATCTGACCCCGCAGGAGCTGCGGCACCTCGCCGACTCCAGCACCACCGAGGACCTGCGGCGCGGCGACGTGCTGTTCCACGAGGACGAGTCGGCCGACACCCTGTACGTGGTGGTCGAGGGGCGGATCGCGATCGCCAAGCGGTCGATCGACGGGCGGGAGTCGGTGGTCGCGCTCATGGAGCCGGGGGACCTGTTCGGCGAGATGCCGCTGTTCGAGCGGCTCGGGCGGTCGGCCGAGGCCCGGGCCCTGGAGCCGTCGCAGGTGCTCGCCGTCGGCTACGGGCCGATCCGCGAGGTCTACGAGCAGCGCCCCGAGCTGCTGTGGGGTGTCGTCGCCCTGCTCGCCGGTCGGCTGCGGACGATGGACGTGGCCCTGGCCGACTCGGTTTTCCTCGACGTCACCGGCCGGACGGCGAAGCGGCTGGTCGAGATGGCGGCCGGGGCCGACGAGTTCATGCTGCCGGTCACCCAGGAGGAGCTGGCTGCGATGGTGGGCGCCTCCCGCGAGCGGGTCAACAAGGCCATCGCCAGCTTCGTCCGGTTGGGCTGGATCGAGCAGTCGGAGCGGCGTTACCGGATCACCGACCGCGAGCAGCTCGAACGTCGGGCGCGCTGAGGGCCGGGCCCCGGTCGGCGGGGCCGGTCGCCGGAGGGGTCAGAGCCCGGACAGGTGGGCGAGAACCCGGCGCCACGCGTCGGACGCGTCGTCCGGGCGGTGGGCCGGGCGGTCGGGGTCGTGGGCGAAGCCGTGGTCGGCGCCCTCGTACCGGACGACCTCGACGCCGGCCGCCTCCAGCGCCGCCATGTCGCTCTCGGGCAGCCACGGGTCGGCCGTCCCCGCGATCTCGATGGCCGGGCAGGCCCCCGCCCCGGCCACGGCCGTGAGCGGCTCGCCCTGGGTGGGGCTCTGCCACATCTCCGGGACCCGGGCCATGCCGTAGAACGAGGCCGCCCGGGCGAACCGCCCGGTGCCCGCGGCCTTGAGCGCGTACATGCCGCCCATGCAGAAGCCGACGATGCTCACCGCCTCGACCCCGGTGGCGTCGGCTGCTGCGACCGCGTCGCCCAGCACCCGCTCGTCGTCGAGCGACCCGCCGGCCGCGAGCCGGTCGGCCAGGTCGAGGTGCTCCCGGCCCGGCCACAGCTCGAAGGCGCACACCGTCCAGCCGTTGTCCGCCGCCAGCCGGGCCACGTGGTCGTCGAACAGCGGCCGGAGGCCCCCGATGTCGGGCACGACCACCAGGCCGCGGGTCGGCTCGCCGGGCGGGCGGGCGATCTCGGCGGGCGTGCCCGAGGGCAGGGTGATGCGCATCGGCGACCTCGCGGGACGGCGGGCGGGCGGCGGGAGGTCAGGAGTATCGGTCGAGGATCGAGGTCTCGGCCAGGCGGGACAGGCCCTCCTTGATGGCCCGGGCCCGGCTCTGGCCCACGCCGGTGACGTCGTCGAGGTCGTCGATCGTCGCCCGCATGATCTTCTGCAGCGTCCCGAACCGGTTGACGATGCGCTCGATGACCGCGTCCGGCAGCCGCGGGATGCGGGACAGCAGCCGGTAGCCGCGGGGCTGCACGTTGGTGTCGAGCTCCACGCCGTTGCCCGGCAGGTGGAGCGTCGCCCCCACCGCCTTGGAATCGAGCAGCTCCTCGGTGCCCATGGCGGACAGGGCGTCCATGCCCTGGTCGAGGTGCCACTCGCGCTCGTCGGTGAAGTAGTCGAGCATCACCAGGCGGCGCTCGTCCTCCACCCCTCCCATCAGCTCCTCGAGCTGGAGCTTCACCAGCCGTCCGTCGACCCCGAGCTCGACGATGTCGCCGGCGATCTCGTCGGCGATGCGCCGGACCATCTCCGTCCGCTGCAGGACGTTGACCACATCGCGGACCGTGACCAGGTCCTCCACCTCCAGCGCCGACAGCGAGGCGGTGACCCCGTCGAGCCGGTCGCGGTAGCGCTCCAGGGTCTGCAGCGCCTGGTTGGCCCGGACCAGCAGCCGGGGGATGGTCTCGAGCGGGTGCTTCTCGTCGCCGACGTACACGGCGATGATCGACATGTCCTCCGACACCGAGATGACCGGAACGTCGATCGAGCGGGCCACCCGCTCGGCGGTCCGGTGCCGGGTGCCGGTCTCCGACGTCGGCACGTTCGGGTTGGGGACCAGGTGGACATTGGCCCGGGCGATCCGGCTGGCGTCGGCGGCCAGGATGATGGCGCCGTCCATCTTGGCCAGCTCCGACAGGCGCTGCGGGCTGAACGCGGCGTCGAGCAGGAAGCCCCCCGAGCAGATGTTCAGCACCTCGGGGCCGTCGCCCACCACGATGAGGGCACCCATGTTGGCCTGCAGGATGCGGTCGATGCCCTCCCGCAGGCCGGTGCCGGGTGCCACCGCGGCGAGCGCCTCCATGAGCTGGGCGCTGGGGCGGGAAACCACGGTGCAATGGTACTTCCCCCTCCTCGTCACCCGACCGTGGCGGCCGGCCGGGCCGCCCCGGGAGCCCCGGCGCCGCCCGCGAACGCGCCTGCGTACGCGTGGTGGTGGACGGCGTCGGCGATCGAGGCCGCCCGGCTGAGCACCATGCCCGCCGGCGCCTCGGGCGCCGAGCGGGGGACCACCGCGCGGGCGAACCCCAACCGGGCCGCCTCGGCCAGGCGGCGCTCGGTGCGGTGGACCTGGCGCAGCTCGCCGCCGAGCCCGATCTCGCCGCAGGTGACCAGATCGGACGGCAGCGGGCGGCCGGTGGCCGACGACGCCACGGCCAGCGCCACCGCCAGGTCGGCCCCCGGCTCCTGGACGCGGACGCCGCCCGCCACCGCCACGTGGACGTCGGCCCGCCCGACGTCGAGCCCGGCGTGGCGGTCGAGCACCGCGAGCACCTGGGCCAGCCGGCCCCCGTCGACGCCCTGGGCCGTCCGCCGCGGCGCAGGCGCGGTGCTCGGAACCACCAGGGCCTGCACCTCGACCAGCAGCGGCCGCTGCCCGTCGAGCACCGGCGCCACCACCGACCCCGGCACCCCCGGCTGGCGGTCGGCGAGGAACAACGCGCTCGGGTCGGGCACGCCGGCCAGGCCGCGTTCCCCCATCTCGAAGAGGCCCAACTCGTGGGTGCTTCCGAACCGGTGCTTCACCGCCCGGAGCATCCGCAGTGCGTGGTGGCGCTCGCCCTCGAAGGCCAGCACGGTGTCGACCAGGTGCTCCAGGACCCGCGGCCCGGCCAGACCGCCGTCCTTGGTGACGTGGCCGACCAGCACCACGCTCATGCCCCGGGCCTTGGCCTCGACGACCAGCCGCTGCGCGCAGCCCCGGACCTGCCCCACCGAGCCCGGCGCCGAGCCGAGGTCGGGGTCGTGGACGGTCTGGATCGAATCGACCACCAGCACGTCGGGCCCGAGCGCGTCGACGTGGGCGACGACGTGGGGCAGCGACGTCTCGGCCACCAGCCACAGCGCCGGGGCGCCGATGCCGAGCCGCTCGGCCCGCAGGGCCACCTGGCGGGCCGACTCCTCGGCGGTGACGTACAGGCAAGGCCGCCCGCCCGCGCCGGCGACCGCGGCCAGCGCCTGGAGCAGCAGCGTCGACTTCCCCACCCCCGGCTCGCCGCCGAGCATCGTGACCGACCCCGGCACCAGCCCGCCGCCCAGCACCCGGTCGAGCTCGTCGTCGCCGGTCGGCACGGGTCGGACGGCGTCGCCCACCGCCTCGGCGATGGGGATCGGCACCGACGGAGCCACCAGCGCCGCGCCGGGCCGGCGAGGCGCCGCCGCCGGCTGCTCGGTGAGGGTGCCGCTGGCCTCGCAGGCGGTGCACCACCCCATCCACTTCGGGGCGTCGGCGCCGCAGTCGCTGCACCGGTAGACGAGACGGGATCGGGACATGGACCGGACACTACGGACGGGGTGTGACAATCAACGGAAGGGCATGGCTAGGCGCCCCACCTTGCGGCGGCATGCGCCCTCTAACGTGACGGGCCGTGCGCGCCCGGGCCCTCGTCCCCGCCTACGCCGCCCTGGCCGGCCTCGTCACCTGGCCGCTCGTCGCCCACCTACCGACGAAGCTGGCGTACGGCACCGAGGAGGTCGGCACCGTCCCGCTGTTCAACCTGTGGACCCTGCGGTGGAACCAGTCGGAGGTCGGCCGGCTGTGGCGCGGCTACTGGGACGCGCCGCTGTTCCACCCGGCGACGGGCGGCTTCGCCCTGTCCGAGCCGCAGCCCCTGACCGGCCTCGTGTTCGCCCCGCTGGCCGCGGTGACCGGCAACCCGGTGCTCGCGTTCAACCTCGTCCTGCTCGCCGCGTTCACGCTCAACGGCCTCGGCGCCCACCGGCTGGCCCGGGGGCTCGGCGTCGCCCCCGGGCCCGCCGCGGCCACCGGCGGGTTGGCCGTGGCGCTGCCGTTCGCCGCCGCCCAGATGGGCGTGCTCCAGCTCACGATGGTCTTCCCGCTGTTCTTCCTGGTCGACGCCATCGTCCGGTGGGCGCCGGCCGGCGGGCGGGGGCGGGCGGCGGCCGTCGGTCTCTGGCTCGCCGCCGCGTTCCTCACCTGTGGCTACTACGGCCTGTTCGCCGTGGTGGTGATCCTGCCCGCCACCCTGGTGCTGGCCCGCCGGTCGTGGCTGAGCCGGAGCCGCCTGCTCGACGCGCTCCTCGCGCTCGCCGTCTTCGCCGTCCTGGCCCTGCCCTGGGTGCTCGGCCAGGCGTCCCGGACGTCGGACTACTCCCGGTCGGAGGAGGTCATCGAGGGGCTCAGCGCCGGGCAGGTCGACTTCTGGCAGCTCCCGGTCGAGGCCCCCGGCGCCGGGCTCATGCCCTGGGTCCACGACCTCGACGGCGGCCACGCCCTCTACCCGGGCACGGTGCTCCTCCTGCTCGGCGTCACCGGCTACCTGGCCGGCGCCCGGGCGCTGGCCGGCGGGACGGCCGCGCCCGCGCCCGTCGCGGTCGGGGCC
>JBKPHT010000136.1:0-4111 GCA_046730015.1 Actinomycetota bacterium
GGCTGCGCTGGCGGCCGGGATCGTGACCGCCGACCGCGACCCCGACCGGGCCCTGGCCGACCACGGCGTCGGCATGACCGACATCGTGAAGCGGGCCACGGTGGCCGCGGCCGAGCTCACTCGCGACGAGTACGTCGCGGGGCTGGTCCGGGTCGAGCGGCTGGTGACGTGGCTGCGGCCGGGCGCGGTGTGCTTCGTGGGCCTGGCCGGCTGGCGGGCGGCGGTCGACTCCCGGGCAGTGGCCGGCATCCAGCCCGCGGGCCTGGGCGGCGTGCCGGTGTACGTCATGCCCTCCACCAGCGGGCTGAACGCCCGCACCCCCCTGTCCGACCTGGCCGACCACCTCCGGGCCGCGGCCCGCCTTGCGAACCGGATGTCTATCTAGATAGAGTTACGCGCATGGTGCGCGCACGACGACCCTCGGCGCAGACGGCGGCGGTGGTGCATGCCTTGGCCGAGCGCCCCGCCGACTGGCGCTACGGCTACGAGCTCTGCCAGCAGCTCGGGCTCAAGGCCGGCTCGATGTACCCGATCCTCATCCGACTGGCCGACCGGGGCCTGCTCGAGACCAGCTGGGAGACCGGCCAGCCGCCGGGCCGGCCCCCGCGCCACCTCTACCGGTTGACCGGCGCGGGCGCGGCCCTGGCCGCCGAGCTCGCGGAGCCCGACACCGGCGCCCGCGCCGGGGCTCGGACGCGGCGCACCACCCCGGCCGACCGACCGGCTCGGCCCCGGGTGGGGTGGGCGTGATGAGCGCCGTGGCGCCACAAATTCTCATGTCCCCGCTAACCGAGCTCCCGCTCCACGAGGTGCCAACACCACCCCACGTCACCCAAGCTGCTGATCAACGCGAACGTCGCCATGACGCTCGACCCGGTCGGGTCAGTGCTCGCCCACACAGTCGAGCGCCACGATCTTCGTGGGTGTCACCCTCACGAGCGTGCCAAGCGCCTCGTGAGCGAAGCGCACGAAGTCCTCGATGCCGTCGGAACCGTCGTAGCGTTCCGCGATCTCGGGAGCGACGCGGTCGATGTCGTCGGGGCTGCGGGACAGGTGTGCCGTGCCTTCGATCATCACGAAGGCGAACGGCGGAGTCTCGTCGTCGACCACCAGGGTCACTCGCGGGTCACGTTGCAGGGCCCGACCTTTGGCCGTGGCTTCGTTGGTCAGCAGGAGCACATCGTCGTCCTCGAGTACGAAACACACCGGAACGGCGTGCGGGCGACCGTCGGCTCGGGTCGTGGCGAGGATCGCGGTGCGCGTCCCGCTCGTCAGGAAGGCGCGACGTGCCTGGGGAGTCATCTCATCAGCCATTGCCATCTCCTATGTCTGTCACCTCATGTACGGACCTGCCGTCACGGATGACGCCGGGCACCAGGCCGACCGTGACGGGGTCCGGGGGGAACTCGACGCGCCACCAGGTAGCGCCGGCGGCGGCACAGAGCCGGGCTCGGAGGCGAGGTGCACCATGCCGCCGTCGAAGTGGTCGGCGACCATCGAGCACCCGACGCAGCCGGCGTCCCAGTTGGGGCCGAACATGAAGTGGTAGACGAGCAGTTGCGAGCGTCCGTCGAAGAGCTGCGCGAGGGTCTTGGTCCCGTCGTCGGTCTCGAACGTGTACGGCTTGTCGCTTCGCACCCAGGGCAGCTCGCGGCGCATGCGCGCGAGTTGGTCGCTGCGCCGGGTGTGTTCCTTCTCGAGCCTCAAGCAGCTCAACGCGTGCCGTTCGCGACTCTTCACGCGTTCCGGTCTGGCGTCTTGCCATGACGTCCGTTCCTTGTTGGGTATGTGGGTCGCCGGCGGGGTTCTCGCTGTCGTGGTAGGTGACGCTGCGACGGCCGCGGCGTCGGCGGTTTCATGTTCTGCGCGCCGGCGTCGCCGGTCCGTCCCGAATCGCGCCACGTAGTAGGTCGACCGAGATCGATTCCCAGGGCCACGCCAGTAGGCACCAGGTGGCCCCGGCGGCGGCGTAGGGTCCTGGATCGATGTCGGGTTCGAGCTCGACGATCACGTCGTAGGGCTCGTGGAGAGCGCGGCTTGCTTCCATGGTGGGGTCGGTGCGGGCGTACTGGTCGCGAAGCACGCTGAGCTGGGCGACGATCTCGGCGAGCTGCTCTGGGTGATCCACGTTGACCGGGAAGAAGCCCTCGTAGCGGACGGCGCGGCGCAGGGGTCGTGTGTTTCCGGCGAGGCCGCCTACCCATATCGGCACCCGCGGCCGTTGTACCGGTCGTGGTAGGAAACGCACCCCATCGACCGTGTAGTGCTCGCCCCGATGATGCACAGGCTCCCCCGACGAGGCTGCCTCGAGGATCGCCAGGGATTCGTCGAGCATCCTGGCACGCCGGCGGTCATCGACTTCCTCGCCCGTTGCCGAGAACTCGCCGGCGTAGTGATCGCTGCCAAGTCCGACGCCGAGCGTCAACCGCCCGCCGCTCAGCACATCCAGCGCGGCCGTCTCGCGCGCGACCTTGGCTGGCCGGCGACGAGCCAACGGCGTCACGAGTGGACCGAACCGAATTCGCTCGGTGCCGGAAGCGATCGCTGCCAGCGCGACCTGGGTATCGCCGACCGCCTCTACGGGCTCGCGCCAGCGGATCTGATCCCAGAGGAAGAACCCGTCCCAGCCGGCTTCCTCCGCCTGGCGTGCGAGGCTTGCTAGGACCGTTGGGTCAGCTAGCGCGTCGAAGGGTGGGAGGAACAGGCCTGATCTCATGATCGTCTCCTTCTTCAGCTCGTACCGTTGGACGTGCCGCATTGCTGACGGGACGGGCCAGCGGTCTCCAGAACCGCAGGGGTGTGCTCATAGGAGATGATCTCCGCCGCGATGTGCGATATCAGGCCATCGAGGCCCTTCGCTGCGGTGCGGTCGAACCAGTACTGGTGGAGTTCCACCCGTGGGATGTCTAGGTCTGGCGAAGGAGGGCTTCGGCCAGCGGACTGGCACAGGTGGTGCCGTTGGTACGTCAAGGGTCGCTGTTCACCAGCTCGAACGGCGATCGCTCACTCGACACGAACACCTGACGCAACAAAGGTTCGAACTCCTCGAGTGGCAACGAGTCGTACGACGCATCGAAGCTCTCCGAGTCGTAGAGATCGGAGAACTCGGCGGCGTCCTCGTAGTAAGGATGGCCAAGGTAGGCGTCGCGCATATCGGGGTCGATGCCGATGTGACGTCCGAAATGGTTGAACTGAAACACCGTGTGATGCTCAACGATCCACGCGATCCTCTCCGACACATACGGGCGGAGGATCGAGGCCGCGACCGCGGCATGGTTCCGCGGCCCGACGAGGTCACCGACATCATGGAGCAACGCGGCCACGACGTACTCAGCACGGCGTCCGTGGCGTAGCGCCCGCGTGCCTGCCTGCAGCGAGTGCTCGAGACCGTTGACCGTGAAGAAGTCCACGGTCTCCAGGAATCGCAGGGCACCGAGCAGGCGGTCCGGCAGCTCCTCGAAGAGCTTCGTGTCGGGCCTCGTGGCGATGATCGCCCAATCATCGGCGGTCGTATCCTGTATTCGTTTGAACGTCAGTTGTCGTGCGTTCACGAATCGCTCCCTCGTCGTATGCGCATCACATGTCGAAGACGCCTGATGAAGTCGAGCAGGAGCGACACTGCCGCGAGCTGTTGCATCGCAGAATGGAACGCCCGGGCTGCCGAGAGCAACGCCGTGTTCCGGGCGACGGGCAGGGTGGGAAGCTCCGGGATGGCTGCGGCCGCCCGCGTCGGCTCAGCCTGTCGGCTTCCGGTCAGAGCACGCGCCGTGTGCCGGTCCATGCGTTCGGACGGTAAGTGCCGGGGCATGGCCTCGAATCTGTCGATCGACTGTACGTGGCGCCGTGGTGCCGGCCAGATGGGCCGGCCGTTGCCATGAGCCAGAACCACCCACCCCTAGGAGGGAGGCCGCCTCACTGCGTCGTGAGGATCGCGTCGAGGTCGAGGTGAGCAAGCTCGGCGCGTGAGGTAACACCGAGCTTGGGGAACGCCTTGTAGAGGTGGTACCCAACCGTGCGAGGACTGAGGAACAGCTTGGCTGCGACCTCCTGGTTGGAGCCGCCCTCGGCCACCAGGCGTACGACCCGCATCTCCTGGGGTGTGAGCAGCACC
>JBKPHT010000137.1:0-65514 GCA_046730015.1 Actinomycetota bacterium
GCCGCGGCCAGGGCGGCGGCGAAGCCGGCGATGCCGGCGACGTCGTGGGTGCCGCTGCGGAGCTCGCGTTCCTGGCCGCCGCCGAGGGCCAGCGGCCGCAGCGGCGTCCCCGGCCGGACCACCAGCGCGCCCACCCCCTGGGGGCCGCCCGCCTTGTGGCCCGACAGCGTGACGAGGCCGGTGCCCGCCAGCCTCTCGGTCAGCGGCAGCCAGGCCGCGGCCTGGACCGCGTCGGCGTGGACCGCCGCCCCGGGCGCTCGGCGCCGGACCGCCTCGGCCACCTCGGCCACCGGCTGGACGGTCCCCACCTCGTTGTTCGCCACCATCACCGACACCAACGTGGTGTCGGGCGTCACCGCCGCGGCCAGGGCGTCGAGGTCGACCACACCGGCGCCGTCGACGGGGACCGTCCGGCCCCCGACCGCCTCCACCGGGCGGAGCACGGCCTCGTGCTCCACCGCGCTGGCCAGCACCCGCCCCGGGCGCGCCGCGTGGACGCCCCGGACCGCGAGGTTGTCGGCCTCGGTCCCCCCGGAGGTGAACACGACGTCGCCGGGCCGGCAGCCGACCACCGCGGCGACGACGTCGCGGGCCTCGTCCACCGCCTGGCGGGCGGCCCGGGCCACCCGGTGGGCGCCGGACGGGTTGCCGAACCGCTCGCCCAGCCACGGCTCCATCGCGGCGCGGGCCTCCGGCCGCAGCGGCGTCGTGGCCGCGTGGTCGAGGTAGGTGAGCGGCACGGGCACCTCACCAGTCTTCCAGGGTGGGGCCGCCGCCCCTCACCTCCGGAACGATCGCGGCAGCGGAGGCGGCGGAGGCGGCGGAGGTGGTGGAGGCGGCGGGGGCGGAGCCGGTGCGCCCCAGCCCCACGCGGGCGGGGGCGCCGGCGCGCCATGGGCCCGCTGCCAGGCGGCGGCGACGCAGACGAGGAACATGTACGGGTGCAGCCAGCCGGGCGGCGTGTGCCCCATCCGCACCGCGACCGGGTTGGCCAGCCGGACGGCCAGTTGGTCGCGGGCCCCGCTGCCCAGCCCGGGCGCCCGCAGCAGGTACGTGCGCACGAGGGTGTAGACGTCCTCGCCGAGCGTCGACACGTCGAGCGAGGCCGTGTACTGCTCGTAGCCGCCCGGCGGGACGAACCGGGCCGGTGCCGCCGCCGCGCCCGCCGACCGCTCGCGCACGACCAGGGTCCCCGCCGCCATGTCGCCGAGCCGCTGGTCGCGGGGCGACAGCAGGATGCTCACCACCGCCACGAACCCCACCGGCACCAGGAACACGTCGATCAGCCCGACCGCCGCCCGGAGGAACGCCTGCTGGAACCGGATCGGGGTCCCGTCCATGCTCACCGCCCGCAGGCCCAGCGCCGCCTTGCCCGGGGTCCTGCCCCGCCACAGGGTTTCGAAGCCGCAGAACCACGCGGCCACGACCGCCAGGCTCGACAGCATCGCGGTGAGGGCGCCGCCCAGGCCCTCGAGGGTCCCGCCCACGAGCAGGACCACCAGGAACAGGACCAGCAGCGTGACCGCCAGGGCCAGGACGTCGATGGCGAAGGCCAGGGTCCGGGACGGCACCCCGGCCCGCTCGAAGTCGAGCACCACCGCCTCGGGCGTGACGATCGGCTGGACGACCGGCGACCCGGTCGACACCCCCGTCCCGGCGTTCGCCGGCGACCCCGCAGTCCACGACGCTGTCACCGGGCAGCACGGTAGTGGCGCGGCCCGCGCGGCTCCCGGTCGTGGCCGGCCCGGCCGGCGGGCCAGGAGGTAGCGTCGCCGCCGATCGTGGACATCGACCGCTTCATCGCCCGCAATGCGCCCGCCTGGGACCGGCTCGACGAGCTGTCGTCCCGCGCTGGCCGCCGCCTCCACCGGCTGACGCCCCGGGAGGTGGACGAGCTGGTGGAGCTCTACCAGCGGGTGTCGTCGCACCTGTCCCACGCCCGTGTGGCCTATGCCGACCCGGCGCTGGTCGGGCGGCTGACCCGGCTGGTGAGCCGGGCCAACGGGGTCATCTACTCCACCCGGAGCCGCACGCTGCGGGCGATCGCCGACTTCTTCGCCTGGCGGTTCCCCGCCGCGGTGTGGCAGAGCGGGCGGTTCATCGCGGTCAGCGCCGCGCTGCTGGTCGTGCCCGCGCTCGCCCTCGGCGCCTGGCTCGGCACCAGCGAGGCCGCCATCGAGGCCACCGGGCCCGAGGCGGCCCGCCGGGAGTACCTGGACGAGGACTTCGAGTCGTACTACTCGTCCGAGCCCGCGACCCAGTTCGCGACCGAGGTCACGGTCAACAACATCCAGGTGGCGGTGATGGCCTTCGCGGGTGGCGTGCTGCTGGGCATCCCCACCGTCGTGATGATGGCGCTCAACGGCGCCAACCTCGGCCTGGCGGGCGGGCTGTTCGCCGACGCTGGGGAGCTGGGGCGGTTCTTCGGGCTGATCCTGCCCCACGGGCTGCTGGAGCTCACCGCGGTGGTGGTGGCCGGCGGCGCCGGGCTGCGGCTGGGGTGGGCGGTGATCGCCCCCGGCGACCGTCCCCGGGCCCGGGCGCTGGGCGACGAGGCCCGGCAGGCCGGCGTCATCGCCCTGGGGCTGATGCTGGCGTTCCTGATGGCGGGGATCATCGAGGGGTTCGTCACCGGCCGGGGCGTGCCCACCGGCCTGCGGGTCGCCATCGGCGTGGCCGCCGAGGCGGTGTTCGTGACCTGGGTGGTGGTCCAGGGCCGGGCCGCGAGCCGCCGCGGCCTCACCGGCGCGGTCGGCGAGCTCGACCGGGGCTGGGACGACCTGGCCCTCGCCCGCGAGCGCGCCTGGTCCTCGGGCTGACCGCGGGATCGGCCCGCCGCCCGCCGCCCGCGGCCCGGTCAGAGGCGGCCGGTGGCCTTGACCCGGAGGTACGCGTCGGCCAGGGCCGGGGCCAGGTCGCCGGGCCGGGCGTCGATGACGGTGGCGCCGAGGCCCCGGAGCCGGGCCACCGTCCGCCGCCGGGCGTCGAGCGCGGCGACCGCCGCCACTCGCCGGTAGACGGTCGTGACGTCGTCGCCGGGGGTGGACGCCCACCGGGCCACGTCGGGATCCTGGACGCCGGCCACCACGACGACGTGCTCGCGCAGCACCAAGGGCAGGGCCGGCACCAGCCACTCCTCCACCGCCGAGGCCTGCAGGTCGGTCAGCACCACCAGCAGCGTCCGGCGGCGGAACCGGGCCAGCGTCTCGGCGAAGGCGCCGCCGTAGTCGCTCTCGGCCAGCACCGGCTCGAGGTCGTACAGCGCCTCGACCACCCGGCCGAGCTGGGCCCGGCCGCCCGCGGGCGGCACCGCGGCCCGGACCTCCCGGTCGAACGCCACGACCCCGCACCGGTCGCCCAGACCGGTGGCCACCGCGGTGAGCATCATCACCGCGTCCACCGCGTGCTCGACCCGGGGCACCCCGTCGACCCGGCCGGCCATGACCCGGCCGTTGTCCAGCAGCACGAGGACCGTCTGGTTGCGCTCGGCCCGGTAGGTGCGGACGATCGGCCGGCCCGCCCGGGCGGTGGCGGCCCAGTCGACCCGGCGGAACTCGTCGTCGACCGCGTAGTCGCGCAGCTGGTCGAACTCGGTGCCGCCGCCCCGCCCCTGGGCCGAGCGCAGCCCGATCTCCAGGATCCGGGCCTTGCGGATGCGCAGCTCGGCCTCGTCCTTCGACCGGAATGACGGGAACACCCGCAGCACGCCCGGCACCGCCAGGGCCGCCTGGCGGGCGGCCAGGCCCAGCGGCCCGTCGACCCGCAGCACCAGCTCGGCCGGGGTGAACCTCCCCCGGCGGGCGGGCCGGATGTCGGTCGCCGCCCGCAGCGAACCACCGGCCGGCACCCGCGCCACCACCCGCCGGGTGGTCGCCCGCAACGACGGGGCCAGCTCGTCGGCCAGCGCCACCCGCACCGCCCGCCGGGTCGGGTTGTCGACCCGCCAGGCGACCCGGTCGGTGGCGCCGAGCGTCACCGCCGGCGGAAGCCACCGGCCCACCGGCATCGAGGTCGGCGCCGGAGCCAGGGCGGCGTCGACGACGGCCACCGCCAGCAGCGCAGCGTCGACGGCCAGGAGCGCCCACCAGCCGCCCCCGGGGACGACGAGCACGAGCAGCGAGCCGAGGGCTACGACCGCCGCCAGCCGCCGGCTCGGCACCGGGGCGAGCCCCAGCCCCCGCCGCCGGGCCGGCCGGGGCGCGGCCGCGGGCACGGGGTCGTTCTCCCGTTCCCGAGGCGATGGTGGTCGGCCCCCGACCCCTATCGCCTCGCGAACCGCGGAACGGCCCCTATCGCCTCGCCACGCACCGGTCACCGGGGCACCGGCACGGCGGCGAGGATGCCGTCCAGGACGCCGTCGACCGTCGTGCCCTCCAGCTCCAGCTCGGGGCGCAGCAGGACCCGGTGGCGGACGCACGGCTTGAGCACGGCCTTCACCTCGTCGGGGGTCACGAACCCCCGCCCCGCCAGCCAGGCCCAGGCCTTGGCCGCGTGCAGCACCATCGCCGCGCCCCGGGGCGACACGCCGAGCGTCACAGCCGGCGCGGTCCGGGTGGCCCGGGACAGGGCGACGATGTAGCCGAGCACCGCTGGTTCGACCCGGATCCGCTCGATCTGGACTCTGGCCGCCGCCAGGTCGGCCGCGGTGGCCACCGGCTTGATCCCGGCCGCCACCGTGTCATGGGGGTCGAGGCCCCGGTCGTGGCGCGCCAGCACCTCCTGCTCCTGCTCGGGGCTCGGGTATGCCACGGCCAGCTTGAACAAGAACCGGTCGAGCTGAGCCTCGGGCAGCGGGTACGTGCCCTCGTACTCCACCGGGTTCTGGGTGGCGACCACCATGAACGGGTCCGGCAGCGGGTGGGCCGAGCCCTCCACGGTGACCTGCCGCTCCTCCATGGCCTCCAGCAGGGCCGCCTGGGTCTTGGGCGGCGTTCGGTTGATCTCGTCGGCGAGCAGCACGTTGGTGAACACCGGCCCGGGCCGGAACCTGAACCGGCCGTCGCCCCCCACGCCCTGGCCGTCGAGGATGAGCTGCCCGGTCACGTCGGACGGCATGAGGTCCGGGGTGAACTGCACCCGCTTCATGTCGAGGTCGAGCGCGGCCGACATGGCCTTGACGATCAGCGTCTTGGCCACGCCCGGCACGCCCTCCAGCAGGACGTGGCCGGGCGCCAGCAGCGCCGCCACCAGGCCGGACAGGGTGCCGTCCTGGCCCACCACCACCTTGGCCACCTCGTCCCGCACCGCGAGGACGGCCAGGCGCGGGTCGCGCTCGGGCTCGTCGACGGGCCGGTCGGTGGGTGGCCCGGGGGCGGGCTCGGGGTCAGACATGGGCGAGGACCTCCTCACGGATGTGGTCGATGGCGCGGGCCAGGGCGACGAGCCCGGCGTCGTCGGTGACGGGACCGGCGCCCAGCACGGCCCGCAGGCGGTCGGCGTCGACGCCGGTCCGCTCGGCGGCCACGGCCGCCAGCACGTCGTCGCCGGCCTGGGGCGGCACGCCGAGCCGGTCGGTCAGGAAGCGGCGGAGGTCGGCCCGGAGCACGTCGGCCGCGTGGCCCGGCGAGCCGGCCCGGTCGAGCAGGCCGCCGACGGCGGCGACGAGCTCCGAACCGGCCAGCGCCACCGGTTGGGGCTCGGCCACCGGGCGGCCGAGCCGCCGGGCCCGCCACAGGGCGTACACGACGGCGGCGAGGCCCAGCTGCACGAGCGCCGCCTTCACTCCGGACGAGATCAGGTCGAGCAGGCCCCTGCCGCCGCCCCCGGCCCCGGCGATCGCCCCGGGCTCGAACACGACGACCGACGTCCCCGCCTCGGGGGCCACGACGGCGCCGGCCACCGCGGCGTTCTCCCCCTCGTCGAGGGCCTCGTTGACCAGCAGGCCCGAGCCGCCCATGGCCAGCACCGTGCCCTGGCCCCGGTCGGAGGCGACGAGGAAGGCGGCGCCGCCACCGTCCGACAGGCACGTCTCGCCGCCCGAGCCGGGGTCGTAGAGCACGCCGCCGTTGCGGGGCTCGACGCCGGCCACGTCGACGCCGTCGAGCGCGCCGATGTCGCAGCTCCCGTCGAGGGTGCGGGCGGGGCCGAGCTCGGAGGTCTCCCGGAACTCGCCCACCCACGACGGCGTGTACTCGGAGCTTGGATCGGTGACGATCAGCCGGCCGCCGTCCGCGAGCCACCGGTCGATCTCGTCCCGCTGGCCGTCGCCCAGCAGGTCGCGGAACATGACGATGACGTCGGGGGCGGATCCGGGATCGTCCAGCTCGGGCATCCGGTCGCGGACGTCGACCTCGGCCCCGAGCCCCTCGGCCAGCGACACCAGCGCGCTGGTGCCGAGCCGGCCGTCCGAGGTGGGCGACAGCGGCGTGTCGCCCCGGGGCCCCCCGACGGCCAGCACGCCGAGCACGGTGGCGACCGCCAGGCCGGCGCCGACGAGCCAGGCGCGAGCGGTGCCCGACCCGCCGGCACTCACGTTGTCGCCCCCGCCCGCTCGGCCGCCGCGTCCGACCGTGCGAGGGCCTCGTCGGCAGCCGCCGCGAAGCGGTCGCGCTCGGCCGGCCCGGTCGGCGCGTGGCCGTACCAGGCCTCCTCGAACAGCACCGTCGCCGCCGAGAACGCCGGGTGGGCGGCCGGGGCCGCCGCCCGGACGTCGGCCACCAGCTCGCCGGCGGTGCGGCCCACCAGGTCGGGGATGACGCCCCGCTCGGCCAGCCGGCCGATCAGCACCCGGTACCGGGCCCGGAGGGCGTCCCGCCAGCGGCCCTCGGCCTCGGCCCGGCCCACCTCGGCCGCCCAGTCGACCGGTGCCTCGCCCGACGCCACCACCACGCGGCTGTCGCCCGCAGCGCCCCGGAGCCGGGCCCGACGCCACCCGCCGCGCCGCCGGAGGACGAGGAACGTCACGCCGGCCACCAGCAGCGCGAGCACCAGCCAGCCCAGCCACACGGGCACCGAGCCGAGCCCGAGCGGGACTGTGATCCGACCGATCTGGTCGGCCAGCCAGTCGCCCACCCGCTCGAGCAGGCTGCGGTCGTCGGCCCACCGGTAGCGGGGCCGGGACAGGATCTCGTCGGCCAGCTCGCGGGCCCGCGACGGCTGGTGAGTCGGCTCGGGCAGGTCGGCGAGCCGGCCCGGCGGGAGAGCGCGGCGCGCGGCCGCCAGCACGGCGACGTCGGCCGCCACCTCAGGCGGGCCTGTCGAGCACGTGCCGCGCGGTCATCTCGATGTCCAGCCCCTCGTTCCGGACCCGCAGGTCGAGATAGAGCAGCGTGGTGGCCGCGGCGGTGAACGGCACGACGATCACCTCGGCGACCACGCCCCCGACGGCCAGCAGGGGCCAGGCGGCCGGCGAGTCGATCCAGATGGCCAGCACCTGGGGCAGCGCGGCGAGGGCGTTCGACAGGAGCAGCCCGACGATGCCCATGAGCAGCGCCAGGCCGAGCACGGGGAAGTAGCGGCCCTGGACGAGCCGGATCGACCGGCCCAGCGCCGCGAACGGGCCGACCCCCTCGACGGCGATGACGGGGGCCACCACGACGAACATCGCCATCACGAACACGATGGCGACGTAGCAGCCGAAGATGCCCGCCACCTCCGCCAGCTTGACGAGGACGAACGAGACGGTCAGCGGGACGATCCGCCGCCCGACCACCCCGAACAGCTCGCCGGCCGGGGCGTCGCGCCCCATCATCCACTGGGACACCTGGTGGGCCACCGCGGCGGCGACGCACACGAGGGCGAGGCCGGACAGGAACACGGCGGCGAAGATCGCCGAGTACTGGGCGCCGAGGTCGGAGCTCGACTGGTCGAGCACCGCGGGGTCGCCGCTGAACACGTCGGCGACCCCGAGCCCGCCGCTCACCTGCCGGCCGATGAACGCCACCAGCAGTTGGCTCGGCACCACGAACGCGGCGGCGAGGCCGAGCAGCCGGCGGGGCCGGGCCTTGAGCACGGCGAACCCGCCGTCGAGGACGTCGGCCACGGTCATCGGCCGGAGGGCGAGGCCGGGCACGGACGGGGCGGGGGGCGCCTCCCCGTCACCCCTGTCCCTGTCCCCGGCCGCGGGAGCGGGGCCGGGACCGGCACCGGCCGAGGCGACGACCGGCGGCGCGTCCGCCACGGTCGGCTGGGCCACGGCCGAGCCGGGGACGGCCCAGCCGCCGCTCCCGTACCGCGGGCCGTCGCGGCCGTCGTGCACCCCGTCGCGGGTCCCGTCCTCCATCGCTCCCATCTTCGCCCACAATGACCGGGTGGAGGGATATCGCCCCAGCACCTACGGCGACCGCTTCGCCGACGTGTACGACGACTGGTACGGCGACGTGTCCGACACCGGCGCCACCGTCGACCGGGTGGCCGCCCTCGCCACGGAGGCCGGCAGCGGCCCGGTGCTGGAGCTGGGGGCCGGCAGCGGCCGGCTGGCCGTGCCCCTGGCCGAGCGCGGGCTCACCGTGTGGGCCCTCGACGCGTCGGCGGCCATGCTCGCCCGGCTGGCGGCGCGGCCGGGCGGCGACCGGGTCGTGGCGGTGCAGGGCGACATGGCCGACCTCGACCTCGGCCCCGGCGCGCCGCCCGGCTTCGCCGTCGTGCTGTGCGCGTTCAACACCTTGTTCAACCTCACCGACACCGACGCGCAGCGCCGCTGCCTCACCCGGGCCGGCCGGGTGTTGGCCCCGGGCGGCCGGCTGGTGGTCGAGGCGTTCGTCCCGCCCCCGGGCGGCGAGGACGAGGCGGCGGTCGGCGCCGTGGAGCCCCGCCACATCGGCCTGGACGAGGTGGTGCTCACCGTCAGCCGGCTCGACCCGGCGGCCAGGACGGTCACGGGCCAGCACGTCCAGATCACCGAGAGCGGCGTCCGGTTGCGGCCGTGGGTGCTCCACTACGCCGCCCCCGACGAGCTCGACGCGCTGGCCGCCGAGGCTGGATTGCACCTGGTCGAACGCCACGCGGGGTGGCGCGGCGAGCCGTTCACGGCGTCGTCGCCCGTCCACGTCTCGACCTACGCCCGGGGGGGTCGAGCCGCCGCGCGGTGACACGCACCGTGCCGCCCGGCGGAAGTTGTACGTTGACGCGGTGTCCACGATCGTCGCCGATCGCTCGCCAGTGAGCGAGCGCAGCGAGCGAACCATGAGAACAGTGCCCTACCCGGCACGCAGTGCCGATGGCTCACTGCGTGCATCCCGAAGGGTGCACCAGTGAGCCAACTTCGGCTGAACCCTCTGACCGGGCGCTGGGTCGGGGTCGCCGCCGGCCGAGAGCACCGGCCCGGCGACCTGGTGTCCCGCCAGCTCCCGGTCGAGTCCGACCCCAACCGGCCGTGCCCGTTCTGCCCGGGCCACGAGGAAGCCACCCCGCCCGCGCTGGAGACCTACGGCCGGCACGGCGAGTGGGTCGTGCGGGTCGTCCTCAACCGGTATCCGGCGTTCGACGGCGACGAGCCGCTGAAGGTCCACAACCTCGGCCCGGTGTTCACCCAGGCGGCGGCCAGCGGCATCCACGAGGTGCTGGTCTTCTCGCCCGAGCACGAGGCGGGGTGGGCCGACCTCGACGACGCCCAGGCGGCCGTGACGATGGCCGCCATCCGCGACCGGATGGAGGACCACGCTCGCCGCCCGTCGATCCGGTACACCCAGGTGATCGTCAACTCGGGGCGGGAGGCCGGGGCCAGCCTGGAGCACCCCCACGGCCAGCTGCTCGGCATCCCGTTCGTGCCTGGGGAGATCGCCGAGGAAGAGGCCGGGTTCCGCCGCTTCGAGGGCTCGTGCCTGCTGTGCACCACGCTCGAGGCCGAGGAGGCGGCCGGCCACCGGCTCGTCTACGTCGACGACCGGGTGGTGGTCGTGTGCCCCTTCTGGTCGGGGGCGCCGTACGAGATGCTGGTGCTGCCCCGCCACCACGAGGTCCACGTCACCGACGCCGCACCGCCGGACGTGGCCGCGGTGGGCCGGGCGATCCGCACCGCGCTGGCCCGGCTGCGGGTTTGTCTGGGCGACGTGTCCTACAACCTGATGTTCCACACCGCACCGCACCGCCACGCGGGGCCGTTCCACTGGCACGTCCACGTCATCCCGCGGGTGACCAGCGTGGCAGGGTTCGAGCAGGGCACCGGCGTGATGATCGACATCGTGGCCCCCGAGGTGGCGGCCCGGCACCTCGCCGTCCCGGCCGACGCCCCGGCGGCGGCGGGCTAGATCCCGGACTGGCGGCGCGTCGCGCTCCGTGAGGCGATAGCGGTCGTTCTTCCGTTCCCGAGGCGATAGGGGTCGGGGGCCGACCACCATCGCCTCGAGAACCAGGATGCGGCTCCCGATCGCCGCCAGAACCGGCCGGTCCCGCAGGCTCAGCCCTCGCCCGACGCCGCCGCGACGGCGAGGTCGTAGACCCGGCGCCTGGGGACGTCGAGGCGGGCCGCCACCGCCCGGGCCGCGTCCCGGGCCGACGCCCCGTCGTCGAGCTCGGCCCGCAGAGCGGCCAGCACCGCCGCGTCGTCCGGCGGCGCCGCCGCCGGGGCGCCCTCCAGCACCACCACGATCTCGCCCGGCGGCTCCCGGTCGGTGGCCCAGGCGAGCGCGCCCGCCAGCGTGCCCCGCCAGACCTCCTCGTGGAGCTTGGTCATCTCCCGGGCGATCGCGACCCGGCGGTCGCCGCCGCAGGCCGCGACCAGGTCGGCCAGCGTCCGGGCCAGCCGGTGGGGCGCCTCGTACAGCACCGCCGTCCGCCGCTCCCCCGCCAGCGCCGCCAGCCGCTCGGCGCGCCCGGCGCCCTTCCGGGGCATGAACCCCTCGAACACGAACCGTCCCGCCGGCAGCCCGCTGACCACGAGCGCGGCCAGCGACGCCGACGGTCCCGGCACGACCTCGATCCGGTGGCCGGCGGCGACCGCGGCCCGCACGAGGCGCTCGCCCGGGTCGGAGATGCCGGGCATCCCGGCGTCGGACACCAGCGCCACCCGCTCGCCCCGGTCGAGCCGGGCCACCACCCGGGGGATCTCCCGCTCCTCGGTGTGCTCGTTGACCACCACGAAGGGCCGGCGCTCGATGCCGGCGAGGGTGAGCAGCTTCCCGGTCCGGCGGGTGTCCTCGCAGCACACGGCGTCGGCCCTGGCAAGCTCCTCGGCCGCCCGCGGGCTGAGGTCCCGGAGGTTGCCGATCGGCGTTCCCACCAGCACCAGCGCGCCCGGTTCGGCCGTCACCCCTTGACCTCGAGCACGTCACCCGGCCGGACGTTCCAGCGGGCGAGCGCGCCGGCCTCCGCCTCGATGACGCACCGGGCCCGGAGCACCGGCCGGGAGACGCGGTGGCGGGGCAGGGTCACCACGCGGAGGACGGTCATGTCGGCGTCGCAGAAGGCCACGTCGATCGCGAACCGCATGCCGACCGTGTGCACCGAGCGGGCGCCGGGGAGCAGCAGGGCCCCGTCGATGCCGTCCCGCCCCAGGAGACCCCGGGCCCGGGCGCGCCGGGACTCGGCCGTCTCGAGGCTGGCCAGAACCTCCCCGTCTCTCAGCAACCAGGCCACGAGCCATCATGATGCCGAGCGCGCGCCCCACTGCGACACCACCGTCCATCGCCCGGGCGTGGCCGCCGGGCGTCCGTCTCGGGTCGCTCAGCCGAACAGGCGGTCCAGGTACTCGTCGATGGCCTCCTCGGCCGTCCGCCGGGCCGCGGCCTGGTCGTCGGCGCGGGCCACCACGAGGGCCAGCTCGTTCATGGTGGCGAGCACCATGTGGGCGAACGGGTCGACCATCCCGGGGTCGAGCCGGCCATCGGCGGCCGCTTGCTGGAGGATGAGCTTGACGGAGCCCAGGGCGTGCTCCTCCTCGATCTCCCGCCACCGCTGCCAGCCGAGCACCGCGGGCGCGTCGATGAGGACGATCCGCTGCACCACGGGGTCGCCGGCGAGCCGGACCCAGGCGAGGGAGCCGAGCCGCAGGGCCTCGATGGCCGTCGTCGCCCCCGCTGCGGCCGCCCCGGTCTCGGCCCCGATCCGCTCCTCGACGGCGTAGAGGGCCGCCTCGAACAGGGCGGGCTTGCCGGCGAAGTGGTGGTACAGCGAGCCCCGGCTCATCCCGGTCTCGGCCAGGACCGCCTCGATCGACGTGCCGTCGTAGCCCCGCTCGGCGAACAGCCGGACGGCGACGTCGACCAGGGTGCGGCGGGTGGCCGCCGAGCGCTCGCTGCGCGAGGTGGCGCCGGGCATGCGTGTCCCTCCCGGAACATCGTTGACAGACCGACAGTCGGTATGTGAAAACTAGACCGACAGTCGGTTTCCGAAAAAACCTACAGGAGCCAGACCATGGACATCCACGAACTCGACGCCCACCGCTCCACCGTCGCCACCCCGTCGGGCGACGTCAGCTACGTGGCCGTCGGCGAGGGCCCGCCCGCCATCTTCGTCCACGGCGTCGGCACCAACGCCTTCCTGTGGCGCAACGTCCTCGGGCGGCTGCCCGGCCGGCGGGGCATCGCCCTCGACCTCCCCGCCCACGGGCGGAGCCCCGCCGGCGCCGACCAGGACCTCAGCCTCGGCGGCCTGGCCGACGCCGTCGTCGGGCTGTGCGACGCCCTCGGCCTCGCCGAGATCGACCTGGTCGGCAACGACACCGGCGGCGGCGTCGCCCAGATCGTCGCCGCCCGAAACCCCGACCGGCTCCGCACCCTGACCCTCACCAACTGCGAGGCCCACGACAACGTGCCGCCCGAGGCCTTCCGGCCGACCGTCGAGCTGGCCCGGGCCGGCAGCCTCGCCCCGGGCGCCCCCGCGCTGCTGGCCGACCTCGCCGCCGCCCGCGCCGCGGTGTTCGCCATGGGCTACGAGTCGCCCGACCAGCCCCCGCTCGAGGTCGTCGACGCCTTCCTTCGCCCGGTGCTCGGCAGCCCCGAGGCCGCCCTGCGGTTCGAGGGGCTGCTGGCCGGGCTCGACCCCACCGACCTGCTGGCCGCCGAGCCCGCGCTGCGGGAGCTGACCGTGCCGACCCTCGTCGTGTGGGGCACCGGCGACGAGTTCTTCGAGCTGCGCTGGGCCCACTGGCTGCGGGACACGATCCCCGGCGTCACCGAGGTGGTCGAGCTGGCCGGCGCCCGGCTGTTCTTCCCCGACGAGCGGGCCGACGAGCTGGTCCCCCTGCTCGAGCGCCACTGGGCGGCCCAACCCTCGACCTCGACTATACGTTGAAGCGGAACTGCGGGCGAGACGCCGCAACGCCATGCGGGTTCGACTCCGGCCGCGGGCACTGCCGTCGCTGTGCCGCTGACGTCGGCAGCGTTGGCCGTCTACCTCCGACAATCCGTGCAAGTACGGATACCGCCGAGCGGCGCGGCTGAAGGACGATCGCCTCGCCGAGCGCGTCCCGCTGTGATGAACGCGGGGCTCGGCTCGAGCCACACCACGGCCACGGACAGGTGAACGATCATGAGAAAGCTAAGCGTGTCGACGCTGGTCACGCTTGACGGCGTGGTCCAGGACCCCGGCGGCTTCGGCGAGACGGAGGACGCCGGCTGGGCCAACGCCTACTTCGACGACGAGGCCGCCCGGCTGGCGTACGAGCACTTGCTGGCGAGCGACGTCTTCCTGCTCGGTCGCGAGACCTACGAGCTCTTCAAGAAGCACTGGACGCAAGTTCACGAGGGCGACTACGCGGCGCGGATCAACAGCATGCCCAAGGTGGTCGCCTCCAGGACCCTGCACGAGCCGCTGGAATGGAACGCGACCCTGATCGAAGGCGACATCGCCGAGGAGATCGCCAAGCTCAAGCACGAGGACGGCGGCGAGATCCTGATGTACGGCAGCCCGACGCTCATGCGGACGCTCGCCGCGCACGACCTCGTCGACGAGTACAAGGTCTGGGTCCACCCGGTCGTCCTGGGTGGCGGCAAGCGTCTGTTCGCCGACGGGTTCGGCAAGTCCTCGTTGGAGCTGATCGATGTCCAGACTCTGAGCACAGGCGTCGTCATCCTCACCTACCGGCCCGACCGGTCCTAGGCGCACCCGATCGGTCCGCGAGGTGCTGGGACACGGTGCACTCGCCGACGATCGGCCCCCCATCTTCTCGCTGGCTGGAGGGGCAGGTCAGAGGGTCGATCGGCCGGGTGACTACACGTTGAAGCGGATCTCCATAACGTCGCCGTCCGCCACCTGGTAGTCCTTGCCCTCGACCCGCAGCTTGCCGACCTCCCGGGCCTTGGGCCACGAGCCGATCTCGACCAGCTCGTCCCAGTGGATGACCTCGGCCCGGATGAACCCCTTCTCGAAGTCGGTGTGGATCACCCCGGCGCACCGGGGGGCCGTCCAGCCGGCCCGGAACGTCCAGGCCCGCGACTCCTTGTCGCCGGTGGTGAAGAACGTCCGCAGCCCGAGCAGGTGGTACGCACCGTGGAGGAAACGCGGCAGCGCCCCCTCCCCCAGCCCCAGCGCCTCCAGCATCTCGGCCCGCTCGTCCAGCGTGAGCTGGGCGGCCTCGGCCTCCAGCTGGACGCACATGCCCAGCACCTCGGCCCGCCCGGCGAGCTCGGCCTCGACCGGGGCGATCACCGAGGCGACGTCGTCGAGCTGGTCCTCGCCGACGTTGACGACGGCCAGCACTGGCCGGTTGGTGAGCAGGAAGTACGGGCGCAGCAGGGCCCGGGCCTCCGGGTCGAGGTCGCTGCGGTAGATCGGCGTCCCCGCCGACAGCACCGCCTCGGCCGCGTCGAGCGCGGCGACCTCGTCGGCCAGGGCCCGGTCGGCCTTGGCCGCCTTGCGCCGCTTGGTCACCTGGTTCTCGACCGCCTCCAGATCGGCCAGCGTCAGCTCCAGCTCGACCACCCGCAGGTGCTCGAGCGGGTCGGACGGGCCGGGCACCTCGGCGTCCTCGAACGACCGCAGCACGTACACGACGGCGTCGACCTCGCGGATGTTGGCCAGGAACCGGTTGCCGAGCCCCTCGCCCTTGCTCGCCCCCTCGACCAGGCCGCCGATGTCGACGAACTGGACGCTGGCCGGCACGACGTTGCGGCTGGCCGACATCGTGACGAGGGCGTCGAGGCGCGGGTCGAGCACCTTGGCCACCCCGACGTTGGGGTCCCGGGTGGCGAACGCGTAGGGCGCGGCGAGCGCGCTCCCGCCGGACAGCGCGTTGTACAGCGACGACTTGCCGGCGTTGGGGAGGCCGACGAACCCGAACCGTTCCACCTCGCGAGGCTACTGACCTTCGGTACGGTCGCCGCCATGGACCAGGAGATCGCGGTGCGGGGCACCGGGGAGGTCCGGGCGCTGCCCGACGCGGCGACGCTCCGGGTGGAGGTCGAGGCCGACCACGCCGATCAGGAGGTCGCCTACCAGGCCCGGGCCGCGATCGCCGGCCGGGTGGACGAGGTGCTGGCGCGCCACGACGACGACATCGCCCGGTCGATGGTCACCGCGCTCGGCGTGCAGCCCCTCAGCCGGTGGCACGAGGGCCAGGAGATCCGCACGGGCTGGCGGGGCTTCCGGACCACCGTGGTCGACGTCGCGGTGCTCGACGCCCTCGGCCCGCTGATGGCCGCGCTGGTCGACGCGGGCGCGGCGGTCACCGGTCCCCGCTGGTGGCTGGCGCCCGGCAACCCGGCCCACGACTCCGCCCGGGAGGCGGCCGCGGGCGACGCCCGCCGGCGGGCCGGGTCCTACGCCCGGGCGCTGGACCTGACCCTGGGCCCGGTGACCTGGGTGGCGGAAGCCGGCCTCCGGCCGCCGGGCGGCCCGGGGACACCGGTGGCACGGGCGCCGGGCGAGGCCCGGGGGATGGCGCTCGCCGTCGCCGGCGCCGACGCGACGGAACCGGCCGAGGACCTGACCCCCGGCGAGCTGACCGTCCGCGCGGTGGTCGAGGTCGGCTTCCGGATCGTGTAGCCGGCGCTAGACAGGGGGGATGCACCCCGCCGACGCGCTCGACCGGATCGTCTACCTGCTCGACCGCGTCCTGGCCGAGGGCCAGAAGGTCAAGGCCTTTGCCCGCGCCCGCGACGTCGTGCTGGCGACCGACGACGACGAGCTGGTCCGGCTGCACCGGCTGGGCAAGCTCACCGACCTGGCCGGCGTCGGGCCCACCACCGGCAAGGTCATCGCCGAGGCCCTCGACGGCGGGACCCCCGGCTACATGGCCGAGCTGGAGGAGACGACCGTGCTCCCGGTGGGCGAGGGCGCCGGCCTGCGGGCGGCGCTGCGGGGCGACTGCCACACCCACTCGACCTGGTCGGACGGCGGCGCCCCGATCGAGAAGATGGCCCGGACCGCGATCGCGCTCGGCCATGAGTACATGGTGCTGACCGACCACTCGCCCCGCCTGACCGTCGCCCGCGGGCTGACGGCCGAGCGGTTGCGAGCCCAGCTCGACGAGGTCGACCGGCTCAACGAGGCGCTGGCGCCGTTCCGGATCCTGACCGGCATCGAGGTCGACATCCTCCCCGACGGCGAGCTCGACCAGCGGGAGGACCTGTTGGCCCGGCTCGACGTGGTGGTGGGCAGCGTCCACTCCAAGCTGCGGATGGAGAGGGCCGAGATGACCCGGCGGATGGTGGCGGCCGTGGCCAGCCCCCACGTCGACATCCTGGGGCACTGCACGGGCCGCAAGCTGGTGGGTAGGGGCCGTCCGCCGTCGGTGTTCGACCCCGAGATCGTGTTCGCCGCGTGCGCCCAGTTCGACACCGCCCTGGAGATCAACTGCCGGCCCGAACGCCAGGACCCGCCGGACGACCTGGTCGAGCTGGCGCTGGACTGGGGCCTCCGGTTCGCCGTCGACACCGACGCCCACGCCCCCGGGCAGATGGAGTGGCAGGTCTACGGCTGCGACAAGGCGGCCCGCCACTGCATCGACCCGGACCGGATCGTCAACACCATGGCCGCCGACGACCTGGTCGCCTGGGCGGCGTCCCATCCGGCGTGACCCGGGCCGTCGGGGTCGGTCGCCTCGCGCCGGGTTGCCCGAGGCGATAGGGGTCGGTCGCTGGTTCTCGAGGTCATAGTGGTCGGGGGCCGGCCCCTAATGCCTCGGGTACAGGAAGGCCGCCAGAACGCCGCCGGTGAAGTGACTCTCGTAACCTTGACGACCTTGCCTTGACGACCTTGCGCCGGTAGGCTGGCCCCATGGTCGACAGAGCTCCCCGGGTCCGAGGTCGCAACGCCACCGCGGCCGCCCTCGCCGCAGTCGACGACCGCTACGTCGAGCGGGTCTCGTCGCAGGTCACCGAGGAGCTGGCCCGCCGGGTCGGTGCCCTGCGCGAGCAGGGCCAGCGGGCCGACGCCCTCGGCGAACCCGACGACCTGGCCGCCCGGATGCTGGCCGCCGTCCCCCAGCCCTCCCCCTGGGCCGAGCTGGGGCCGTTCTACAGCACCGCCGGCATCGCCCGGGTGCTGGGCGGGGTCAGCCGCCAGGCCGTCGAGGAGCGGCGGCGGCGGCGGACGATCCTCGCCCTGCGCACGGCCGACGGCGCCTGGGTCTACCCGGCGTTCCAGCTCGACGGGAACAACCGGGTGGTCCGGGGGCTGGCCGAGGTGCTCGACCGGTTCGCGCCCGCGGGGACCGACGACGAGTGGATGGTCGCCTCGTTCCTCACCGCGCCCCAACCCGGGCTCGGCAGCCGGTCGGTGGCCGAGCACCTGCAGGACGGCGGCGACCTGGCGGCGGTGCTCGACCTGGCGGGCGAGCGCGCCGACCGGTGGGCGATGACGCCGTAACCTCTCCCCGCCCCCGCCCCCACCCCACCGGTCCAGCGCGCGGGCCCGCGATGCCTCAGCCCCCCGACGTCAAGCGCCACCCCGACACCCGCCAGGCCCCCAGCATCGGGGCGCCGCCGCACCCGGAGCAGCTGAAGGCGTTCCCGGTGTGGCACGTCCACGCGGGCACGGTGCTGTGCCGGGTGACCACGACCGGGCTGGGGCCGTGGTGGTTCTCCAGCGACGCGCAGGGCCGGTTCGACCTGGACCCGCCCCGGGGCACCTGCTATCTGGCAGACGACGAGATCGGCGCCGTGCTGGAGGTGCTCGGCCCGATCGTGGTCGTCAACCCGGACTGGGCCCGGCAACTGAGCCTGTGGCACCTGGCCCTCCCGGCGCAGTGCAGCGCGGCCGACACGACCGTCCGGGCCGCCCGGGGCTTCGGGGTCACGGCCGAGCTCGCCAGCATCACCCCCTACGACCTGCCCCAGCAGTGGGCGGCCGCGTTCGCCGCGGCCGGCCACGACGGCGTCCGCTACCGGGTGCGGCACGACCCCGGGGGCAGCCGGGCGCTCGCCCTGTTCGGCGCCGCGGGCGAGCGGCGGCGCTGGCCCCGGGGACGCAGCCGGCAGGTCGACGACGAACTGCTCGACCGCCTGGCCGCCGAAACCGGCATCCGGGTGGCCCCGGTCCCCCGCCTGGCCGACCTCGGCGGCGTGTCGGACTGACCGCGTCTTCCCGGATCTCGAGGCGATAGGGGTCGGGGGCCGGCCCCTATCGCCTCGCGAACCCGTAAAGGGGCGCCGCTAGCGTGCACCGCCATGTCGGCCCTGCAGGATCCGCCCGCCGCCCGGCGGGACGACGTCGTCGACCACGTCCACGGGGTGGCGGTGCCCGACCCGTACCGCTGGCTCGAGGACGCCGAGGCGCCCGAGACCCGGGACTGGGTCGCCGCCCACAACGCCCGCACCCGCGCCGTCCTCGACGCCGACCCCGGCCGGCCCGCGCTGGTGGACCGGTTCACCGAGCTGTTCTCGGCCGGCACCGCGGCGGCGCCGTCGATCCGCGGCGGGCGGCTGTTCTCGATCGACCGGTGGGGCGGGCGGGAGCAGGCGGTGCTCGTGGTCCGGGATGTCCACGGCGACCGGGTGCCGCAGGCCCGGACCCTGATCGACCCGCATGAGCTGACCGGCGATCCCACCGCCGCCCTCGACTGGTACGCCCCCAGCCTCGACGGCTCGCTGGTCGCCTTCGGCACCTCCACCGGCGGCGACGAGCGTTCCACCCTTGGGGTCGTCGACGTCGCCACCGGCGAACGGCTGGCCGACACGATCCCCCGCACCCGGGCCGCCTCGGTGGCCTGGGCGCCGGGCGGCAAGGCGTTCGCCTACACCCGCTACCCCGACCCCGCGGCGGTCGGCGAGGAGGAGGCCAACTACCACCGGACGGTCTGGTGGCACGCCCTGGGCGACGACCCTGGCCACGACGAGCTGGTGTTCGGCGACCTGCCCGACAAGACGGCCTGGGCGTCGGTCGAGCTGTCCCGGGACGGCCGCTGGCTGCTGGTGGAGCTGTCGCTCGGCTGGACCCGGACCGACGTCCACCTGATCGACCGTTCGACCGGCGCCCGGACGACCCTGATCGAGGGCGTCGACGCGCTGTCGTCCTTCACGGTCGTGGGCGACCGGCTGGTCGGGACCACCACCCTCGACGCACCGCGGGGCCGGGTGGTGGCCGCGCCGGTGACCTCCTCCACTGCCGACCGGTGGCGCACCGTGGTGGCCGAGTCGGCCGACGTCATCGAGGGCGTGACGGTCACCGCCGGCTCGCTGCTGGTGGCGTCGAGCCGGTCGGCGCTCAGCCGGCTGGCCCGGCTGCCCCTCGCCGCCCTCGACGCCAGCGACGCCGGCCCGCCCGTCGACCGGGCGGCGCTGACGGAGATCCCGCTGCCCGAGCCGGGCTCGCTGGCCGGAGTGGCGGGCGACCGCGACAGCGAGACGGCGGTGGTGGCGTTCACCTCGTGGGCCAGGCCGCCGGAGCTGTGGCGCTGGTCGCCGGTTCAGGCGTCCGCCGGCGACGACCGGCTGGTCCGGTGGAGCGACCTCCCCTCCCCCGTAGTCCCTGCGGACTACACCGTGACCGCCGAGCGGTACCCGTCGACCGACGGCACCGAGGTCACCCTGTTCACCGTCCGCCGGGCCGGCGCCGACCCGGGACCGGCGACGCCGACGGTGCTCACCGGCTACGGCGGGTTCGCGGTGACGATGAGCCCCGCCTACAGCCCGAGCGCGGTGGCGGTGGCCGACGACGGCGGCACCTACGCCGTGGCGTGCGTCCGGGGCGGGGCCGAGGACGGCGAGGACTGGCACCGGGCCGGCATGCGCGAGCACAAGCAGCAGGTGTTCGACGACTTCGGAGCCGCCGCCGACTGGCTCGTGGCCGGCGGCCGGACCGGCCGCGACCGGCTTGCCATCCGGGGCGGCAGCAACGGGGGCCTGCTGGTGGCGGCCACGATCACCCAGCGTCCCGACCTGTGCCGGGCCGCGGTGTGCGCGGTGCCGCTGACCGACATGGTCCGGTTCCCCCGGTTCCTCATCGCCCGGCTGTGGACGCCCGAGTACGGCGACCCCGAGGTGCCCGGCGAGTTCGCCTGGCTCTGGGCCTACTCGCCCTACCATCGCCTGGAGCCCGGCACCTGCTACCCGGCGACGCTGATCCTCACCGGCGAGGAGGACAGCCGGGTCGACCCCGCCCACGCCCGTAAGTTCGGGGCCGCGCTGGCCCGGGCCACCGCCTGCCGCGACGAGCGGCCGGTGCTGGTCCGGATCGAGTCGCGGGCGGGGCACGGGCAGGGCAAGCCGGCGTCGAAGCAGGCCGAGGAGGCGGCCGACGTCCACACCTTCCTCCGGGCCCAGATCGGTCTCGGCACCGGGGCGTGAGAACACCGCTGCCGGGCCCGGTGTTCGCCCGGATCCGGGCGGCCTGCGCGGCGGTGGCGGACCGGGCGACCCACGTCGCGATCGACGACCGCGCCCTCGACCGGCTCGCCGCCGGGCTCGACCGGGACGAGGTGCCGCTGCTGCCCGAGGAGCGGCCGCCGGGCGACGACGAGGCGGTGGCGGCCCACGTCGTGGCGTGGAACGCGGTGAACTTCGGCTCGGGCTGGTTCCCGCTGCTGGCCAAGCGGCCGGGGCTGTCGGGCGCCCGGACCCTGGCGGCCGCGCTGGCCGACCACGTCGCCGCGGCGGGGCCGCCGACCGCCGCCTGGCTGGCCCGGGCCGACGCCGCCACCTGCGCCGCGGTGTTCGGCCAGCCCCACCCCGGCCCGGTCGACGACCTCCTCGCCCTGTACGCCCGGTCGTGGAACGACCTGGGCCGGATGCTGGCCGGCCGCTACGGCGGCTCGGCCCTGGCGCTCGTCGCCGGCGCCGACGGGTCGGCCGCGGCGCTCGTCGACGCCCTCGCCGCCCTGCCCCTGGGCCGGGACGTGGCCGCCTACGGCCGCCTGGAGGTTCCGTTCCTCAAGCGGGCCCAGATCACGGTGTCGCACCTGGCCCGCGCGTTCGGGGGCCGGGGACCGGGCCGGTTCGCCGACGCCGGCGACCTCACCGCGTTCGCCGACAACCTCGTCCCCCATGTGCTGCGGACGGCGGGCGTCCTGGTCTACGACGACGGCCTGGCCGCCCGGATAGCCCGCGGCGACCTGCTGGCCCCCGGCGGCCCGGAGGAGGTCGAGATCCGGGCCTGCGGCGTCGAGGCCGTCGAGCGCGTGGCCGCCCGGACCGGGCTCTCCCCGGCCGCGATCGACGCCCGGCTGTGGCAGCGGGGACAGGACCCGACGGTCAAGGCGCTGCCCCGCCACCGGTGCCGGACGACGGCGTACTGACGGCCTCCCGAGGGCCGATCGATCACCATCCGGGCAGACCCGCCCGCCACCAGCGACAATGGGAGGCGTGGCGCCCTCCGCACCCCCACCGTCGACCGACGGGGGCCATCCGGCCCGCAAGCCGCGCCGGGGCCTGATCGGGACGGTGCTCGACGGCGCCGGCGGCGTGGTGCGGGCGGTGGCCAGCGAGGCTGCGCCCGGCGTCGTCGACGCGGTCGACGTCGACGAGGTGGTCCGCCGCATCGACATCGACGCGGTGCTGGAGCGCCTCGACCTCGACGAGCTCCTGGCGCGCGTGGACATGGACCGGGTCCTGGCCCGCATCGACGTCGAGGCCCTGCTGGCCCGCATCGACGTCAACCACCTGCTCGACCGGGTGGACGTGAACGCGGTGGTGGCCCGGGTCGACCTCGACGCCGCCCTCGCCCGCGTCGACGTCGACGCGGTGATCCGCCGGGTGGACGTCAACGAGGTGGTCGGGCGGGTCGACGTCGACGCGCTGGTGGCCCGCACCGAGCTGGGCAGCGTCGTGGCCCGCTCGACGGCGGGCGTCGTGACCGGCGCGGTCGACCTGCTCCGGAGCCTGGGCGTCGGGCTCGACCTGTTCATCCACCGGTGGATGAACAGGCTGCTCCGGCGCTCTGCGGAGGCCGGCCCCGGCGGGCCGCCCCTGCTGGTGGAGGAGAGGTCGTGACGGCCGGTGTCGCGGCCGACCGGGACATCGCCCTCCAGGGCCGCTACGCCGGCGCGGTGACCCGCCTCGGCGCCTACCTGATCGACATCAGCGCCGCGACGCTGCTGTTCGTGGTGGGCGCCGGCGTGTTCGAGTTCCTGCTCTCCGAGATCCTGAGCCTCGATTTCGACCTGGCCGACGTGCCCTTCCTGTCGGTCGTGGCCGGGACGGTGTGGGGGTTCCTCTACTTCGCCGTGCCGCTGGCGGCCAGCGGGCGCACGCTCGGCATGGCGATCTGGGGCCTCCGGGTGGTGCGCTCGGACGGCAGCGACCTCGACGGCCGCCACGCGGCGCTGCGGGTGGCGGCGCTGCCGCTGAGCTTCCTGTTTTTCGGGCTGGGCCTCCTGATGATCCTCGTCCACCCGGCCCAGCGGGCCCTGCACGACCTGATCGCCGACACGGCCGTGGTGTACGCCTGGGACGCCCGGGCCGCCCGCCTGCGGTTCCTGGCCAAGGGCGGCTGAGGTCAGCGGGCGGCGGCTGCAGCCCGCTCCGCCTTGCGGCCACCGGCCGGCGGGCGGGCCTCGGGTGGGTCGGCGTCCTTGTCGTCGTCGGCGCCGACGGCCTGGACGTAGGCCCGGAACCCCACGTCGTCCTCCTCCACGGTGAGCGTCCTGAGGTGGTGGCCGAACAGCGTGGTCCGGACCTTGATCATGGCCTCGTCGGGCACGCTGTCGATCGAGGCCAGGAACTGGCGGACGTCGCCGAGGGTCATGGTGCGGGCCGCGGCCCGTGCGGTGATGGTGCGCTTCATCGCCCGATCATCCCTCATGCCGGGCGGCCCGGCCGTGCAGGTATCGGCGGGGCGTGCGCTACGGTCCCGCTCCGTGGGGCCTCGGGCGCTGATCGAGATCGCGGTCGGCGACGCGCCCGTCGACTGGTCGTCGGTCGGCTTCGCGGTGGCCGACGACGGCACCTGCGCGATCGGCCCGACCCGGCTGCGGCTCGCCGGGACCGCCGGCGGCCGCGGCATCCTGGGCTGGACCCTCGCCGACCTCGACGACGGGGATGACGACCTCCCCGCCGACCTCGACGGTCTGCCCACCGCTGCCGGCGAGCCACCCGGGCCGGCGGCCGAGCCCCCCGCCCACCCCAACCGGGTCGTGGGCCTCGACCACGTGGTCGCCATGACGCCCAACCTCGACCGGACCACCGCCGCCCTGGAGGCCGCGGGCATCGCCGCCCGGCGCACCCGGGAGGCCGGTCAGGGGCGCCTGCAGCGGTTCTTCCGGGTCGGACCGACCATCCTCGAGCTGGTCGGGCCGGTCGAGCCGCGGGGCGCGGGCCCGGCCCGGTTCTGGGGCCTGGCCTTCACGGTCGACGACATCGACGCCACCGCGGCCCACCTCGCCGGGCGGATCGGCGAGCCGAAGGACGCCGTGCAGCAGGGCCGGCGCATCGCCACCCTCCGCGCCGGCGACGAGATCTCGGTGCCGGTGGCGTTCATGTCGCCTCCGGGATCGCCTCGCCCGGGCGGCGCGGGCGAGCCCCGCCGCTAGCCTGCCGACGCCATGCTCGACCATGTCTTCACCGATGCCATCGGGGCCCTCCGGGACTCGCTGGAGCGGGCGTTCCTCGAGCGGCAGGCGTTCGAGGAGCGGTTCCAGGTCGACGTGCTGCTGGGCGACGTGACGTGGGAGACGTCCTACGGGCTGCCCGGCGAGGGGCTGCCGCCCCGGGTGCAGGCCGACCTCACGCTCGACTGGCCGACGTGGGCGCAGACCGCCTACCGGTCGTGGTACATCGGCGAGCCGTTCTCCGACCCGCCCCGCATCGAGATCGAGCTGGTGCTGCGGGTGCAGCGGCTGGCCGAGGCGCCCGACCCCAGCCTGGTGCTCGCGGTGCTGCCCGAGTCCAGCGCGCCCATCGGCTCGGAGCACCTGGAGCGGTCGGGCCCGACGATCGAGACCGTGTGCTCGGCCGACCTCAAGGAGCGGGAGTACGCCATCGAGGTGTCGTACGAGGGCAGCTACGACCTCGACGAGGCCACGCTGGCCGATGGCACGATCCTCGACGACCACCTGAGCGCCATGGGCGGGTGGATCGCGTCGACGCTGGTCAAGCTGGGCGACCTCACCCTGCCGTTCCTGCCCCCCGTCGACGACGACCGCTGACCGCCGACCGCGGGCCCGTCGCGGGGGTAGCGTCGGCGCCATGGCCGACGTGCTGACCCTCGACGTCGCCGAGCGCGTCGCCACCGTCACCCTCGACCGCCCGGAGGCCCGCAACGCGCTGAACCGCGAGCTCCGGCGAGAGCTGACCCACACGATGCGCGACCTGGACGCCGACGACGAGGTCGACGTGGTGATCCTCACCGGCGCCGACCCCGCCTTCTGCGCCGGGCTCGACCTCAAGGAGCTGGGAGCCGGGCCCGACCCGGGCGCGTCCGAGGAGGCGCTCGGCGGAGACGAGCGCCCGCCGGCCGAGCGGGGGCCGTTCCCGCCCATCGGCAAGCCCGTCATCGGGGCGGTCAACGGCGTGGCCATCACGGGGGGCTTCGAGCTCGCCCTGCGGTGCGACCTGCTGGTGGCGTCGGAGCGGGCCGCGTTCGCCGACACCCACGCGCGGGTCGGGATCATGCCGGGCTGGGGCCTGACCGTGCTGCTCCCCCAAGCGGTGGGGGTCCGCCGGGCCCGCGAGATGTCGGCCACCGGCAACTTCGTCGACGCCGCCACCGCGCGGGCCTGGGGCCTGGTGAACCACGTCGTGCCCCACGACGACCTGCTCCCGTTCGCCCGGAAACTGGCCGCGGACATCGTGTCGAACGATCAGCGGGCGGTGCGGAGGATCTTCGCCACCTACCGGGAGGGCGCCCTGCTCAGCGGGGCCGACGCCTGGGACGTCGAGGCGGCCGCGGCCGACGAGTGGCAGGGCGGCGGGCTCGACCCCGCCGCCATCGAGGCCCGCCGGGCCGCGGTGACCCGCCGGGGCCGCGCCCAGGTGTGACCCGCCGGCGCGGTCCACGACACGGGTCGGCAGCACCGCCGGAGGGCGATGGCCAGGTCACCGCCCCTGGGGAGCCGCCGGTCGTCGTCGACGTACCGTGACCCGGGCGGTGCCGGTCGCACCACCCGCCGTCCGTCCGCCGTACCCTGGCGCCCATGCTCGACGAGAAGCTGAGGCGGCTGGCCGGCCAGGGCCGGAACTTCGCCGCGGTCACCACCCTCCTCCCCGACGGGACGCCGCAGACCCAACCGATGTGGGTCGACGCCGACGACGAGCACCTGCTGCTCAACACCGAGGTGCACCGGCAGAAGTTCAAGAACGTCCGCCGCGACCCCCGGATCACCGTGACGGTCTGGGACGCCGGCAGCCCCTACGAGTACGCCGAGCTGCGGGGCGAGGTCGTCGACACCGTCACCGGCCCGGAGGCCCGGGCCCACATCGACCAGCTCGCCCAGAAGTACACCGGCCAGGACTACGCCAACCCGGTCCAGTCGGAGCGCGTCATCCTCAAGGTCGCGCCCCGGCGCCGGTGACCGGGTCGGACATCTCGCGCTCACCGCGATCCAACCGACCCAGAAGCGGCCACCCACTGCCCGATCGGGATGGTGGCCGGCTCCCGGGGTCAGGACAGGAGCGACGCCAGGCTGACCTCGGGGCGGGCGCCGATGTGGCTGATGACCTCGGAGGCCGCCAGGGAGCCCAGCTCGCCGCACTCGGGCAGGGGCCGCCCGGAGGTGTAGCCGTAGAGAAACCCGGCGGCGTACAGGTCGCCCGCCCCAGTGGTGTCGACCACCTCGACGGGGTGGGCGGGGACTTCGTGTGTCTCCGGCCCCGCGACCACCACCGATCCCTTCTCCGACAGGGTGATGCACGTGATGCCCACCTCGGACCGGGCCCGCTCGACGGCCGCGCCGACCTCGTCACAGCCCCACAGCGCGCAGGCCTCGGTCTCGTTGGCGAACAGGATGTCGACCCGCTCGCGCACCAGCGGCAGGAAGCCGTCGCGGTGCCGCTCGACGCAGAACAGGTCCGACAGGGTCAGCGCCACCTTGCGCCCGGCCTCGGTCGCGTACTTCGACGCCGCCCAGTAGGCGTCCTGCGACTCGGGCCGGTCGAACAGGTAGCCCTCGAGGAAGGTGACCTGCGCGTTGCGGACCAGGTCGGCGTCGACGTCGGACGGGCAGAAGAAGGCCGACGCGCCGAGGAACGTGTTCATCGTCCGGTGGGCGTCCGGGGTGACGATGATGAGGCTGCGGCCGGTCGGCGGGCCTTCCTTGGCCGGCGCGTTGTGGAAGACGACGCCCTGGGCGGCCATGTCGTGGGCGTAGACGGCGCCCAGCTGGTCGTCGGCCACCCGGCCCATGTAGGCGGACCGGCCCCCGAAGCTCGCCACCCCGGCCATCGTGTTGCCGGCCGACCCGCCCGACATCTCGATGCCGGGGCCCATGGCGGCGTAGAGCTGCTCGGCCCGCTCGGCGTCGATGAGCGTCATCGCGCTCTTGACGAGCCCGTGCTCGACGATGAACTCGTCCGTCTCGTGGCTGATGACGTCGACGAGCGCGTTGCCGATGCCGACGACGTCGAGGCTGGCCTCTGCGGTCATTCGGGCGAGGCTAGCCGCGCCCGGCGTCACCGGCGCCCTTCCGGCGGAGCCCGGAACGGGGCGGAAACCGTCACACCCGCTGGGTACGGTGCACGCTCGTGTCGTCACCCGAGAACCCCCACCGGCTCCCTCGTTCGGTCGTCCCGCGCCGCTACGACCTCACCCTCGAGCCCGACCTCGACGCCGCCACGTTCGCCGGGCACGAGGCCGTGACGGTCGAGGTGGTCGAGCCGACCGCCGAGATCGTCATCAACGCCGTCGACCTCGAGATCGACGAGGCCACCCTCACCACCGCCGGGGGCGAACCGCTCGCGGCCACGGTCACCCTCGACGCCGAGGCCGAGCGCGCGACCCTCGCCTTCGGGTCCGAGCTGCCGCTGGGCGAGGCGACCCTGGCCCTCCGGTTCCGGGGGGTGCTCAACGACAAGCTGGTCGGGTTCTACCGGTCGACCTTCGTCGACCACGAGGGGACCGAGCGGGTGCTGGCCACCACCCAGATGGAGGCGACCGACGCCCGCCGGGCCTTCCCCTGCTGGGACGAGCCCGACGCCAAGGCGGTGTTCGGCGTCACGCTCGTCGTGCCCGACGACCTGCTCGCCATCTCCAACGCCGGGGAGATCGGCCGCGAGCCGGTGGGCGAGGGCAGGGTGGCGGTGCGGTTCGCCGACACCATGTCGATGTCGACCTACCTGGTGGCGTTCGTGGTCGGGCCACTGGTGGCGACCGCCTCCGTCGACGTCGACGGCAAGCCGCTGCGGGTCGTTTGCCCGCCGGGGCAGGAGGGGCTGGCCGAGTTCGCCCTGGAGGTGGGGGCGTTCGCCCTTCGGTACTTCAGCGACTGGTTCGGCATGGTCTACCCGGGCGACAAGCTCGACCTGGTGGCGATCCCCGACTTCGCGTTCGGGGCGATGGAGAACCTGGGGTGCGTCACGTTCCGCGAGCGGTACCTGCTGATCGACCCGGCGACGGCGACGCAGTCCGAGCTGCAGGCGGTGGTCGACATCATCGCCCACGAGCTGGCCCACATGTGGTTCGGCGACCTGGTGACGATGAAGTGGTGGAACGGCATCTGGCTCAACGAGGCGTTCGCCACGTTCATGGAGATGACCTGCACCGACGCGTTCCGCCCGGAGTGGCAGCGGTGGGTCGACTTCGGGCTGTCGCGGTCGGCCGCGTTCGACACCGACGCCCTCGACACGACCCGGCCGATCGAGTACCCGGTCGTGTCGCCGGCCGACGCGGACGGCATGTTCGACGTGCTCACCTACGAGAAGGGTGCGTCGGTGGTGCGGATGCTGGAGCAGTACCTGGGCGCCGACCGGTTCCGCGACGGCATCCGCCGCTACATGGCCGCCCACCAGTTCGGCAACACCGAGACGTCCGACCTGTGGGACGCCCTCGAGGCCGAGACCGGCGAGCCGGTCCGCCGCATCGCGGAGAGCTGGATCTTCCAGGGCGGGTTCCCGGAGGTGTCGGTCGAGCCGGCCGTGGACGGCGACGGGGGCCTGTCGCTGACCCAGCGCCGCTTCCGCTTTGCGGGCGGCGACGAGCTCGTGCCGGACGGCGACGGGCCCGGTGGTGGGACGAGCGACCGCCCCACAGTGGGCGACGAGTGGGCCGTGCCGGTGGTGCTGGAGCGGCACGGCGGTGGCGCCGGGGCGCACCGGGTGCTGCTCGACGGCCACACCGCGACGGTGGCCCCGGGCGCCCGGGTGGCGGCCGAGGTCCCCGCCCCGGACGGCGGCGACGCGCCCACCTGGGTGAAGGCCAACGCCGGGGCCCACGGCTTCTACCGGGTCCGCTACGCGCCGGCGCTGCTGGAGGCGGCGCTCGACCACCTCGACCAGTTCACGGCCCTGGAGCGCTACACCCTGGTCGACGACGCCTGGGCCGCGGTCCTCGCCGGGTCGGTGGAGGCCGCCGACTTCGTCGCGCTGGTCGAGCGGTTCGCCGACGAGCGCGACCTGTCGGTGTGGGAGCGCATCCTCGCGGCGCTCGACCAGCTCGACCGCCTCGTGGAGGGCGACGCCCGCCAGGCCCTCCACACCCGGGTGGCGGCGCTGGTGGGGCCGGTCCGGGCCGCGCTGGGCGCCGAGGCCGAGCCGGGCGAGGACGACCGGACCCGGACGCTGCGGGGCCTGCTGCTGCAGGCCGCCGCGCTGCTGGCCGACGACGGGGCCGCGAGGGAACGGTCGGCCGACCTGCTCGACCGGTTCCTGGAGCACCCGCCGAGCGTCGACCCGAGCCTGGCGTCCCCGGCCCTTGTCGTGTCGGCCACCCTCGGCGACCGGGCGCTCCACGACCGGCTGGCCGATCGCTTCCGGGCCGCCGACAACCCGCAGGACCGGGAGCGGCTGCTGCTGGCCCTGTCCCGCTTCCGCGATCCCGACTGCCTCGCCCGGACGCTGGAGCTCAGCTTGTCCGGCGACGTCCGCACCCAGGACGCCCCGTACCTGCTGCGGGAGACGCTGGCCAACCGCGACAACGGCCCAACGGCGTGGGCGTTCGTGGCCGCGAACTGGCCCGAGATCGAGCGCCGGTTCCCGGCCAACAGCCTGTCGCGTCTGGTGGGCGGGGTCCGCCAGGTCCGGGACGCCGCCCTGGCCCGGGAGGTGGCCGCGTTCCTCGCCGAGCACCCGATCCCCCAGGGCGAGCTCCAGGTCCGCCAGCACGTCGAGCGCATGGGGGTCAACGTCGCCCTCGCCGAGCGCGAGTCCCCCCGGCTCTCCGCCGCCCTCACGGGCGCCTGAGGGCGAGGCGATGGCGGTCGCTTCCGTGTTCTCGCCTCGACAACGACCGAACCACATCCGACGAGGCGGTTTGCGCCGGCGGGGGTCGGGCAGCCACCATCGAGAGACCCCACCGACCGGCGCTGAGGACCGGACGGTGGGCCGACCTCGGATCCGTATGCATCATCCGCCGCTTGAGATCCCGCGACTGCGGGCCATGGCCCGCCACGCCCTGCCGAACCTGGTGGAGGCGAGCCTCATCCCGCTCGCCGTCTTCTACGGCGCCCTGTCGCTGATCGGCGTCTGGGGCGCCCTCCTGGCCGCGCTCGGCTGGTCGTACGCGGCGATCGTCCGTCGGCTCGTGACCCGGAAGCCATTACCCGGCCTGCTGCTGGTCGGCGCCGCCGGCCTCACCGCCCGGACGGCGGTGGCGGCGCTCGCGGGCAGCGTGGTCGTCTACTTCCTGCAGCCGACGCTCACCACGGTGGTGGTGGCGACCGTCTTCCTCCTGTCGGTGCCGGCGGGGCGGCCGCTGGCCCAGCGGCTGGCCGGCGACTTCTGCCCGCTGCCCGAGACGTTCGTGTCCAGCCCGCCGGTCCGGCGGTTCTTCGCCCGGATCACCGTGCTGTGGGCGCTCGTCCAGCTCGTCAACGCGACGCTGGGCATCTGGCTGCTCGTGACCCAGCCGGTGGGGACCTACGTCCTCGCCCGGGCGGCCTCCTCGTGGGTTCTGACCGGGGCGGCGATCCTCGCCTCCACCCTGTACTTCCGCCACTCCATGCGGCGCCACGGCATCGCGGTCCGCTGGAGGCCGGCCGTTGCCGCGTGACACCCGGGCGCTGACCCTCCGCACCGCCGACGGCGTCGCCCTGGCCGCCGACGCCTGGCCGGCGCCCGAGTGGGCCGCCCCCGCCGCGGCGGCGGTGGTGCTGGTCCACGGCTTCACCGCCCACCGGCGCGACCCGTCGGTGATGGCGATGGCCCACGAGCTGCGGGCCGCAGGCCTCGCCGTCCTGACCTACGACATGCGCGGCCACGGCGAATCGGAGGGCCTGTGCACGCTCGGCGACCGCGAGGCCCTCGACGTCGCCGCCGCCACCGTCGCCGCCCGCGACCTGGCCCCCCGGGTCGTGCTCGTCGGGGCGTCGCTGGGCGCGATCGCGGTGCTCCGCCACGCGGTCGACGACCCGGATCTGGCCGGGGTCGTCACCGTGAGCTCGCCGGCCCGGTGGCGGCTGCGGACGCCCCGGACCGTGCTGGCCGCCGCCCTGACCCGCACCGGCCTCGGCCGGCGGCTCGCCCGCCGGCTGGGCGTCCGGCTCGACCGCCGCTGGCGCTGGCCCGAGCCGCCCGACCGGCTGGCAGCCCGCCTACCGGTGCCGCTCGCGGTGGTCCACGGCGCCGACGACCGGTTCATGCCGGCGGGCGAGGCAGACATCCTGCACGGGGCGGGCGCCGGCGACCAGGGGCACGGCGGCCGGCGGCGGCTCGACCTGGTGCCGCGCATGGGCCACGCGTTCTGCACCCACGGGCACGAGGCCGTCGTCGAGGCGGTGGCGTGGTGCCTGGCCCCGGCGGACCGTCAGTCGCGGTCCCAGGGCGCCGTGTCGCCCATCTTGTCGTAGTACTTGGCCAGGTGTGACTTGACCCTGTCGATGTCGGACTTCGGGAGCTTGACGCCGCCCCGGGCGCCCTGCATGACGTTGCCGGCGGCCATGACGGCGCGGGGGACGGCCATCAGGCGGCCGTCGATCACGTCGGCGATGAGCAGCTTGTAGGCGCCGAACTCGTCCTTGTTGTCGGCGTCGTACCAGACGTGGGCGTCCCGGTACCGGGCGTCGGGCTCCTCGGTGGCGTCGGCCCACTCGCGCACCCGCTTGTCGGCGGCGTCGCCGTCCCACGGGCGGTCCCGGTCGGCGAGCGGCAGGTTCTGGAAGGAGGTCACGGCCATGACGGCTCCTCTCGGTTGCGACCCGCGGTGGGCTACCCGTCAGATCAGCGACAACACCAGGAGGATCTGCGCGAGGTGGTAGGTCACCATGACCGCCGTGTCGCCGTCCGGGTGGCGTTCGACGAACCGGTTCCAGCCGATGAGCGCGTCCGACGCGTAGAAGAGCGCCGCGCCGGCGATCGGGAGGAGCCGCCCGGTCCCGACGGCGGCGACCACCATCGCGGAGATGACGCCCATGTAGGCCAGCACCGGCGGGGCCAGGGCCGGCTCGGACCGCCGGACGCCGTGCACGATCCGGACCCCGACCAGGGCGAAGGCGACGGCCACGGCCGCCAGGCCTGCGAGCAACCACCCCGGCTCCACCCCGTCGACCACGAAGCCCACCGTGTACGCGATGTGGGCGCCCAGGAACGCGGCCAGGCCCGGGACGAACAGGTCGCCCGGCAGCATCAGCAGCACGTCGCCGGCGAGCGACAGCACCAGCGCCACGACGAACCAGGTCCGGACGGTCGGGTCGCTCGGGTCGAAGGCCAGCGCCGCGGCGGTGAGCGCGGCGAGCGTCAGGGGCTTGCACAGGTACTCGACCCGCCGGTTGTCGTGGCGGACCGCCATCCAGTCGGCCACCGCGGCGGCCAGCGTGATGGCTAGCAGCAGGAACGCGGCGCCGGTCACGGTGCCCCGATCCCACGGAGGATCTCGAGGCGATAGCGGTCGATCCGCCGTACCCGAGGCAATGGTGGTCGGCCCCCGACCCCTATCGCCTCGAGAACCGGACGGCGATCCCTATCGCCTCGCCGAACGATCACGGGGTGTCGGCTCCGCCGAGCCCGGCCCCGCCGAGCCCGGCCTCGGCGAGGGCCTCGGCCCAGGTCGCCCGGCGCTCGACCAGGCCCCGGAACGTGACCAGCAGGCGGGGCCGGTTCATCGCCAGTGCGCCGACCAGCCGATCGCCCCGGCGGTAGAGGGCGACGAAGCGCCGCTCCTCCACCGACCCATCGACCACCCGCACCTCGTCGGCGTCCGACGACCGCCCGGCGAGCTGGATCTTCCGGTCGTACTGGTCGGACCAGAACCACGGCACCGGGTCGTACGGCTCCCAGGCCGGGGCGGCACCGTCGGCGAGATCGTCGAGCAGCCGCCGGGCGGCGTGCTCGCCCATGGCGATCGCGTTGTCCCAGTGCTCCACCCGCATCAGCTCGCCGAACCGGTGGCTCGGCCAGCGGGCCACGTCGCCGGCGGCCACGATGCCCGGCGCGGCGCGGGTCGTCGCGTCGCACACCACCCCGTCGTCCAGGGCCAGCCCCGACCCCTCCAGCCAGCCCGTGTTGGGCGTGACCCCGATGCCGACCACGACCAGGTCGGCCTCGACGACCGAATCGTCGGCCAGCCGCACCCGCTCGACCCGGCCGGCACCCTCGATACCGGCCACGCCGACGCCGAGCCGGACCACGACGCCGTGGTCGCGGTGGAGGTCGCCCATCGCCGAGCCCATCTCGTCGCCCAGGGCCCGGCCCAGCGGGACCGGCAGGGCCTCCAGCACGGTGACCTCGCAGCCCCGGCCCCGGCAGGTGGCCGCCACCTCGGAGCCGATGAACCCGGCCCCGACGACCACCACCCGGCCGGCGCCGGCGTCGAGGTCGGCCCGGACGGCCAGGCAGTCGTCGAGGGTGCGCAGGGTGTGGACGCCGGCCAGCTCGCCGGTGCCGGGCAGCGACCGGGGCCGGGCGCCGGTGGCGATCACCAGGCCGTCGTAGGGCAGCTCCTCGCCGCCGGCGAGCGTGACCCGGCGGCCGGCGGGGTCGAGCCCGGTGGCCCGGGTGCCGAGCCGCCAGTCGACGTCGAGGCCGTCGAGTCCGCCCGCCCCGCCGACGGTGAGCTCGATGCGGTCGAGGTCCCAGGACCCCGCCAGCACCTGCTTGGACAGGGGCGGGCGGTCGTAGGGCCGGTGCTCCTCGTCGCCGACCACCGTGAGCCGGCCGCCGAAGCCACGGTGGCGCAGCTCCTCGGCCGCCCGCAGGCCGGCCAGCGACGCGCCGACGACGACGACGGCGGGTGCCGCCTCCGTCACTCGTCGACGACGGAGATCGCCGCCTTGGGGCAGCGGCGTACAGCCTCGTCGACCTTCGGCCGGAGGTCGTCGGGCGGCGTCTCGTCGAGGATGTACAGGAAGTCGTCGTCCCGCACCTCGAACACCTCCGGTGCCGCCTCCATGCACCGGGCGTTGCTCTCACACAGATCGAAGTCGACCACCACGCGGTAGCCCATCGGCCAGTCTCCCCTTCGGTTGCCGGAGCGCACGCCGCTCCGGATACTCAACTGCGCGAGCAACCTAGTGCCGGTAGCTTCGGCGCAGCATGGTGGCCCCCGACGAGATGAGCCGGCGCGACGCCCGCCGGGTGGCGCTGGCCGCCCAGGGGCTGGCGGAGCCCCGCCCGCGTGGTCGGGTCGACCGCCGCCACTTCCGCCGGGTGCTCGACCGGCTGGCGACGGTGCAGATCGACTCGGTCAACGTCGTCACCCGCAGCCACGAGCTGGTGTTCTTCTCCCGGCTCGGCGCCTACGACCGGGACGCGCTCACCCGCTGGCTGTGGGACAGCCGGGAGGTGTTCGAGTACTGGGGGCACGAGGCGTCGCTCCACCCGGTCGAGCGCTACCCGCTGCTCCGGTGGCGGATGCAGGGCGGTCACGCGTGGGGCGGCGTCCGGCGCAGCGCGGAGGACAACCCCGACCTGGTGGCCGCGGCGCTGGCCGAGATCGCCGCCCGGGGGCCGATCCCGATCGGCGACATGGACGTCAACCGGCGGGCGCCCCGTCAGGAGGACCAGTGGTGGGGTTGGGGCGACGGCAAGCGGGTCGTCGAGCACCTCTTCCACAGCGGCGACGTCACCGCGGTCCGCCGCAACGGGTTCACCCGCTACTACATGCTCCCCGAGCTGTGGCTGCCACCCGAAGTGCTCGTCGCGCCGGTCCCGTCCGAGGACGAGGCGCGACGCCGGCTGCTGCTGGTGGCGGCCGCCGCGCACGGCGTCGGCACCGCCCGCGACCTGGCCGACTACTACCGGCTCAACGTCCCGGCGGCCAAGCCGGTGCTGGAGGAGCTGGCGGCAGAGGGCGCGCTCGTCCCCGTCCGGGTCGAGGGCTGGAGGGATCCGGCCTACCTGCACCCCGAGGCCCGGCTGCCCCGCCGGCGGGTGCGGGCCCGGGCGCTGCTGTCGCCGTTCGACTCGCTGATCTGGGAACGGAGCCGCACCGAGCGGCTGTGGGCGTTCCCCTACCGCATCGAGATCTACGTGCCCGCCGCCAAGCGGGTCCACGGCTACTACGTGATGCCGTTCCTGCTCGACGAGGCGCTGGTGGCCCGGGTCGACCTCAAGGCCGACCGGCAGGCGGGCCTGCTGCGGGTGCGGTCCGCGTGGTCGGAGCCGGGGACGGCGCGGGACCGCGACCGGGTCTGCGCGGAGCTGGCGGCCGAGCTCGCGGTGTTGGCCGAGTGGCTGGGCCTCGGCGGCGTCGGCGTCGAGGCCCGGGGCGACCTGGCCGCCGACCTGGGCGCGACCGTCGCCCGCGCCGGGGACGGCGACCGCGTGACCGCCGTCTGACCGGGCTGCGGCGGGGGTACACGAGCGACGATGACATTGATCCTGTTTCTCATCGCAGCCGTGCTCGTGATCCTCGGCATCGTCCGCATCGTCCGGGGGGAGATCCTGCTGGGCATCGTCCTCATCGTGGTGGGCTGTCTCGTCGGGCCGGGTGGGTACTCGATCGTCGGCGCCCTCACCCCCTGACGCCCCGCGCGGAACGGGAGCGCCCGGCGTCCCGGGCGCTCCCGTCCTGCGTGTGCGGTGACGGCCGGGCGGCGGTCCCCGAACCTGGCTAGGCAGCGCCGCTCGTGAAGTAGCCGAACACGTCGACCAGCAGGTCGGCCCGACCCCGGGGGATGTGGAAGTACATCGGGCGTTCGGTCCGCTCGTCCGAGCAAACCGTGAACTCCGTGAGGTAGGTGATGGTCAAGTTGGCCACCGTCTGGTCCCAGACGAAGTTGAGCGTGGACGCGTCGGGCGGCTCGCAGATGAGTTTGGGGAAGACCGTCAGCCAGCCGGGGACCGACGGTCGGGTGATCGTCGTGTTGGCCACCACCGCGAACGCCCCCTCCGCCGGCACCGGGCCGACGCCGCCGACCGGGAGCGAGTACACGACATCACCGAACAGGGGGAGGGCCGGTGGGATCCGCGTGTCGAGCGCCCGGTACGGCGACAGCGCCACGAACCGCCCGCCGGTCCTGGTCCCCGGCTCGGTGTAGTAGCCGACGAGGTCGGCGATGACGTGGGTCTGGCCGTAGGCGTTGGTGAAGTCGACGACACCGTCGGGTGGCACCCGGACCGTCACGAGGTTGGCCACGGTCTGGCCCGGCAGGAAGTTCAGGTTGGACGCGTCGGGCGACGCGACGTCGCCGGGGTGCACGGTCAGGTAGCCGCCGCCCGTGGCGCCGGTGACGGTCACGTTGATCGCCACGCCGGTGACGCCCGATGCGGGCAGGTCGTCCAGCCCGGTCGTGTCGAAGGACAGGGTCTCTCCCGACCCGATGGGCGCGGCCGGCACGCCGCCGGTGCCGTCGCGGGTGTCGAGCACGCGGGTGGGCAGCGGGGTGGGGGCATAACGGGACCCGGCGGGGCCGGCGCCGTCGGCGTAGAAGCCGACCACGTCGAACAGGACGTGGGTCGACCCGGCCGGGTTGTAGAGGTTCACGGCGCCGCCGGGCCCGACGGCCACGGTCACCAGGTTGGGCACCGTGTGCCACTGCGGGAAGTTGAGGTTCGAGATCTCGGGCCGGGGCTGACCCGCCGGCCACACGGTCAGGAACCCGGCCGCGGTCGGGGCCACGGCGGTGACGTTCATCACGACCGCCTGCACCCCGGTGGCGGGGACGCCGCCCCGGCCGGTGACCGCGACCGGCAGGGTCTCACCGCCGCCGAGCGGGGCGGCGACGCCGCCCCGCCCGAGGCCGCTGCGGGTGTCGAGGATGCGGGCGGGCGTCACCCCGGTGAACTCGCCGGTGGGGTCGGCCTGTTGCCCCGGCGCGGCGGCGGCTGGGCCGGCTGGGCCGCCGGGCGAACCCACGACGGCGACGGCCGCCAGGACCAGCGCCGCGAGCAGGGCCTTCCTGCGCTGCATCCCGTTCTACCGGTCGATCCGGCGAAGCTCGCCGGGCTCGATCACCGGGGCCGTGCGAGGCGACGACCGGGCGATCCCCTCCTCCGCCAGCGCGGCCGCCGCGGCCGGCGTGGCGCTGGGTGACGTGAACACGCCGAACAGATCGAACAGCACGTGGGTGAACCCGGCCGCGTTGTAGAACAGCACCGTCGTCGGCGTGGGGGCGCAGCCACCGAAGGTGGAGAGCTGCGTGATCGCCATGTTGGGCACCGTCTGGCCCGGGACGAAGTTCAGCGTCGAGACGTCGGGCGGGTCGCAGCCGAAGTTGGGGTAGACCGTCAGCCATCCGAACGCGGTTGGCTGGGTGACGGTGGCGTTGCTGACCAGGGCGCCGAACTCCGGCGGTGCGTCCGGCAGCACGAGGCCCACGACCTCGTCCGGGACGAGCGGCCCGAAGCCTTCACGGGTGTCGAAGAGCCTCTCGGGCCCGAGCTCGAGTGCGACGAACCGGCCCTCCTCCGAGCCGACCCCGGTCGTGTAGTAGCCGACTGCGTCGGCCAGCAGGTGCGTCGAGCCGTTGGCGTTGAAGAACGCGACGTCGCCGCTCGCCGGCACCCGGACCGTCACCAGGTTGGGCACGGTCTGTCCGGGCATGAAGTTGAGGCTGGAGGCGTCGGGCCGGGCCACGTCGGCCGGGTAGACGGTGAGGAAGCCGCCGCCGGTCGGCTCGGTGACGGTGACGTTCATCACGACGCCGGTGACGCCGGTCGCCGGGATCCCGCCCCGGCCCGTCACGTCGAACGTGAGGGTGCCGCCGCTACCGACGGGCACGGCGGGCACCCCGCCGAGGCCGCTCCGGGTGTCGAACAGGCGGGACGGCGGCGTGCTCAGGAACCGCGAGCCGGTCGGGCCGACCTCGTCGGCGTAGAACCCGACGACGTCGAAGATGACGTGGGTCGCCCCCGAGCTGTTGAAGACGCTGACCCGGCCGCCGTCGCCGAGGCCGACCGTCACCGCGTTGGGCACGGTCTGGCCGGGGACCACGTTGAGGTTCGACACCTCGGGGCGGGTCAGCCCGGTGGGCCACACGGTCAGGAAGCTCGAGGCCGACGGGGTGACCGCCGTCACGTTGAGCACCACCGCCTGCACCCCGGTGGCCGGGACGCCGCCCCGGCCGGTGACCTGCACGTCGATCGACGACCCGGGCCCGACCGGCCCGGGCGCGGGCTGGCCGTTGCCGCTGCGGGTGTCGAGGATCCGGGCCGGCGTCACGCCGGTGAACTCGCCGAAGGGGTCGACGACCTGCGTCGATGCCGACCCCGCCGGGCCGGACCCCGTCGCCAGCACGGCGGTCAGGACCACCGCCGCCACGGCTGCACGCACGACAGCGGACTTGCGCGTTCGGCCCATGTCCCCATCCTTTCGCCGCCCGGGCGCGCGAAGCACCCGCCGCCAAAACCGCCCGGCTGGTCGGCCGGGAGCGCCGGAAAGCTAGCCCAGGAGCGACCGCCATGCCACGCGACGCGCACGTCGATCGCGATCCGTAGCGAAGCTGTCATACGACGTTCATGGGGGCACCGGGGTGAGCGCGTCACCCGTGAAGTAGCCGAACACGTCGACCACCACGTGGGCCCGGCCCCACGATCGGTTCGCCACCGCCAGGTCGTTGAAGCCTGCGCAGCCGACGTACGGCCCCGACAGCGAGCTGATGGCCTGGTTGGGCACGGTCTGCCCGGCCACGAAGTTGACGCTGGAGGTGTCCGGCACCTCGCACGCGTCGCCGGGCATGACGGTGAACCAGCCCCCGGCCTCGGGCTCGACGGCGGTCACGTTGAAGACGGCGGAGGCGGGCCCAATGCCCGGCACGTTGCCGGTGCCCCGCACCAGCACCTCCGCCCGGGAGAGCGGCGGCACCGGGATGTAGCCCTGCTGCCCCGAACGCGTGTCGTAGATGCGCTCCGGGGTCAAGGCGACGAACCGCCCGGCGTTCGTCGTCACCTCCGTCGTGTAGTAGCCGACGACGTCGGCCAGCACGTGGGTGGTGCCAGCGGCGTTGCGGAGCGCGACGATCCCGCTGGGCGGCACCCGGACGGTCACGAGGTTGGGCACGGTCTCGCCGGCCACGAAGTTGAGGTTCGACGCCTCCGGCGGGGCGACGTCGTCGGGGTACACGGTCAGCCAGCCCCCGACCGACGGCTGGGTGACGGTCACGTTCATGACCACCCCGGTCACGCCGGTGGCGGGGATCCCGGCCCGCCCGGTCACGTCCACCCGCGCCACCCCGCCCGGCCCCAGGGGCGTCGCAGGCACGCCGCCCGTGCCCGACCGGGTGTCGAACAGGCGGGCCGGCGTCACGCCCAGGAAGCGGGAACCGAACGGCCCGGCCGAATCGGCGTAGTAACCGACGACGTCCATCAGCAGGTCGGTCGCCCCCGCGGCGTTGTAGGCGGACACCCGGCCCCCGCTGCCGACCTTTACGGTCACCAGGTTGGGCGCCGTCCGGCCCGGGACGAGGTTGAGGTTCGAGGTGCCGGGCCGGGCTCCTCCCGCCGGCCACACCGTCACGAAGCTGGCGGCGATCGGCGTGACGGCGGTGGTGTTGAGGACGACGGCGGACACGCCGGTGGTGGGGACGCCGGCCCGTCCGGTGACCTGGACGTCGATCGTCGCCCCCGGCCCCAGCGGCGAGACGGAGCCGCCGCGGCCCTCGCCCGACCGGGTGTCGAGGATCCGCTGCGGGGTGACGCCGGTGAACTCGCCCCGGGGGTCGTCGGCCAGGCTCAAGCGGACGACCTTGGGGACGTCCCACGCGTCGATCGGGTCGTCGAGGATGAACCACATGTTGCCGTCCGGTCCGACGGCAAGCTGGCCCCCCCACCCGCCCAGCGGGTGCCGGACCGCTCCGCCGTCGGCGGCGATCCGCCAGAGGTCCTCCCCCAAGGCCCACAGGGCCCCGTCAGGCCCGATTCCCAGCGTCGACAAGCTCACGGGGACGTCGAAGTCGGTGACCTCTCCGCCGGGGGTGATGCGGCCGAGGTCGCCCGCCTCCGAGTCCTGCATCGTGAACCAGAGGTTGCCGTCCGGCCCGGTCACGATCTCGGACGGCGCTCGCAGACCCTCCGGGAGGGGGTGCATCGTGATCGCGCCGTCGATGGTCACCCGGCCGATGCGGTCGCCCCAGTTCTCGGTGAACCAAAGCGCGCCGTCGGGCCCGGTCGTGATGCGCACGGGGCGGGAGGAGAAAAACGGGTCGGGCAGCGGGATGGGGTACTCGGTCGCGACCCCGTCGAACGTGACCCTGCCGACGATTCCCGGGATCCGGGTGTACCAGAGAGCGCCGTCCGGCCCGAGCGTGAGGCCACCGGGCGCGTCGACCTCGGGCCCGTGGTCGGGCAGGCGGCCCCGGGCGGACTGCTGGCCGGTGGTCGTGACCCGCCAGAGGGTCAGGTCGTCGGTGATGGTCCAGAAGGCGCCGTCGGGCCCGGCGACGAACGCCTGGGGCGTGAACCCCAGGGTGTACGACGACACCGTGCCCGAGGTCGTGATGGCGCCGAAGCCGCCGTCCCGGCGGAACCACAGGCGGCCGTCGGGCCCGGCCGTCATGCCCGACAGCTTGGTCATCCCGGCCGGGGTGGGGAACTCGGTGAGGGCGAAGGACCGGGCCTCCGCCGGATCGGGATGCGCCCCGCCCGAGGCCGCCAGCGCCGCCACGGCGACGACCAGAGCCGCCGCCGCCCGTTCCCCTCTCGCCCATCCGCCCATGCCGTTCCCCCAGCCGGCCCCGCCCGGCACGGAGCGCAGCTACGGATGCTAGTGGCGGAGTCAGCCGGTGCGGGTCAGGATCTCCGCCCCGTCGTCGGTCACCAGCAGCGTGTGCTCGAACTGCGCGGTGCGGCGGCGGTCGACGGTGACCGCGGTCCAGTTGTCGGGCCAGATCACGTGGTCGTAGGCGCCCATCGTGATCATCGGCTCGATGGTGAAGGTCATGCCCGGCTCGATGAGCGTGGTCGCCCGCTGGTCGTCGTAGTGGGGGATCTGCAGGTCGGTGTGGAACTGCTCGGCGATGCCGTGCCCGACGAAGGAGCGCACCACCCCGTAGCCGTGCCCCTCGGCATGGCCCTGGATGGCCCGGCCGATCGCGCGGACCTGGTGGCCCGGCTTCACGGCGGCGATGCCCAGGTCGAGGCACTCGCGGGTGACCTGGATCAGGTCGGCCGAGGCCGGATCGATCTGCCCCACCGGGAAGGTGGCGTTGGTGTCGCCGTGGACGCCGTCCAGGAAGATCGTGACGTCGAGGTTGACGATGTCGCCGTCGACCAGGGCCCGGTCATCGGGGATGCCGTGGCAGATGACCTCGTTCACCGACGTGCACAGCGACTTCGGGAACGCCCCGTAGTTCAGCGGGCTCGGGTAGCCGCCCCGCTTGATGCACTCCTCGTGGCAGAGCGCGTCGAGCTCGTCGGTCGTCACCCCGGGGGCGACCGCCGCGCCCACCGTCTGCAGGATCTCGGCCGCGGCCCGCCCGGCCACCCGCATCCGCTCGATGACCTCCGGCGTCCGCACGTGGGACTCGGCCCGCCGCACGGGGACGCCGGTCTCGGCGTAGGGCGGCCGCGGGATGTGGGCCGGCACCGCGCGGGTCGGGCTGACGCGACCCGGGCGGATGTGGTCGGTGCTGGCCTTGTGGCACCGCTTGAACTTGCGGCCGCTGCCGCACCAGCAGGGGTCGTTGGCCTTGGGGGCGATCAGGGTCGTCGGCATGGCGTGACCAGGCTACCGACCCCGGCGGGCACGGCGACCCCGCGCTGGCCCCGGGGCGTCACCCTCCGGGGTCGCCGCAGCCGCGATGATGGCGGCGAGACTGGACAGCACCGCCCGGCAGACCACGGGCGGCGGTCGACCGGGAGGTGAGGATGGAGGTCGCGCTCGAGGGCGTCGAGCTGCGGCTGGTCCGCATGCCCCTGGCCGAGCCGTTCGTCACCGCCCACGGGACCCGCCGGCGGCGCGACGTCGTGGTCGTCCGGGCGCTGGTCGACGGCGGCCCCGACGGCTGGGGCGAGTGCGTCGCGGAGCCCGAGCCGACCTACTGGCCCGAGTACACCGCCGGCGCCCTCCACGTCCTCGAGCACCACCTCGTCCCCCGGCTGCTGGCCGGCCGCTCGATGCGCCAGGTGCGGGGCCACCACATGGCCAAGGCCGCCCTCGAGTGTGCCGCGCTCGACGCCGGGCTGCGGTCGGAGGGCCGCTCGATGTCCTCCTTCCTCGGCGCCACCCGGCCGGTCGTCCCCACCGGCATCGCCCTCGGGATCATGCCGACGGTCGACGACCTGGTCGACGCCGTCCTCCGCTGGCACGGGCAGGGGCACCGGGCGTTCAAGCTCAAGATCCAGCCCGGCTGGGACCTCGACCCGCTGCGGGCCGTCCGGTCGACCGTCGGCGACGAGGTCGCGCTGCTGGCCGACGCGAACGGCAGCTACCGCAGCGACGCCATCGACCACCTGGCCACGCTCGGGCGGCTCGCCGACCGGGACCTCGGCCTGGTGGCGATCGAGCAGCCGTTCGCGCCGGAGGACCTGGTCGGCCACGCCCGCCTGGCCCGGCGGATCGACGTGCCGGTGTGCCTCGACGAGTCGATCGGGTCGCTGGCCCAGCTCGACACCGCCCTGGAGCTCGGCGCCTGCGGGGCGGTGAGCCTGAAGGCGGGGCGGGTCGGCGGCCTGGTCGAGGCCCGCCGCATCCACCAGCGGTGCCGCGACGCGGGGATCAAGCTGCGCTGCGGCGGGATGCTGGAGACCGGTCTGGGTCGGGCCCTCAACCTCGCCGTCGCCGCCCTCCCCGGCTGCAACCTGCCGCCCGACCTCGGGCCGTCGTCCCGCTACTTCACCACCGATCTCACGCCCCCGTTCGACTCCCGGGGTGGCACGATGATCGTGCCCGACGGGCCCGGCCTCGGCGTCGAGCCGGTCCCCGAGGTGCTCGAGACGATGACCGTCAGCCGCCGAACGCTCCGAGCCGACACGTGACCCCGCCGCGCGGCGGCGCCCTGCCCGTCACCTACGCCGACGTGGCCGCCGCGGCCGACCGTATCTCCGGGTCCGTCGAGCGGACCCCCAGCGCCGTGTCGCGGACGCTGTCCCAGGTCCTGGGCTGCACCGTGGTCGTGAAGTTCGAGAACCTGCAGTTCGTGGCCTCGTTCAAGGAGCGGGGCGCGCTCAACAAGCTGCTCCAGCTCACCGACGCCGAGCGGGCCAAAGGCGTCGTGGCCATGTCGGCTGGCAACCACGCCCAGGCTGTCGCCTACCACGCCACCCGGCTCGGGATCGACGCCACGATCGTCATGCCGACCACCACGCCGTTCGTGAAGGTGCAGCGGACCCGGGAGCTGGGCGCCACCGTCGCCCTGCGGGGCGCCGGCCTGGGCGAGGCCGAGGCCGAGGCATGCCGGCTGGCCGACGAGGAGGGCCGCACCTACGTCCATCCGTTCGACGATCCGGCCGTCATCGCCGGGCAGGGCACGGTCGCGCTGGAGATGCTGGCCGACCACCCCGACCTCGACATCCTGGTCGCCCCGGTCGGAGGCGGCGGGCTGCTTGCCGGCATGGCGGTCGCCGCCCGCCACCTCGTCCCCGGGATCGAGCTCGTCGGGGTCGAGACCGAGCGCTACGCGTCGATGGCCGCCCGGGTCCGGGGGGTCGAGCCGGTCGTGGGCGGGCCGACGATCGCCGAGGGCATCGCCGTCCCCCGGGCCGGCCGGTTGACCGGCGAGCTGATCGCGGCCCTGGTCGACGACGTGGTCACGGTCAGCGAGGAGCACGTCGAGGAAGCCATGAACCTCCTCCTCGAGATCGAGAAGGTGGTGGCCGAGGGGGCCGGGGCCGCCGGCGTCGCCGCGCTGGTCGAGCACCGGGAGCGGTTCGCCGGGCGCCGGGTCGGCGTCGTCGTCACCGGCGGGAACGTCGACCCCCGGCTGCTGGCCTCGGTGGTGATGCGGGGCCTGATCCGCGACGGACGGCTCACCCGGCTCCACGTCGAGGTGCCCGACGTGCCCGGCAGCATGGGGAAGCTGACCACGGTGCTCGGTGCGGCCGGGGCCAACATCGTCGAGATCCTCCACCAGCGGATGTTCGTCGACCTCTCGGCCCGGTCGGCCCGGGTCGAGGTGACCGTCGAGACCCTCGACCTGGCCCACGCCGACCGCGTGGTCGCGGCCCTGCGGGCCGAGGGCTACGTCGTCCGGGTGGCCCGGTTCATCACCGGCGAGGGCCTGCCCGACACCGCGGTGTGACCGACCGTCTGCTGCAACCGGGTTGCGTGAGGCGATAGGGGTCGGTCTCTGGTTCTCGAGGCGATAGTGGTCGGGGGCCGGCCCCTATCGCCTCGAGAACACCCGGGCCGAACCCGCCGCGGTGGTCTGACCGGGACCGACGGGTGACGCGGAGGTGAGGTGGGGAGGCGGGCCCACCGACCGCCTCCCCACCTGTCCCGCGGGCCGGGGTCCCGCGGGGGCCGACCGGTCGACTACTCGACCGTGAACTCGCCGAACATGCCCTCGGTGAAGTGGGGGGCGCCGGTGCCCTCCTGGCCGTTGACGCTGCCGGTCGGGATGAAGCAGGCATACAGGTAGCGGCCGGGCGCCAGCTCGACCGTCGTGCCGCCGACCTCGCCCGCCGGGGCGTACATGCCGCCGCCGAACGCCTCGATGTACTGCTGGGCCTCCTCCTCGGACAGGGCCAGGATCTCCTCGGCCGAGAGGGTGACGTCGTCCTTGAGCCGGACGACGCCCATCTCGTGGGCCTCGCCCGCCGCGCTCTGGTTGTCGATGACGAACACCGTCAGCCCGGCCTCCACCGTCTCGGGGACGCCCTCGTAGCGGAAGTCGACAGCGGTGGCGGTGACCGTGGGCAGGCCGCACGTGTCACCGAGCGCCGGGTACACCTCGCCCTGGGCGGCGAGGAACTCGGGCGTCTCGAACGCCCCGAAGTCGCCGTCGGCCAGCATGGCCTCGACGGCGTCGACCATCACGACGACGGGCTCGGACAGGCTGTCGGGCGCCGTGTCGCGCACCGTCCCGAGGTGGGGGGTGATCTCGGCGGCCGCGTACGCCTCCATCTCCGCCGGGTCTTCGGGCGCGTTGGTCATGGCCTGGTCGGTCGCAGTGAACGCGTCGCAGAACTCCTGGTTGTCCTCCGCCGCCGCCAGTTCCCCGTCCTCCGCAGACGGCGCGGCGTCCGCCGCGTCGTCGCCGTCGTCGTCGTCTCCGCACGCGCCGAGGCCCACGGCGAGCATTCCCGCCAGGGCCAGGGCCGCCGTGCGCCTGCCCGCCAATCTCATCGTTCCGTTCCTTCCTCGGCGGTGTCTCCGCCGTCGTCGGTGCAGCCCTCCAGCAGGCGGAGGAGGTCGAGCCAGCCGGAGAACGGCACCGCCGCCGCCCCGGCCACCTGCAGGTAGCCCCGGACCCGCCCGTCCTCGTCCGTCGTCATCTCGCCGCTGAACTGCACGCCGCCACCCTGCGCCGCGGTCGGCGCCGTCGCATCGGGGCTACCCCTGATGTCGGCGGGATCGGGGTGCGATCAGGGTGACGGGGGTCACCCTGGCCCGGGTCAGCGGCGTGGGGCCCGCTCGACGAGGTCGACGACCGCAGCCTCGATCTCCCCCAGCAGGTCGGGCGGCACCTCGTCCCCGTCGCGGTCGCCGATGCCGTCGAGGGCCTCGTCGACCGCGTCGCCCACCGTCTCGCCCTGCTCGAACTGCTGGACCACCCGCGGGTCGACGTAGGACCCCCGGGCCACCGCCGGCGTGTTCCCCAGCTGGTGGGCGACGTCCTTGACGACCCGGACGACGGCCCGGTCGGGCCGGTCGCCGTCGCCTTCGACCGCCAGGGCCACCGCGGCGAGCACCGTCGCGGCCCAGGTCCGGAAGTCCTTGGCCGAGAACCTGGGCCCGAGGGCGTCCTGGAGGTAGGTGTTGATGTCGTCCGAGCGGACGTCGACCCAGCGGCCCCGGTCGTCCTTGTAGGCCAGCAGCTCCGGGCCGCCGCCCCGCCGGGCCTTGAGCCGCCGCACCACCGTGGCCACCGCCGGGTCGGCGATCGTGACCACCCGCCGCTTCCCGCTCTTGGCCGGGTAGTCGAACCGCAGCTCCTCGCCCCGGGCCCGGACATGACCCTTGCGGACCGTGGCCAGCCCGTAGCTGCCGTTGTCGTCCGCGTAGGACTCGCCGCCCACCCGGAACAGGCCGAGCTCGATCAGCCGGACCGCGCAGGCCAGCACCCGGTCGCGGCCCATGCCCTCGCGCGCCAGGTCGGCGTCGAGTCGCTGCCGGAAGGCCGGGAGCGCCCGGGCCAGGTCGAGCATCCGGTCGTACTTGGCGCGGTCCCGCTCGGCCCGCCACTCGTCGTGGTACCGGTACTGGCGGCGGCCCCTGTCGTCGACGCCGGTGGCCTGGATGTGGCCGCGGGGGTCGGGGCAGATCCAGACGTCGGTCCAGGCCGGGGGGATGGCCAGGGACCGGATCCGGTCGAGGATGTCGCCGTCCGTGATGCGGTCGCCGTCCTCGTCGAGGTAGGTGAAGCCGCGGCCGGCCCGCCGGCGGGTGAACCCCGTGCCGTTGCAGTCGACCTCTCGCACCTTGGCGCGCACGGCCCTCACGTACCCGCGGGCGCGGCCGGCAAACGCGGGGTTGACGCAGGCCAGGATGGGTACGACCGTGGGCACGGCCCGTCGAGACCGTCTTGGAGGAGGTACCGCCGATGCCCGGACGTCCCGTACCCGACGACGACCGCCCCGCCGTCGCTCCGGACACGGCCGGCGACGACGAGCCGCCCCCGCCCGACGACGAGCGCCCGGCGGTGCCGGAGGACGAGCTGGTGCCCGACCTTCCGGGGGCGGTCCCGGACGACGAGCGGCTGGTCCGGGACGACCCCGGCGAGGGCTGACGGCAGCTCCGGCCGCGCGCGTCAGGCCAGGGCCCGGACCACGGCGGTCGTGGCCGCCGCCCCGAAGACGACGACCACGAACGGTGCCCGTCGCCAGGTCGCCAGCAGGGCCACCGCCAGCCCGGCGGCGCGGGCGTCGAGCACCAGGCGGCGGTCGCCGGCGAACGTGTTGACCACCACCAGCGCCGGAAGGAGGGCGGCCGGGAGCAGGGCCGCCACGCGGAGGAACGTCCCGCCCATCGCCCGGGGGCCGAGCGCCACCAGGCCGAGCGCCTTCAGCCCGTAGGCCGCCGCCCCCAGCCCGACGATGGCCAGCCAGCTCATCGGTGCTCCCCTTCGGGGAGCACCGATGAGCAATCGGCCCTCCGGGCCGAGCAACGCACTGTGCTTACGGTTCGCTCGCTGCGCTCGCTCATCGGTGCTCCCCTTCGGCCTCCGTCTCCGTCCGGGGCGCGAACAGGAGCGCGGGGACGACGCCGAGGGCGGCGGCCACGATCGGCAGACCGGCCGGCGCCAGGGGGATCAGCACCAGCGAGATCGCCGCCCCGGCCGCGGCCGCCACCCGCCCGGCCCGGTCCCGCAGGTGCGGCACCACCAGCGCGACATATCCGGCCGGGAAGGCGGCGTCGAGGCCCCAGGCCTCCGGGTCGCCGATCGCCCCGCCCGCCACCGCCCCCGCCAGGGTGCCGAGGTTCCAGCACACGAACACGGCGACGCCGGTGGCCCAGAAGGCCGCTTCCCCGAGGCGCCGACCGGGCTGGGCCGTGGCCATCGCCGTCGTCTCGTCCAGCACGAACTGGGCCGCCACCATCCGCCGGGACAGGCGGCGGCCCAGGTGGATCGGGGCCAAGGCCAGCCCGTAGGCGGCGTTGCGGGCCGCCAGCAGCAGCGCCGAGCCGACCGCCGAGGCCAGCGAGCCACCGCTGGCCAGCACGCCCACGACCGCGAACTGGCTGGCCCCGGTGAACACCAGCACCGACATGGCGCAGGCCTGCGGGGCCGTGAGCCCGGCCGTCCTGGCCAGCACCCCGAACGACACCCCGAACACCCCGACGGCCGCCCCCAGCACCCACGAGTCCCGCCGGACCTTGGCGAGCCGTGGGTCGCCGGCGGGCTCGCGAAAGAAGGTGACGCGCCGTCGACCATCCCTCCTCACGGACGTGCCCCCACGGACGGGTCAGTAGCTGCGGGGCAGGCCGAGCACCTGCTGCGCGATGTAGTTGAGCGTCATCTCCTGGCTCACGGGCACGATGCGCTGCAGCCGGGCCTCCCGGAAGTACCGCTCGACGTGGTACTCGGTGGCGTAGCCCATCCCGCCGAGGGTCTGGACGGCCCGGTCGGCGGCGAAGTACCCCGCCTCGGCGGCTAGGTACTTGGCCGACTGGGCGGCCTCGCCGCAGTCGAGCCCGCGGTCGTAGCGCCAGGCGGCGTGCTGGGCGACCTGCCAGGCCGCCACCAGCTGGATGTGGGCCTGGGCCAGCGGGTGGGCGATGGCCTGGTTGGCGCCGATGGGCCGGGCGAACACCTCCCGCTCGGTGGCGTAGCGGACGGCCCGGGCCAGCGCCGCCTCGCCGATGCCGATGGCCTCGGCGGCCAGCAGGATCCGCTCCGGGTTGAGCCCGTGGAGCAGCTGTCGCCACCCCCGGCCCTCCTCCCCCACCAGCCGCCAGTCCGGGACCGGCAGGTCGTCGTAGACCACCTCGCAGGACGCCACCGCGTTGCGGCCCATCTTGGGGATCGGCCGGATCTCGACGTGGTCGGGGTCGAGGTCGGCCACGAACAGCGACAGCCCGCCCAGTCCCTCGCCGCCGGTGCGGGCCAGCAGCAGGACCACCTCGCTCTCCAGCGCCTTCGACGTCCAGATCTTCCGGCCCCGGACCACCCAGCCGCCCCGCCCGTCCGGCACGGCCCGGGTCGTGATGCGGCCGGTGTCGGTGCCGGCGTCCGGCTCGGTGACCCCGAACGCCACGTGCAGGTCGCCGGCCGCGGCCCGGGGCAGGAACGCCTCCTTCAGTCGCTCGCTGCCGAACCGGACCACCGGGTTGAGCCCGAAGATCGTGAGGTGCAGCGCCGAGCACCCGTTCATCGCCGCCCCGCTGCGGGCCACCTCCCGCAGCACGATCGCGGCGTCGGCGATGCCCCGCCCCCCGCCGCCGTACGCCTCGGGGATGGCGACGCCCAGCCAGCCGCCCTCGGCCATCCGCCGGTAGAAGTCCCAAGGGAACCGGTGCTCGGCGTCGCAGGCAGCCCAGTAGTCGTCGTCGAACCCCGCACACACGCGGCGGACGGCGTCGGCGATGGCCTCGTGGTCCTCGTCGGGGGTGAAGTCCATGGCGCCCGCAGCCTGCCCGGCCGGCGGGGGGCGGCTCAAACGAATGTCGCCACCAGTGTCCTGTCGGCGCCCAGGACCCCGAGGCGATAGCTGTCGCCGACCGCGGACCGGCCCTCAGCCGCCCTCGGACTTCTCCTCCGTGTGGCGCTGGATGGCCGACATGATGGCGGCGCCTGCGGCGCCGATGAACTCGGGGCGGTTCTCGGCCGCCCAGTCGCGGCTGGCCGCCAGGGTGGCGGCCGTGCCGTCGACCTCGGGCATGACGTAGCGGGAGAACAGCTCGTAGGACCGCAGGGTCTGGGGCCGGTCGGCCCACTCGTGGGCCATGAGCAGGAAGGTGCCGAACCCCTTGGACTGCTCGGCCAGCCGGCGGACCTGGGCGACGGCGTCGTCGGGGGTGCCGATGACGGCGAACCCGGAGGCGTTCATGGCGTCGACCAAGTCGGCGTGGTTGTCGGTGTCGGGTGCGAGCGGGAGCGCGGCCACCCGCTGGAAGTAGTCGATCCACTCCGCCAGCCCGAAGGACACGTCGGCGACCGCCTGCTCCCGCGTCTCGGCGATGTGCATGGGGCCCACCAGCCGCCAGGCTGACCGGTCGGCGACCTGGCCGAACTGGGCGGCCCGCTCCTCGACGACGTCCCAGTGGTAGCCGAGGGCGTCGAACCCGCCGACGCTGGTGGCGCCGATCGACAGCAGGCCGCAGCCGAACCGGCCCGCGGCCCGGGGCCCGGCGGGCGACACCTGGGCGGCGACGGCGACCTCGAAGTGGGGCCGCTGCAGGGGCCGGAGCTGCAGCCGGGCGTAGCGCAGGGTGAACCAGTCGGTCTCGTAGCTGACCGGCTCGTCCGACCGCAGCAGTTGGAGGATCGCGTCGAGCGCCTCCTCCATCATGTCCCGCTGCCGGGCGACCTCGATCCCCATCATGAAGGCGTCGGACGGCAGCGCCCCGGGGCCGACCCCGAGCATGACCCGGCCGCCGGTGAGGTGGTCGAGCAGCACCATCCGGTCGGCCAGCATCAGCGGGTGGTGGTACGGCAGCGACGACACGCCGGTGCCGAGGCGGATGCGGCGGGTTCGCTCGGCGGCGACGCCGATGAACACCTCCGGCGAGGCGATGATCTCGTAGCCGGCCGAGTGGTGCTCGCCGATCCAGGCCTCGTCGTACCCGAGCCGGTCGAGGTGGACGATGAGGTCGAGGTCGCGCTCGAGGGCCAGGGTGGGGTTCTGGCCGACCGGGTGGAACGGGGCGAGGAAGATGCCGTACTGCACGGCGTCACCGTAGGGCGGCCGCAGCGGCGCCGCCGAGCCGGCCGCCGTGGGCGCGGGTGCCTCGGCCTGTCCGAGCCCGCGCCCCGTCAGGGCGTGCGGCCGGTGAAGGCGATGAGCCGGGTCTGCTCGTCGGCGTCGGGTGGGACGGGCACCGCGGGGCCGTAGTGGCCGCTCGTGCGGAGCGCCTCCTCGTAGGGTTGCATGGCCACGAGCAGGCGGTGGACCTCGTCGGGGTCGAGGGTCTCGTCCTGGCCGGTGGCCCGGGCGAGGTCCCAGGTGTGGACCAGCACGTCGCCGGTGCAGTAGGCGTCGACGGCTTCGGCGAAGGTGGACCGGCCGAGCCGGGTGTCGCGCTCGCGGGCGGCGACCTCGGGGTCGTCGAGCGCGGCCCGGAGGGCGGTGTCGAACGCGGCCCAGGTGGCGGCGGGGTCGTCGGCGACCGGGGGCAGGGCGGGCCGGGGGATGTCCCACGGGTCGAGCAGGACGCCGGGCAGCCAGCCGACCAGGTGGGCCACCACGTCGCGGGCCACCCAGCCCTCGCAGGGCGCCGGGTTGTCCCACGCCCCGGCGGGGACGGCCGCGGCGGTGCGGATGAACGCGTCGGACACCCGCCGGTAGCGGTCGGAGATCTCGCTGGGCACGTCGGTTCCTCCTGTGAGACTGGCGATGAGTCTCGGGCGCGGCACCGGTCATCACCGGGTGGGCCCTGACCGTACCGAGGAGGACCAGTGACCACTGCAGGCTTCGTCCCCGCCGGCCTCGACCGGCTGCAAGCCGTGATGGCCGGGCACGTCGAGTCGGGCGCGGTGCCCGGGCTCGTATGGCTGGTCGCCCGGGGCGACGAGGTGCACGCCGGGACGGCCGGCACGCTCGAGCTGGCGACGGGCGCGCCGGTCGAGCGGGACTCGATCTTCCGCATCTCGTCGATGACCAAGCCGGTGACCGCGGTCGCGGCGCTCGTCCTGGTGGAGGAGTGCCGGGTGCGGCTCGACGACCCGGTCGACGACGTGCTGCCCGAGCTGGCCGACCGCCGGGTGCTGGCCCGGCCCGACGGCCCCCTGGACGACACCGTCCCCGCCGCCCGGCCGATCACGCTGCGCGACCTGCTGACGTTCCGGCTTGGGCTGGGGGCCGACTTCGCCGCGACATACCCGCAGCCGTCGATGACCCGGGCGGCCGAGCTGGGCCTGGGCGCCGGCCCGCCCCAGCCGGCCCTGCTCCCCGAGCCGGACGAGTTCATGCGCCGCCTGGGCACGCTGCCGCTGGAGTACCAGCCGGGCGAGCGGTGGCTCTACCACCTCGGCTCGCAGCTGCTCGGGGTCCTGGTCGCCCGGGCGTCGGGCCGGTCGTTCCCGGACTTCCTGGCCGAGCGGGTGTTCGGCCCCCTCGGGATGGTCGACACGGGCTTCGCGGTGCCGGCGGACGACCTCGGCCGGTTCGGGCCGTGCTACTGGAGCGACCCGGACAGCGGCGACCGGGTTGTGTACGACCCGGCCGACGGGCAGTGGAGCGCGCCGCCGGCCTTCCCCGACGGCGGGGCCGGGCTGGTGTCGACGGTCGACGACATGGCCGCGTTCGGGGCGATGCTGCGCGGGGGCGGCACGTACCGGGGCGCTCGGGTGCTGTCGCGGGCGTCGGTGGCTGCGATGACCGCCAACCGCCTGACCGCGGAGCAGATCGCGGCCTCCGGGCCCCACCCGTCGGGGGCGCTCGGCTGGGGGTTCGGCGTCGGCGTCCAGCTGGTGCAGACGGGGCCGGGCCGGTCGGTGGGCGGCTACGGCTGGGAGGGCGGGCTCGGGTCCTCGTGGGCCAACGACCCGGCCGAGGACCTCACCGCGCTGCTGTTGTCCAACCAGGCGTTCACCTCGCCGTCGGGGCCGGCGGTGGTGCATGACTTCTGGACGCTGCCGTACACCGCGCTCAGCTAGCCCGGGCCCGGCCGGCGCCGGCGGTGATCACCCCTCGCGCAACCCGGTTGCACGAGGCGATAGGGGTCGTTCGCCCGTTCTCGAGGCGATAGGGGTCGGGGGCCGGCCCCTATCGCCTCGGGAATCGGAGAGCGAGCCCTATCGCCTCGGGACCGGAGCTCGGCGCCCACACCTCTACGCTGCCGGAGCTTGACAGGCTAATGCTGTTAGCCGATACTGGCTAACAGCATTAGCCACACGATCCCGCCCCGAACCGACGAGGAGCTCCCATGGCCGACACCCCCACCACCCACTACCGCGAGCCCGGCCGGTTCACCCGCCGGGTGTTCAACCCCGCGGTCGAATTCCTCACGCGCCGCGGCATCAGCATCTGGGGCAGCCGGGTGCTCGAGGTCCGGGGCCGCAAGACGGGCGAGCCCCGCCGCGTGCCCGCCAACCTGCTGGAGCTCGACGGCCGGCACTACCTGGTCTCGCCCCGCGGCGAGGGGCAGTGGGTCCGCAACGTCCGGGCCGCCGGCGGCCGCCTGGCCACCATCGTCGGCAAGCGCCGCGAGGAGTGGGTCGCCCACGAGCTGACCGGCGACGACAAGATCCCCGTCCTGCGGGCCTACCTGCGCCGCTGGAAGTTCGAGGTCGGCGTGTTCTTCGACGGCGCCTCGGCCGACTCCAACGACGAGGAGCTGGCCGCCATCGCCCCCCGCCACCCGGTCTTCCGGCTGGAGCCCTCCGGGTGAGCGCCGCCCCGGCGTCCCGCCCGCTCACCCCCCGGGCCGCGGCGGTGGTCACGGCCGCCCGCCAGGTCCTCGAACGCGAGGGCCGCGATGGCCTCACCATGCGGACGCTGGCCGACGAGCTGGACATCAAGGCCCCGTCCCTCTACAAGCACCTCGCGGGCAAGGCCGCCATCGAGGCCGTGCTGGTCGAGGTGGCGCTGACCGAGATGGGGACCGCGCTCCACGCCGCCGTGCGCGACCCCGGCGACGACGGCCGGGTCCAGGCCCTGCTCGACGCCTACCGGGCCGTCGCCCGCGCCGACCCCAACCTCTACCGGCTGGCGACCGCCGGGCCCCTCGACCGGGCCGCCCTCGCCCCGGGGCTGGAGGACTGGGCGGGCGAGCCGTTCCTCCTCGCCACCGGCGAGCCCTACCTGGCCCAAGCCCTGTGGGCGTTCGCCCACGGCACCGCCGTCCTGGAGATCGACGGCCGGTTCCTCCCCGGCTCCGACCTGGACCGGACGTGGGCGGAGGGCGCCGCCGCCTTCGCCGAGGCGGCCGCCGCCCTCCGGGCCCGGGCGGATCAGGACGACCGGCGGTAGCGGGCCACCGCCAGCGGCGCGAACACCGCGACCAGCCCGGCCGACCACGCCAGCGACAGGAGCACCCAGTGGGCGGTCGACCCCGACAGCCCAGCCGCCGCCGGGTCGCCCAGCACGAGCGACCGCACCGCGTTGGTCATGGCCGTCAGCGGCTGGTGCTCGGCGACCGGCTGCAGCCAGCCCGGCATCGTGTCCACCTGCACGTAGGCGCTGGACACGAACGACAGCGGGAACACCAGCAGCGACATCCCCTGGGCCGCCTGGGCGTTGCCCGCCACCAGGCCGATCCACACGAACATCCACATGAACGCCAGCCCGAAGACCGCGCACAGCCCGAACGCGGCCAGCGCCTCGGGCACTCCGCCGTGCAGGCGGAAGCCGACCGCGAAGCCGATGGCCACGGTCACCGCCAGCCCGAGGGCGAGCAGCCCGGCCTCGGCCACCACCCGCCCGGCCAGCAGTGCCGGCCGGGACACGGGCAGCGACCGCAGCCGGTCGGTGAACCCCTGATCGCTGTCCTCGGCCACGCCCGAGCTGGCGTTGCTCCCGGTGAACAGCACGCTGGTCACGACGTAGCCCGGCACGAGGAAGTCGACGTACGGGATCGGACCGGTGTCGATCGCCCCGCCGAACACGTAGCGGAAGATGAGCAGGAACATCGCGCCGGTGACCGTGCTGATCACCAGCAGCTGCGGGGTCCGGACGAACTTGCGGGCCGTCCGGGCGGCCACGGCGCCGGCAGTCGCCAGCGGCCCGGCCGGGCGGTGGGCAGGCACCAGCGCCCGGTCGTCGGTGAGGGTGATGTCGGTGAGCGTGATGGTGGTCATCGCCGTCGTCCTCCGTCCCCGGTCACGCGGCGTCGGCGGCCTGCAGCCGCCGCTCGTCGGTCTGCCCGGCGTTCTCGATCGGGACGCCGGTCAGGGCCAGGAACACCTCGTCGAGCGTCGGGCGGCGCAGGCCGACGTCGTCGACCTCGATCGCCACCCCGTCCAGCGCCCGGACCACCGCGCTGATGGCGGCCCGGCCCTGGTCCACCGGCACGGTCACCCGGCTGGCGCCCGCGTCGACCCGGGGGGCCTCGACCCCCAGCCGGGCGAGGACCTCGGACAGCGCCGGCAGGTCGTCGGCCCGGCGGGCCCGGACCTCGACGACGTCGCGGCCCGCCCGGCTCTTCAGCTCGCCCGGGGTGCCGTCGGCGATCACCCGGCCGTGGTCGACGATCACGACCCGGTGGGCGAGCTGGTCCGCCTCGTCCAGGTACTGGGTGGTGAGCAGCACGTCGGTGCCCGCCGCCACCAGCCGGCGGATCGCCGCCCACAGCTCGTTGCGGCTGCGGGGGTCGAGCCCGGTCGTCGGCTCGTCGAGCAGCAGCAGGCGGGGCGCGCCGACCAGGCTGGCGCCCAGGTCGAGCCGGCGGCGCATGCCACCGGAGTAGGTCCGGACCAGGCGGTCGGCCGCCTCGGTGAGCCCGAGCTGGTCGAGCACGAGGGCGGCGTTGGCCCGGGCCTGGCGGCGTCCATGGCCGAACAGACGGGCCACCATGACCAGGTTCTCCCGGCCGGTCATCGCCTCCTCCACCGCGGCGAACTGGCCGGCCAGGCCGATGACCCGACGGACCTCGGCCGGGTGGCGGGCGGCGTCGATGCCGGCCACCCGCAGGGTGCCCGCGTCGGGCGGGGTGAGCGTGGCGACGGTGCGGACGAAGGTCGACTTGCCGGCGCCGTTCGGCCCCAGCACGGCCACGACCTTCCCCGGTTCGGCCACCAGATCGAGCCCGGCCAGGGCCTCGACCGTGCCGAACCGCTTGACGAGGCCCCGGGCCTCGATGATCGGAGTGGATGCTCGCGTGGTCATGCCGCCATCGTCCGCCCCCTAACTGGACACCCTGTGGCCAGTTACCGTGTGATTCGCGGCGGAGGCCATCAGGCGTAGCGCTCGACCAGCTCGGCGCCGAGCCGGGCCAGCTCGTCCCGCACCTCGGGAGGGCCGACGACCTCGACCCGGGAGCCGAACCCGGCCAGCTCGTAGGCGACCGCCTCGGCCGACCAGGCCCCGATCTCGACCTCGACCCGCTCGGCGCCGTCGGCGCCGCGCCCGGGCACCGGGTCACCCACCGACATCCGGTTGCCGAGCGCGCCGCGCAGCCAGCCGAGCGCCTGCCGGTCGACTCGGGCCACGGCCCGGAACTCGCGGCGCCTCTCGGCCATCGCCTCGACCACCTCCCGCCACGTGGCCGCCAAGTCGAATCCCTCGGGCCGCTCGACCGGGTCCCCGGTCACCGTCACCGACCGCACGCGGTTGACCCGGAAGGTCCGCAGCCCGGCGTCGGTGCCGGCGATGAGGTACCAGACGGAGCTCTTGGCCACCAGGCCCAGCGGGTGGACGGTCCGCTCGGTCTCGTTGCGGTCGCGGTCGGCGTAGCCGAGGACCACCTGCACCCCGTCGACCACCGACCGCTGCAGCACGTCGAGGTGCCGGGGCGCCGCCGGGACCGTAGCCCCCCACCGCGCCGGGTCGAGCACCACGGCCGACGCCGCCGCCTCGGCGTCGGCCCGGAACGTCTCGGGCAGCGCGTGCACCAGCTTGCGGAGCGCGGCCTTGGCCTCCGGGGTGACCGCGGCGGACGGCCCGGCCACCAGGAACAGCGTCCGGGCCTCGTCCTCGGTCAGCCCGCTGAGGTCGGTCCGGGCCCCACCCACCAGCGACCAGCCCCCGTTCCGCCCGGCCTGCGAGTACACCGGGATCCCCGCCATCGCCAGCGCCTCCAGGTCGCGCCGGGCCGTCCGCTCGGAGATCTCCAGCTCGTCGGCCAGCTCGGCCGCGGTCACCCGCCCCCGGGCCTGGAGGATGAGCAGGGTCGCCACGAGGCGGTCGGCGCGCACATCGCCATGGTCGCGCCCAAACCGGCCACGTAGTGGCCAGTTACGGGTCAGCCGGAGGAGACGGCCGGCTCGGCCAGCGGGGTGACCGAGAGCGGGAGGGTCCCGCCCTGGACGCACTCCCCCGTCGCGAGGTCCCAGGCCCAGTGGTGGCGCGGACACTCGATCCGGCCGCCGGTCACCGCGGCGTGGGTCAGGTCCTCGCCGGCGTGGGGGCAGAACCGCTGCATCCGGACGCCGTCGCGCTCGATCGTCTCGTCCGACGCCGTGCTGTCGAGGACCAGCTGCCGGGTCACGACCGGGGTCTCGCCGTAGCGGAGCAGCCCCATGAGCGTCACGTCGAACAGGTCCGGGGACCGGCGCAACGAGATCCGCAGCGACAGCAGGGCCTCCTCCCAGGTGGCGTCGCCGTCGACGATTGCCCGCAGCACCCGGGACGCCATGCGGAACTCGTACACCGGGCCGGGCGAGGGCGGGCCGTCGACGACGGTGGGGCCGTCGGGCTCGGGCCGCACCCGGACGGTCCAGGTCCGGTCGCCGGCCACGACGGCGACGTCGCGGGCGTAACCGGCCAGCAGTGACCGGTTGCGGCGAACGAGCCGGGCGAAGTAGGCGTCGAGCTCCCCTGTCGTCACCTCGGCCTCGGGCCGGGCGTGGTGGGCCTGCCACTGGGCGGACCGGCGGGCCCGGACGGCGTCCACGTCGGTCGGCGCCGGCCGGGCGGCGGCCACCGGCACCGGCACCGGCTGCGGCGCCCGCCCGTCGACGACCACGTGGTCGCCGGGCTGCACCCGGACGACGCCCACCGCGGGCAAGGCGGCGGCGAACCGGCCGGCGACGTCCTCCCACCGGGGGAAGATCGTCGTGGCGGCGTCGTTGAAGCCGTCGAGCTCGGGATCGAGGAACACCGGCGGACCGGCGCAGGGCAGGTACGACCGGGCGTCCGTGGCGGCGACGGTGCGGACCAGGGTGTCGACCAGGCCGTTCCGCACCTGCGCCACCTTGGCGGCCATCTCGGCGGCGCCGTAGTCGTAGCAGTTGGGGTACCACATCGCGCCGGAGAACTGGGCGGCCAGCAGGTCGACGTCCCGCGGCAGCTCGCTCAGCTTGGGGTGGCAGTCGTTGAGGTCGACGAAGCGGAAGCCGCCGAGGTCGAGCTGGAGGGCGCTGTCCTCCTTGTGGCTGGTGTCGAGCAGCATCGTGGCCCGGACGCCCGGCGCCAGCTCGACCGACTCGCGGTGGCCCAGCGTGACGACCTCGGTGAACCCCAGCCGGTGGAACACCTTGTGGAGGTCACGCGACCGGAAGGCGGCGCACAGCACCGCAGGTCACGGGGCAGACCGCCGAGCAGCTCGCGGTCGAGGTGGTCGGCGTGGGTGTGGGACACGTAGAGGGCGTCGTACCGGCCGGCCAGCACCCCCTCCCGCAGGTGGTGATTGTCGGGGAACGGGAACCACGACTCGAGGAACGCCGACCCGAACCACGGGTCGATCAGCACCCGGGTGCCGCCGTGCTCGACCACGAACCCCGCGTGCCCGAGGTAGTCGATGCGAGTTCCCACCGAGTCCGCCATGTGCCGCCCGCCTCCGTCCGCCCGGGGGCGCGCCCGGGGAGGAAGCCCCCATCGGCCGCGCCCGCTCGTGTCCGCCGCGCCCAGTCTGCCCGATCGGCCCGCCCGGGACCAGCGCCCGGGTCAGCGGGTGGCGTAGGTGGAGGTGCCCGACTCCAGCAGCTCGCGGGCGCCGGCCTCGGCCGCCCGGTAGGCGGCGAAGGCGAGCGCGCCGCCCGTCGACACCCGGCGGACGCCGGCCGTCCCCAACTCCGGGACCGACGGACCCCGGGGTCGGGCGAGCACGTTCACCGGGGCGTCGACCTCGGCCACCACCCGGGCGATGTCGCCCAGGTCGACGAGGCCGGGGGCGTAGACGACCTCGGCGCCGGCGGCCCGGTAGGACTGCAGCCGGGCGATGGTGTCGTCGAGGTCCTGGATGCCGTGGATGAGGTTCTCGGCCCGGGCGGTGAGCACCAGGCCGTGGGCCGCCACGGCCTCGGCGGCGGCCGCGACCCGCTCGGTGGCGGGCCCGACGGGGTCGATGGCGTCGGTGGCCGGGTCGTAGTCCTCGATCGACAGCCCGGCGGCACCGGTGCCGGCCAGCCGGTGCACGGTCTCGGCCACCCCGGCCGGGTCGTCGGCGAAGCACCGCTCGGCATCGAGGCTGAGCGGCACGTCGACGGCCGCGGCCAGTGCGGTGGCGTGGTCGACCAGCTCGTCGAGGGTGACCTCCTGGTCGGAGCGGCCCAGGGTGGCGGCGTGGCCGCTGCTGGTCGTGGCCAGGGCGGCGAAGCCCATGTCGGCGAACCGCCGGGCGGAGCCGATGTCCCAGGCGTTGGGCATGACGAAGATGCCCGACCCGTGCAGGGCCCGGAAGCGGTCGCGCAGCCCGGCGGTGCGGTCGGCGGCACGGTCGGAGGCACGGTCGGAGGCGATACCCGGACCGTACCCGGGATCAGGCGAGGAGGAGGACCGCTCCTCCGCCCAGGGCGCCGAGCGTCGCCAGCGCGAAGAGCCCGATCCACAGGGTCACGGGCACGTGGGTGAGGCGGGCGAGCTGGGCGGCATCGGAGGCCCGGCCCTGGGGCCCGCGGCGCTGGCGCCACAGCTCGGTCACCGGCCGGACGGCGCCGATGAGCAGGAACCACGTCATCGCGTAGCCGAACCCCGCCTGCACGTCGGCCGCCGCGTACAGCGACACGGCCACGACCGCCCCGCCGACGATCACCAGCGTCAGCGCGCCAAACGCGTTGCGGACCATCACCAGCATCCCGGCCAGCACTGCCACGCCGGCCCACAGCATCACCGTGACCTGGTCGGCGGCCAGCAGCACCACGCCCGCCAACCCGACCAGCGACGGGCTGACGTAGCCGGCCGCCGCGGTGACCACCATGCCGGGCCCCGACGGCCGGCCGGCCGACAGCGTGAGGCCGGACGTGTCCGAGTGCAGGCGGATGCCCATCAGCCGCCGGCCGGTCAACAGCGCGGCCACGGCGTGGCCGCCCTCGTGGACGATCGTCACCACGCTGCGGGCCCAGCGCCAGACGGCGTCGAGTAGCACCGCGGCCAGCGCGCCGAGGCCGGTCAACGCCACCAGCCACGACGACGGCTCGAACCGCTCGAGGTCGAAGACATCGAGATCGACGAGTCCCCAGACGCCCATCGGCACGGCCACGACTGTGCCACGCCCGGCGACCCCGCCGGGACCGCCCCGCCCCCGACCGCCGGCCGCCTCAGCCCGCCGACGCCCCGTCGAGCACGGCCTCCACCTCGGCCAGCTCGTCGGCGGTCAGGCGCCATGCGGCGGCGGCGACGTTGGCCCGGACCTGGTCGGGCGTCGTCGCCCCGGCGATGATCGGGCCCATCGCCGGCTGGGCGGCCAGCCACGCGAACGCCAGGTCGAGGATGGTGTGCCCGCGGGCCTCGGCCCACGCCGTCAGCCGGTCGACGAGGTCGAAGTTGGTCTCGGACAGCACCCCGGCCGCCCGCTCGGCGGGCATTCCGGCCAGCCGGGTGCCCTCCGGCGGCGGCTCGCCCCGCCGGTACTTGCCGGTCAGCAGCCCGCTGGCCAGCGGGAAGTAAGGCAGCATCACCAGCCCGTGGCGCTCGCAGGCCGGGAGCACCCGCCGCCGCGGCGCCCGCTCGACCAGGCTGAGCTGGTTCTGCGCGGTGACGAAGCGGGCCCAGCCCCGCTCGGCCGACAGCTCGGCGGCGGCGTCGATCATGGCGCCGGAGAAGTTGCTGCAGCCGATCTCCCGCACCTTGCCCGCCCGCACCAGGTCGTCCAGCGCGCCCTGGGTCTCCTCGATGGGCACCTCGGCGTCGGGCACGTGCTGCTGGTAGAGGTCGATGCGGTCGGCGCCGAGCCGGCGGAGGCTGCCCTCGACCGCCTCGGCTATCCACCCGGCGCCGGCCCCGCCCTGGTCGGGCCCGCCGAGGGGCGAGCCGAACTTGGTGGCGATCACGACCTCGTCGCGGTGCCCGGCCAGGGCCCGTCCGAGGAACTCCTCGGACCGGGTGCGGCCGTAGACGTCGGCGGTGTCGAAGAAGGTGACGCCGGCGTCGAGGGCGGCGTGCACCACCTGGCGCGACCGCTCCTCGTCGAGCCGCATGCCGAAGTTGTTGCACCCCAGCCCGATCCGGCCGGCGGTCAGCGATCCGATCCCGAGCGTCTCCACGCGCACCCCCTTGCCCCCGGGCCCCGCGACCCGGCGCCGGGCACTCTACGGCCGCCCGGCACGGGCGGGAGGCCGGCGTGAGGCATGCTGACGCCGATGGTCTCGCTCGACGACTACCTCGCCTTCGTCGACGAGGCCCTCGACGGGATGGTCGCGATCGTCACCGGGCTGGGCGACGACCTGGCCAACCGGCGGCCCGACCTGCCCGGCGCCAACTCGCCGTACGCGGTGCTGACCCACTGCCTCGGGGTGATGGCCTGGTGGGGCGGGCACGTCGTGGCCGGCCGGGCGGTCGAGCGCGACCGGGACGCCGAGTTCCGCGCCTCGGGACCGGTCGCCGACCTGGTCGCCGCCGTGCGCGCCACCCGGCGGGCGTTCGGCGAGGACGTCGCCGGGGCCGACCCGGCCGCCCCGCCGCGGGGCGCCCTGGAGCCGGAGGACGTCGACCTCCCGCTGGGCCGCACTCAGGGAGGCGCACTGTTCCACGTCTACGAGGAGCTGGCCCAGCACCGGGGGCAGATGGAGGGCTGCCGGGACGTCCTTCTGGCCCCATGGGGCCGCCGGGTCTGACCGCGGCCCGGGCTACTCGGCGACGGGGCCGGTGAACCGCGGTTCCCGCTTCTCGGTGTGGGAGGCCAGGCCCTCGCGGGCGTCGGGCCCGCAGAAGCCGAGGAACTCGTAGGCCAGCGAGGCGTCGAAGGTGGCCGACTGCGCCCGGTACCAGTGGTTGAGGGTGTGCTTGGTCCACCGGATCGCAGGCTGGGCGCCGCCGCTCAGCTTCCTGGCCACGCCCAGGGCGGTGTCCTGGACGGCGTCGTCGTCGACGCAGAGCGACACGAGCCCGATCCGCTCGGCCTCCTCGCCGGTCAGCGTCTCGCAGGTGAGCAGGTAGTACTTGGCCTTGGCCATGCCGCACAGCAGCGGCCAGCAGATGGCGGCATGGTCGCCGGCGGCGACGCCCAGGCGGGTGTGGCCGTCGATGATCCGGGCGGAGCGGCCGACGACCGAGACGTCGGCCAGCAGGGCGGCCACGAGACCGGCGCCGACGGCGGCGCCGTGGACGGCGGACACGATCGGCTTGGCGCAGTCGATGACGTTGAACACCAGGTCCCGGGCCTCGCGCATGACCCGGGCCCGCACGGCGTCGTCGGAGATGATCGAGTCGATCAGCTCGAAGCTGCCGCCGGCCGAGAACGCCCGCCCGGCGCCGCGCAGGAGGGCGACGTTGGTGTCGGGGTCGCGGTCGACGGCCCGCCAGACGTCCGCCAGCTCGCGGTGCACGTCGTGGTCGACGGCGTTGAGCCCGGGCCCGTCGAGGGTGATGCGGAGCACGCCGTCGGAGGGCCGGTCGAAGGTCAGGTGGGGGAAGTCGGCGTAGCGGTCGGTCACGGCGACAGTCTGGCGCCGGGCCCGACTCGGTGCGCCGGCGGCCGGTGTGCCACGGTTTGGCGGTGACTTCGGGAACCGTCCTCCTCACCGGCGGCGCCGGCTACATCGGCAGCCACACGGCGGTCGAGCTGCTCGGGGCCGGCTGGGACGTCGTGGTGGTCGACGACTTCTCCAACAGCAGCCCGGTGGCGCTGGAGCGGGTGACCGACGTGGCGGCCACGGCCGGCGCCCCCGGCGGCCTCCGCTGGCACCGGCTCGACATCGCGGACACGGCCGGGATGGCCGGCGTGCTGGCGGCCGAGGGGGTCGACGCGGTGGTCCACTTCGCCGGGCTGAAGGCGGTGGGCGAGTCGGTGAACGAGCCGCTGCGGTACTACTCGGTGAACGTCGGCGGGTCGGCGTCGCTGCTGCGGGCGATGGACGAGGTGGGCGTCCGCCGGCTGGTGTTCTCGTCGTCCTGCACCGTCTACGGCGACCCCGAGCGGGTGCCGGTGGACGAGGCCGCCCGGCGCGAGGTGTCGAGCCCGTACGGCCGGACCAAGCTGATGATCGAGGACATGCTGTTCGACCTGGCCGCGAGCGACGACCGCTGGCGGCTCCTGGCGCTCCGGTACTTCAACCCGGTGGGCGCCCACCCGAGCGGCCGGCTGGGCGAGGACCCCGACGGCATCCCCAACAACCTGATGCCGTACATCATGCAGGTGGCGACGGGCCGGCTGCCGTTCGTCCGGGTGTTCGGCGACGACTACCCGACGCCAGACGGCACCGGCGTGCGCGACTACATCCACGTGGTCGACCTGGCGCTCGGGCACGTGGCGGCGCTGGAGGCGGCGCCCGGCCTTCCGGGCTGCACCGCAGTCAACCTGGGGACCGGTCGGGGGCACTCGGTGCTGGAGGTGATCGCCGCCGCGTCGCGGGCGGTGGGCCGCGACCTGCCCTACGAGGTGGTCGACCGGCGGCCGGGCGACATCCCGGCGACCTGGGCCGACCCGGCGCTGGCCCGCGAGCTGCTGGGGTGGGAGGCGACGCGGACGCTCGACGAGATGGCGGCCGACCACTGGCGCTGGCAGTCGTCGAACCCCGACGGCTACCGGTCGGCGGCCCGGGCCTGATCGACCGCGGGGTTGGCGTCCCGCACCGCGCGATCGCGTGGTGAGGGACGCCGTCACCCCACGGTCAGGAGCCGGAGCAGGCCGTCGATCAGCTCGTCGCGCCCGGGGGCGCCGGGGGCGCCCCGGCTGAGCACGATTCCGGCCTCGGTCAGGGCGCCGAACGCGAGGACGGCGAGGGCGGGGCTCGACGGGACACGCAGGCGGCCGGCGCGCTCCAGGGCCTGGAGCCCGGCCTGCATGTTGGCCAGGCCGATGGCGGCGTCGATGTCGTGCCAGGCGGCGGAGCCGAGGACCGCGGGGCCGTCCACGACGACGATCTGGTGGTAGTCGGGGCGGACGACGAAGTCGAGCAGCGCCCGGCAGGCGGCCACGAAGGCGTCGAGGGGGTCGGTCTCGGCCAGGGCGGCGGCGGTGACCGTGTCGTTGAGCTCGTGCTCGATCTGGGTGAACACGGCCAGGAACAGGGCGGTCTTGTCGGCGAAGTGGTGGTAGAGGGCGCCCCGGGTGACGCCGGCGGCCTCGACCACGGCGCCCGTGGGGGTGTCGGCGAAGCCGTGGGCGGCGAGCAGGGGCCGCGCCGCGTCGACGATCGACTCGCGCGTCCTGAGGGCCTCGTCGGCCGTCCGTCTCATGATCCGTTCGGTCTCCCGGTGCTCTTGACGTCGAGCTCTCCTCAGTGTTTAACATACATGCTGTCTGTATGTATAACCGAGAGGCGGGACGACATGGCGGACGTGATCGTGATCGGCGGCGGGATGGGCGGGCTCTCCACCGGCCTCCTGCTCGCGGGCGACGGGCACCGGGTGCGGGTCCTCGAGCGGGACCCGCACCCGCCGCCGGCCTCGGCCGACGAGGCCTGGACGGGCTGGGAGCGGCCCGGCGTCACCCAGTTCCGCCTCCTCCACTCGTTCCTGGCCCGCTGGCGCCAGATCGTCGAGGCCGAGCTGCCCGAGGTGGCGGTCGCCCTGGATGCGGCCGGCGGCCTCCGCCGCAACGTGGTGACCGACGCCCCCGAGTCCGTCTCCGGCGGCCCCCGCCCTGGCGACGAGCGGTTCGACATCCTGACCGGCCGCCGCCCGGTGGTCGAGGCCGCGATGTGCCGGGTCGCCGCCGGCGTCGACGGCCTGGCGATCGAGCGCGGGGCCGGCGTGCGCGGCCTGGTCGCCGGACCCCGGCCCCACCTGCCCGGCATCCCCCACGTCGTGGGCGTGGCCACCGAGGACGGCCGGCGGCTCGACGCCGACCTGGTCGTCGACGCCGGAGGCCGGCGATCGGTCCTGCCCGGCTGGCTGGCGCTGCTGGGCGCCCCGGCGCCGGAGGAGGAGCGCGAGGACTGCGGGTTCCTCTACTACGGCCGCCACTTCCGCTCCGCCGACGGGTCGGTGCCGCCGCTGTTCGGCCCGCCGCTGCAGCCCTACGGGTCGATCTCGCTGCTCACGCTGGCCGCCGACAACGGCACCTGGGGGGTCGGCATCGTGACCAGCGCGACCGACCGCGTCATGCGGGCCGCCCGCCACGAGGACGTGTTCAGCCGGGTGGTGAAGAACTACCCGCTGATCGCCCACTGGCTGGAGGGTGAGCCCCTGGGCGGCGTCGACGTGATGGCCAAGATCGAGGACCGGCACCGCCGCTACCAGCGCGACGGCGACCCCGTCGCCACCGGCGTGGCCGCCGTCGGCGACGCCTGGGCCTGCACCAACCCGTCGGTCGGGCGGGGTGCGAGCCTGGCGCTGCTCCATGCGGTGGCGCTGCGCGACGTGCTGCGGGAGGTCCCGGCGTCCGACCCGATCGCCTTCGCCCGCCGGTGGGACGAGGTCACGATGACCGACCTCGAGCCGCTCTACCGCGACACGTTGACCTTCGACCGGCACCGGCTGGCCGAGATCGAGGCCTGCATCGCCGGCCGCCCGTACGAGACCGACGACCCGGCGTGGCACCGCGACGAGGCGCTCCGCCGGGGCGCGGCGGTGGACCCCGACCTGCTGCGGGCCCACGTCTCCATGCGGATGCTGCTCCACCGGTCGGTCGACCTGTGGGCCCGCCCCGGCATCGCCGAGGCGGCCGCCGCCGCCGGCTCCCCGCCGGAGGCCCCGGGCCCCGACCGCGCCGAGCTGGAGGCCATCGTCACCGCCTGACCCCACCCCCCGACCGTGCCGTCGTCCGGTCGTTCCCGAGGCGATAGGGATCGCATCCGGGTTCCCGAGGCGATAGGGGTCGGGGGCCGACCGCTATCGCCTCGGGAACCGAAGAACGACCTCTATCGCCTCACCGCACCGGAGCGCCGTAGCGTCGCCCCCGTGCCACCACCGCCGCCCGGCCCCGACACCCCCGGCCCCGGACCCGATACCCCCGGTCCCGACACCCCCGGCCCCGACTCGCGCGGGCCCGAGGCCGCCGGGGTGGCCACGGCCGCCGGCATGGGGGCCGCCGCGGGGGCGGCGCTGCGGGCCCACCGGGGCGCCC